>JAFRXM010000070.1 GCA_017443515.1 Bacillota bacterium | reverse complement strand
GCAGCCTCGAAGCTTGCGAAAAGTATTTTTATCTTGTCATTCATATCATAGCACCGCGTTCTTTCTTATTATCATGGGTTTCTCGGGGTTTCCTGTTATCTTTACGCCCTCGTTGACAGTGATGTACTTGTCCATGATCATATTTTCCAGGTTCGCCCCGGCACCTATCGTTGTGTGCTGCATGACTATGCAGTTTTTAAGGACGGCGTCTTTTGCGACCTTTACGTTTCTGAAGAGTATGCAGTTCTCCACGGTGCCGTCGATCTCGCATCCTGCGGATATCAGGGAGTTATCGACTTTGGCGTCGTCGCCGTAGAATGTAGGAGCTTCGTCCTGAGTCTTGGTGTAGATGGTGCGCTGACCCCTGAAGATCTCGTCCTGGACAGCCGGATCCAGAAGGTCGAAGCTTGCCTCAAGGTAGTCCTGCACGCTGTCCACGTTCTTTACATAGCCGCTGAACTCGTATCTTCCGATATCTTCGGCCGGGATCTCTTTCTGCAGGAGCTTCGCAAGATCCAGGTGCGAGTAGCTCGCGAAGTCGTTGACCAGTGTCATCAACGCGTCGCGGTTTACGATAAGGGTCTCCAGCTTTCTGGGATTGCCGGCCTTGTCCCTGTAGAAAGCGAAGGTCACGGTCTTGCCGCTTTCGATGTGCTGCTCTACCATGGGCCTGTAGTCCATGTTGTAGACCTTGTTGGACGATGCGATAAGGGCGTAGGTCTCGGATTCGCGCCTCTGGATGTAGCGCGAGTTCGTGAGAAGGTCGGAAAGCATTATGCTCTCCTGGGTGTTGTGTCCTCCGTAGATGGTGCCGGGCAGTATGAACAGCCCGCCTATCTTCCTGTCGAGGTTCCATTCCTTGCCGCTTCCTATGTGGTCGATGAGGGACCTGTAGGAGGAGGGCATTATAACTCCCACCGTCGTGATACCCGAGTTGATCATGTTGGACAGGGGGAAATCTATAAGTCTGTATCTTCCGCCGTAGGGCAGGGAGGCTATGGTCCTCTGGCTCAGCAGCGCACCGAAGCCTTCTGCTGTGTAGTTGGCAAATATTATACCGAAAACGTTTTTCATATCAGTCTCCTTGATCCGTACTTATCTGCCTATAACTGTGATGGGGCCGTCCGCGCTTCCGGCTTTTGTGCCGTCGGGAACGGTGACTCCCTCGTTTACTATGGTGCGAACCAGAGTGCAGTTCTTGCCTATGACAGCGCTAGGCAGTATTATGCTGTCCTTTATCTCGGACCCTTCGCCTATCTCGGAGGCGGTGCCCATTATGGAGTGTGTGACGTCGCCGTTTATTATGCAGCCGTTGCAGATGAGGCTGTCCTTTGTCTTAACGCCGCGGCCTATGTAGCCGGGAAGCTTGAAGTTGGAGTTCGAGAAGACCCTCATCTTCCTTTCGAAGATATCGAACGGAGCATCCTTTTCGAGTATCTCCATCTGGGCTTCGTAGTAGCTGTCTATGGTGCCTACGTCCTTCCAGTATCCGCTGAAGCGGTATCCGTATAGCTTCTTTCCTTCGCCGAGGAGTCTTGGAATGATGTTCTTTCCGAAGTCCTTTTCGGATGAGGGATCCGCGTGGTCTTCAATGAGAGCCTTGCGCAGCACCGGCCAGGAGAAGATGTATATACCCATGGAAGCGGTATTGCTGTCGGGGTTCTTGGGCTTTTCGGTGAACTTGACTATGGTGTCGTTTTCGCCCAGAGTCATGATGCCGAAGCGGCTGGCCTCTTCCCAGGGGACTTCGATCACAGATACCGTAAGGTCCGCGTTGTTCTTCTTGTGGGCCTTGAGCATCTTGGCGTAGTCCATCTTGTAGATGTGGTCGCCGGAGAGTATCAGTACGTAGTTAGGGTCATAGGTATCTATGAACTCGATGTTGCGGTAGATGGCGTCAGCCGTACCTTCGTACCAGGCTCCGCCTTTTTGCGTAGCGTAAGGGGAGAGCACCTGCGCTCCGCCGTCGTTGGGGTCGAGGTCCCACGCGGCGCCGTTTCCGAGGTACTGGTTCAGCGAGCCCGGTCTGTACTGCACGAGTATTCCGACGGTGTCTATGCCGGAATTAGTGCAGTTCGAAAGTGAAAAATCGATGATGCGGTATTTCCCTCCGAACGATACGCCGGGTTTTGCGATGTTGCTGGTAAGGTCGCCCAGCCGTGTTCCCTGCCCACCGGCAAGGAGCATTGCAATGCAGTCTTTCCTGTACATGTCAGCCTCCTAAAATGCTATATCTTCCATATATCCTCAGCGTATTCCGCAATGGAGCGGTCGCTTGAGAAGTAGCCTGATCTTGCGATGTTGGCAAGCGATATGCGGTTCCATGCCTGCTTATCGCCGTGCACAGCCGTAAGCTCCTTCCACGCCTGAACGTAGGAAGCGAAGTCCTTTAGCACGAAGTACTCGTCGTTGTGCTTTAGCATCGCGTCGTATATGCCCCAGAAATCGGTGCCGCAGGAAGAGAAGAAGCCGTTTACGAGCTGGTTCAGCATCAGCGTGAGGCGTGGGTCTTCCGCTGCGGTCTGGGATGCGCTGTAGCCGCCCTGCATGTAGAAAGCGGCGGTCTCGTCCGCGGTGAGACCGAATATCTTTATGTTCTCGTCGCCTACGACTTCCTTGATCTCGACGTTGGCTCCGTCGAGGGTGCCGAGGGTTATGGCGCCGTTCATCATGAACTTCATGTTGCCGGTGCCGGAAGCTTCCTTGCCGGCGGTGGAGATCTGCTCGGAGATGTCAGCCGCAGGATAGATGAGCTGCGCGTTGGAAACGCAGAAGTTTTCGATGAAGACGACCTTTATCTTCTGGTTTACAGCGGGATCCGAGTTGACCACCTTAGCGACGCTGTTGATGAACTTGATGATCTCTTTGGCGTAGGCGTAGCCCTGAGCGGCCTTTCCTGCGAATATGAAGGTCACCGGCTCCATATCAAGGCCCGGGTCGTTCTTCAGGGTGTTGTAAAGATCCAGCACCTTGAAAGCGTTGAGCAGCTGCCTCTTGTAGGCGTGGATGCGCTTTACCTGTATGTCGAAGATGCTGTCCGGGTCTACCGCCGGGCCGCCGTTCTTCATGATGTAGTTGGACAGGCGCACTTTGTTTATGCGCTTTATCTGCGCGAGCCTCTGGATCATGGCGGGGTCGTCTTTGTGCTCCAACAGCTTTTCACAAAGAGTCATGTCGTGGATCCAGCCGTCCCCTACGGTGTCCGTGATCAGGTCCGCAAGATCAGGGTTGGACTGAACCAGGAAGCGCCTGTGCGATACTCCGTTGGTCTTGTTGTTGAAGCGCTCGGGCATGATGCCGTAGAACTTGCGGAACACGTCCTCCATGAGTATCTTTGAGTGCAGCTTGGCGACGCCGTTTATCGAATGGCTTCCTATTATGGACAGGTTGGCCATGCGCACCTCGCCGTCCCAGAGGATAGCGGTCCACTTGAGTATGTCGTGGCCGCCTTTTCCCATGTTGTTAAGGTGATCGCGCCAGCGGCGGTCTATCTCTTCGATGATCATGTAGACCCTGGGAAGAAGGCTCTGCATGAGGCCTATGTGCCACTTTTCAAGAGCCTCGGGAAGCACCGTGTGGTTGGTGAAAGAGATCGTGCCCTTGGTTATCTCCCAGGCGTCGTCCCACTCCAGGCCTTCCTCGTCCACGAGTATCCTCATGAGCTCGGGTATGCAGAGGGTGGGGTGGGTGTCGTTTATGTGTATGCTTATGTGCTGCGGCATCTCCTTCCAGCTGTCCAGACCGTAGAATTTCTTGTAATTCCTGATTATGGACGCCATGCCTGCCGCTACGAAGAAGTATTCCTGCATCAGGCGCAGCCTTCTGCCTTCTCCCATGGAATCGTCGGGGTAGAGTATGCAGTTGATGGCTTCTATATCGGCGCTCTGCTTTAATGCCTTGCTGTAGTCGCCGCGGTTGAAAGCTTCCATATCCAGGGTATCGTTTGCCAGCGAAGCGCTCCAGAGCTTTAGCCTGTTTACGCTCTCGCCGCCCTGGCCTATGATGTTGACGTTGTAGGGGATGGCCTTGACAGCAGTGTAATCCCTGTGCTCGAACACCATGTGGCCGTTCTCCCAGCGCCTGTCCACAACGCCTCCGAATCGCACTTCCACGCTGTCAGCGGGGTTGGGAGTCTCCCAGGGATAGCCGTTTTTGAGCCATGCGTCGGGGTATTCCACCTGGTAGCCGTTCTCGATCTTCTGCCTGAAGAGGCCGAAGCGGTAGCGTATGCCCATGCCTGTGCCGTATATGTTCATGGAGGCAAGTGAGTCCATGAAGCAGGCAGCGAGCCTTCCAAGGCCGCCGTTTCCAAGGCCCGGATCCGGGTCCATCTCGTACAGGTCTTCCAGTTTGATGCCGAGGTCCTTGAGGCCTTCTTCGACTACTTCCTTAAGGCCGGTGTTTATGAGGTAGTTCTCCAGGAGCTTTCCGATGAGGAACTCCATGGAGAAGTAGTAGACCTTCTTGTCGTTCTTTTCGCGGTGGATCTGCCTGGATTCCTCGCGGGCTTCCTCCGCGTTCTTGTTGATGAGGTACACCAGGGCTTCGTACTGCTCCCACTTGGTGCATTCTTCTGCGGGTTTTGAAAAAGTGTCGTTCAGCATGTCAAGGTACGCGCCCTTGAACATTTCCTTGTTGTTCAGTCTGTGAAAAGACATGCAGTTATTTTCTCCTTGTATGTTTAAGTATTATTGCCGAAGTCTGGGGAAGATCCAGCTGCACGGACCATTCCTGGCCCATCCAGGGTGTGTGGTCCGCTTCGAGTATGACGCCTTCGGCGCCGGGATCTTCGCTGTTGATGAGCACCTGGTACCTGCCGGGCCTGGGGACTCCGACCCTGTAGCCGTCCTGGCCGTTCCATCCGAAGTTGAGTATGCACACCGCGGGGTTTACGCGGCTCTTGCTCCACCTTGAGTAGACGAGTATGCTCTTTTCGTTGTCGTTGGCGTCTATCCACGTGAAGCCGTCCCAGCTGTGGTCCACCTCCCAGAACTCCTTGTTCTTAAGGTAAATGTGGTTGAGCTTCTTTACGTATTCGTGGTAGTCGCTGTGCTTTTCGTAGTCCAGGAGGAACCACTCCAGCTGCTCGTAGAAGCGCCATTCGATGAATTGCGCTATCTCGTTGCCCATGAAGTTGAGCTTTCCGCCGGGATGCGTCATCTGGTAGGCGGCAAGGACCTTAAGGCCTGCAAACTGCCTGTCGTAATCTCCCTGCTGGCGCCCTATGATGGAGCGCTTTCCGTGCACCACCTCGTCGTGCGAGAGGGGCAGGATGAAGTTCTCCGAGAAGGCGTACATCATGGAGAAGGTGAGCTTGTTGTGGTCGTGCTTTCTGAACAGGTAGTCCGTTGAGATGTAGCGGAGCGTGTCGTTCATCCAGCCCATGTCCCACTTGTAGTGGAAGCCCAGTCCGCCGTCTTTGGGCGGGTAGGTGACCATGGGCCACGCGGTGCTTTCCTCGGCCGCGGTTATGACGCCGGGGAAGCGCTGGCCTACCATGTCGGAGAGGCTGCGCAGGAAGTCTATGGCTTCCAGGTTTCCTTCCTCGCCGTACTTGTTGAAAGTTTTCTGGGCCGGGTCGTCAATGCCGAAGTTGAGGTAGAGCATGGAGCTGACGCCGTCCACGCGTATTCCGTCGGCGTGGTACTTTTCCAGCCAGAAGTACGCGCTGGAGAGAAGGAAGCTCTTGACCTCGGGGCGGCCGTAGTCGAAGATCAGCGTGCCCCACTGGGGATGTTCGCGCTTTTCGTAGAGCTTGTAGCCGTTGAACTTGATGAGGCCGTGCTGATCCCTGCAGAAATGCGCCGGCACCCAGTCAAGTATGACTCCCAGGCCGTGCTGGTGGGCTTTGTCTATGAGCTTCATCAGGCCCTGCGGCGTGCCGTGGCGCGAAGTCGCGGAGAAGTAGCCGGTGACCTGGTAGCCCCAGGAATCATCCAGCGGGTGCTCCATGACAGGCATTATCTCAAGATGGGTGTAGCCCATCTTCCTGGCGTAAGGGACGAGCTCGTCGGCAAGCTCTTCGTAGCTGTAGTACTGGGCTTCTCCCTGCTGTTCTGTGTGGCGCTTCCAGGAGCCCAGGTGCACTTCGTAGATGTTCTTGGGCTGCTCGAAGTGGTTGGTCCTGGCACGTTTTTCCAGCCACGCGGAGTCGTGCCACTCGTAGCCGAGGGTGCGTATTATGGAAGCCGACTTGGGCCTCATCTCGGACCAGAACGCGTAGGGATCCGCTTTGTCGAAGGAAGAGCCGCGCTTGCTGGTTATGTAGAACTTGTAGGCCTGGCCTTCAGAAGCGCCCGGAACGAAGCCTGTCCATATCCCGCTGGTCCCTACGGGCTGCAGCTGGTCAGCGTCCTTGCTCCAGCCGTTGAAATCGCCTTCCACAGCGACTGCTTTAGCGCCGGGGACCCAGACCGAGAATCTGGTGCCTTTTTTGCCGTCTTCTTCGGCGGGGTGGGCGCCGAGCATCTCGTAAGCCTTGTAAAAGGTACCCTGGTTGAACAGGTAGATGTCGTCTTTATGCTTTTGTGTGTATGTCTTTATATCCATGTCTCAGGTCCGTTTTACAGGCTGTCGATGACGCCTTTTATAAGAGCCTGGCGGCCTGCCAGCGCCTTTTCAGCGGCCTGTCTGTCGTTGTCCTTGATGCAGTAGTAGACCTTGGTCTTGGGCTCGGTGCCGGAAGGCCTGATGGCCAGCCATGAACCGTCCTTGAACCAGTATTTGAGCACGTCCGAAGGCGGAAGGCCGTCTATGCCTTTTTCGAAGTCCTTCATGGACGCGATGTCGGGCGAAAGGGAAGTGCCCAGCTCGCGGAGCTTCCTGTTGATGGAGGCGATCTTTTCCGCGCCTTCCTTTCCGGTGAACACGAAGTTGTCCAGATGGTCCAGATAGTAGCCGTACTTCTTGTATATGTTCCTGATGGCGTCGCACATGCTGATGCCTTTGGACTTATACCATGCTGCCATCTCGCATATCATCATGATGGCTGTGGCGGAATCCTTGTCGCGGACGTAGTCGCCAATGAGGCAGCCGTTGCTCTCCTCGTAGCCGAATTCCACGGTCTTTTCGCCGCTCTCTTCGAGCCTGTTCATGCGCTCTCCTATGAACTTGAAGCCTGTGAGCACTTCCTCGACGGAAAGTCCGTAGGCCCTTGCGATATCAGAGCCGAGCTCGCTTGTTACGACTGTGGTAATGAGGCAGGAGTTGGGCTTGAGCTGCTCCTTGCGCCTTTCGAGCAGGTACTCTATGAGAAGGGCGCAGATCTGGTTTCCTGAGAAGAAGATGAAGCTTCCGTCCTTGTCCAGGGCAGCCATACCTATGCGGTCAGCGTCGGGGTCGGAACCTACGGCGATGTCCGCGCCTTCGCGTACCGCCTGGTCCATAGCCAGCTTCATAGCGCTCTCGTCTCCGGGGTTGGGGGAGGTGACGGTCGGGAAGTTTCCGTCGGGCTTTACCTGCTCCTTAACGACGGATACTCCGGTGTAGCCCAGGTCCGCAAGAACTCTT
Organism: Bacillota bacterium; assembly: GCA_017443515.1. Taxonomy (GTDB): domain Bacteria; phylum Bacillota; class Clostridia; order Peptostreptococcales; family Anaerovoracaceae; genus RUG13409. The sequence continues at coordinate 18,173 of JAFRXM010000070.1, read as the reverse complement.
GTCACGGGTACGAAGCCCGCGCCGTGCAGCGGTGTGTAGACAGCCTTGAGAGCAGCTTTTACCTCCGCGCTGATCGGGTTTGCTTCGCCTTCCACCGCGGCTATGTAGCGGTCCATCATCTCGCTTCCTATGTAGTGGAGGAGGCCTTTTGCCGCCGCGACGTTCTCTTCCATGATGATGGTCTTTGTGATATCGACCTTGTTTACTTCAGCTATTACAGCGTCCGCCGTGTAGGGGTAGAGCTGGCAGCCTGTCTCGTCGTAGGCCTTGTAGCCGTTGTACTCTTTGGTATTGTGGCTGGCGGTGACTATGACGCCTCCGCAGCAGCCTAGCTGCCTTACTGTAAAGGACAGCATGGGGGTGGGGCAGGTGTAGGTGTAGAGGTAAGCCGGGATGCCGGCCGCGCACATGGTGAGCGCGGTCTGCCTTGCGTATTCTCTGGAATTGTTCCTTGTATCAAATGCTACGGCTACCCCGCGCTTTTTGGCGTCCTCGCCGAAGGCCTTCAGCAGGTAGGCGGCAAAGCCGGTGCTTATCCTGCGAACGTTGTACGAATTGAAACGGTTGGTGCCTGCGCCCATGAGGCCTCTGGCTCCGCCGGTACCGAACTCGAGGTCCCTGTAAAAGCGGTCCTCGATCTCTTTTTCGTCGGTGAGGGCCGCAAGCTCGGCGCGGGTGGCCTCGTCGAAGAACGGATCGCTCTTCCAAAGCTCGTATTTTTGTCTGTAGTCAGCCATAGTGGTTGCTCCTTATCTATGAAAATTGGATATAGTTGACGTGCTATTTCTTTCCCAGAAGCGCGAACATGTTCTTCTTGTACTCCTCGACTCCGGGCTGGTCGAAGGGGTTTACGCCCTGCATGTATCCGGAGATGCCGCAGGCAGCCTCGAAGAAGTATATCAGTGCGCCAAGGGACTCTTCGTCGAGCTTTGGAGCGCTGATCTCCATGCACGGAACGCCGCCCTTCATATGGGCGCGCTTTACTCCTTCCTGGGCTGCCGCGTATACCTGGCGGTATTCCTTGCCCGCTACGTAGTTGAGGCCGTCGCCGTTCTCCTCGGAGAAGGGGACCTCGACCTTTATATCAGGCTCGTCGAAGCTGAGGAAGGTCTCCATGAGTATGCGCTCGCCGTCCTGGATGTACTGGCCCATGGAGTGGAGGTCCGCCGTGAACACGCAGGATGCGGGGAATATGCCCATGTGCTGCTTGCCCTCGGATTCGCCGTAGAGCTGCTTCCACCATTCGGCTATGAAGCGCACGCTTTCGGAGGGGCAGGAGAGTATCTCGACCTTTTTGTCGAGCTGTCTGTAGAGCGCCTGGCGCACCGCGGCATATTTGAGAGCCGGATTGCAATCCGGGCAGTCCTTTTTAGTGATCTCTGCCTGAGCGGCTGCGCCTGCCATGAGCCTGTCAACGTCTATTCCTGCTGCCGCGATCGGAAGAAGGCCTACCGGGGTGAGCACGCTGTAACGGCCGCCGATGTCGTCGGGCACTACGAAGCACTCGTAACCTTCCGCCTCGGCGAGTTTTTTGAGAGCTCCGCGGGCTTTGTCCGTAGTGCAGACTATGCGCTCTTGGGCTTCCTTCTTTCCGAAGTGCTTTTCTATGTAGTCCTTGAAGATCCTGAATGCGAGGGCAGGTTCCAGCGTGGTGCCGGACTTGGAGATGACATTTACATAAACAGATTTTCCGTCAACAAGCTGCAGTACCTGCGCCAGATCTTCTCCGTTTATGCCATTGCCCAGGAAATAGATCTTCGGGCGTTTTGCCGCAACTTCGTTGAAGCGGGGGCTAAGCATGGCTTCTATAACAGCCCTTGCCCCCAGGTATGAGCCGCCTATGCCTATTACTACCAGGGCTTCGGCGTTGTCGTGTATGCGCTTTGCGCAGGCCTTTATGCGGGCCAGTTCTTCTCTGTCGAAATCGAACGGGAGCTTTACCCATCCTACGTAGTCGTTCCCGGCTCCTGTGCCTTCAAGAAGTGTTTTAAGAGCCTTCTTTGCGGCTTCGTAATCCGGTGCTTCCTTGAGGAACGAAAGAGCTCCTTCTGCGTTTATCTGTACCATTTTGTTTTTCCTTTACAACTTTGTTTGAAATGTAGGCATAATATGAGATATAATATACCAAATAGATTATACCATACTTCTCGGAGAACTGATATGAGAATTATTGCAGCTACGCAAAATAAAAACAAATTAAACGAGATAAGCCAGATCACGAAGGACTTCGGGCTGGGGCTCGTGTCTCAGGCGGACGTTGGTCTTGGCGATGTTCAGATAGATGAAACAGGCAGCACCTGCGAGGAAAATTCCTACATAAAGGCCAAGGCTATCTGCGATATGACGGGTGAGCCCGCCATAGCAGACGATTCGGGGCTTTTTGTGGACGCTCTTGGCGGGGCGCCGGGAGTGAATTCCGCCCGCTACAGCGGAGTGCACGGCGACGACGCTGCCGCAAGAAAGATGATACTTAAGCAGCTCGAAGGCCTGCCGTATAAGAAGCGCACAGCCATGTTCGTATGCGTCATAACTCTGGTGTACCCTGACGGACGCAAGCTCGTGGCGCGCGGGGAGTGTCCGGGGCACATCGCCTACGAGGAAAAGGGCACAGGCGGTTTCGGCTACGACTGCATATTCATACCCCAGGGCAGGCGCCGCACATTCGCGCAGATGCCCCAGAGCTACAAGAACGAGCACGGTCACCGGGGCCGGGCTCTGGCAAAACTCAGGACGCTTTTGTAAGAGGTGAGCCATGAAGAAGTTTTTATCTGTTTTTCTTGCAGCTGTGCTGCTTGCCGGGGCATGCCTGGTGCCCGCGCACGCGGTATCGGACGTCCCGGATATAACTGCCGAGGGCGCCGTCGTGATGGACTTCACCACAGGCGAGGTGCTCTTCGAAAAGGGTGCTGATACGCAGCTCTATCCGGCGAGTCTTACCAAGATACTTACCGCGTTAGTGGTGCTGGAAAACCTCAGCATGGGAAAGACTCTCAAGGCTGACGAGGAAGTAGCGTCCACCGGCGGATCGCGCCTTAAGATGAAGAACGGCGAGCAGATAAGTGCAAAGGACGCGCTCTACGCCATGATGATAGGTTCCTGCAACGACCTTGCGGTGCTTCTGGCCAAGGCCGTTTCCGGCAGCGTTTCCGAGTTCTGCAAGCTCATGAACGATAAGGCCAAAGAGCTGGGCTGCACAGGAACCAACTTCGTAAATCCCAACGGCCTGCACGCTGACGACCACTATACCACCGCTCACGACATGGCAATTATAACAAGGGCTGCCATGCAGAGCCCGGTCTTCCGCGACATAGTCCGCAGCGAAGCCTATAAACTCACCCGCGGCAAGGGCGCTGAAAAACCCGAAACTGTAGAGACCATAACCACCACCAACTGGCTGCTCAACGATACCACCCACACCATGTACGTGGGTAGCAGCCGCCGCACCCCAAAATACGAAGGCTGCATAGGAATCAAGACAGGCCACACTCCTCAGGCAAGGGGCTGCCTTGCTGCGGCTGCCACAAGGGACGGCAGCACCATGCTCACTATAGTGCTGCACTCTGACGGCGATTCTAACGGAAGCTACGAGCGCTTCGTGGATTCTATCAAGCTTCTTGACTGGGCCTTTGCCAACTACCGTACGGTATCGGTGCTTAAGATGGGCATGGAAATGGGCACCCTGAAGGTCAAAAAAGGCAAGACCAACAAGGTGTCAGCCGTGCTGGCAAGCGACGTGTACGCGACGCTTTCTTCGGATCAGGACGATTCCATGATCACCTACGACGTGGAGCTCGACAAGACCATAAAGGCGCCGTTCAACCAGGGCACGGTCTGCGGAAAGGTGACTGTAAAGCACGACGGCGAGTTTGCGGGAGAATACGAGATCGTAACGGCAGCTGCTGTAAAGGAGGGCGGATTCTTTTCCAACTTCGGCATCAGTGACGAGGTCGTAAAGAAGATAGGCAAGATACTGCTCTTTGTCATAATTGCCGCTTTCCTCATCTTCGCAGGCTACATAGGCGCCCTCAAGATCAAGAGCGAAAGGATCAAGAAGCGCAAGGCCGCGCGCGCCAAAGCCCGCCGCGAGGCTGAAGAAAGAGAAAGGGAAAGGGACAAAGGCCTTTTCTAGATGTTCGACATTAAAGAAGAACTGAAAAAGCTGCCGGACAGTCCTGGGTGCTACCTGCACAAGGACGAGTTCGGGCAGATAATATACGTCGGCAAAGCTGTTTCCCTGCGAAACCGGGTGCGCCAGTATTTTCAGTCGTCCAAAAACCAGACTCCCAAGACCCGGGAGATGGTAAAGCATATAGCGGAGTTCGAGTACATTACCGCAGGTTCCGAGATGGAAGCGCTGATACTTGAGTGCAATCTCATAAAGCGCTACCGCCCCAAGTACAACATAGTGCTGCGCGACGACAAGACCTATCCGTACATCAAAGTCACATTAAAGGAGCAGTACCCCAGGGTGCTCAAGACCAGACGCGTGGTAAACGACGGTTCGAAATACTTCGGGCCTTACGCGGACGCAGGTTCGGTAAATACCATGATCAGCCTGCTGAATTCGGTGTACTGCCTGAAGCGCTGCAATGCGCAGAGCTTCCCGGAAGGCTTTACGCCGTGCCTCAACTACCACATCCACCAGTGCCGCGGGATATGCCGGGGCGGCGTGGACCGCGAGGAGTACATGAAGTCCGTGGAAAAGGCCATGGATTTTCTTGCCGGAAAGGACAGGGAGCTCGTAAAGGAACTGGATTCGAGGATGGAGAAGGCTGCAGCCGAGCTTCGTTTTGAGGACGCGGCAGTAATACGCGACCAGCTCGCAGCGATAGACAGCCTTCAGGAAAAACAGCGCGTGGTGCTGAGCCGCCCGGAGGATCTTGATATAGTCATCCTTGTCAGCGGGCTTGCTGGCGCGCATGCTCTGGTGTTTGCCGTGAGGCAGGGCAAGCTGTCCGGCCGCGAGAGCTTCTTCCTGGGAGATACAGGAGGTGAATCCTACGCGCACCTTCTGTCGGAATTCATAAAGCGCTACTATCCCGAAAGCCTTACAGTTCCAAAGGAGATACTGCTTTCGCAGCTCCCGGAAGAATCAGAGCTTCTTTCACAGTGGCTGTCGGATATGAGGGGCTCTTCCGTGACTCTTACTGTTCCCGCGAGGGGAGAGAAAAGGGCTCTTATGGATGTCGTCCGCAAGGATGCCCAGATGATGCTCAAAGACATAGACGAGCGCGCCCAGAGGCAGATAGAAAAAGACAAAGCTGTAAGAAAACAGCTCAAAGAGGTGTTCGGAGAGGAACTCGGAGCACGCATACACCGCGTGGAATCCTACGATATCTCGCACATACAGGGAACGGATTCCGTCGGAGCAATGGTAGTATTCGATGACGGAAGGCCTCTTAAGAAAGCGTACAGGCGCTTTAAGATAAGGACCATAGAAGGCGCTGACGACACTGGCAGCATGATAGAGGTCCTGTTCAGGCGCTTCAGAAAAGCCGTGGACGGAGATCCCGGCTTTAAGGATCTTCCCGACGCGATATTCATGGACGGCGGGGCCGGGCAGGTGAATGCCGCAAAGTCGGTACTTGCCGCGCTCAAGCTTGACATACCCGTAGCCGGCATGGTAAAGGACGACAAACATCGTACCCGCGCCATGCTCTACGAGGGAGAGGATACGCCGCTTAAGGGCAGGCACGAGCTGTTCTCGTACTGCGGGCGCATACAAGAAGAAGTTCACCGCTTCGCCATAGAGTATCACCGCAGCCTGCGCGGAAAGGCGATGCACAGATCCGTCCTGGACGAGATCCCTGGAATTGGCGAAAAGCGCAAGATGGCGCTTTTAAATCACTTCGGCAGCGTGGACGCCATAAAGGCAGCTTCAGCCGAAGATCTCGCAAAAGCCCCCGGCATGAACGCAAAAGCCGCAGAGGCAGTAACACGCTACTTTAAGGTGGAGAGGGACGGTTCTTCTCCACCAAACACTACGGAGGTTTGATCATGTGGATCATCTGGGTCATCGTCGCGCTGCTGGCGCTCTGCATCCTCGCAACTGTGGGCATCTTCCTGTTCACCTTCTTCTACCCGAAGAAATGGCACACGGACGACTTCCACTATCCGGACAGCCCGCTCGCCGAGCCGTATAAGGACGAAGCTTTCGAGCTCATCAAGCAGTTCCAGGCTCTTCCCTGCGAGAGGGTGGAGACCACTTCCTTCGACGGTCTTAAACTATCCGCCCGCTACTACAAACAGAGCGAGGTGGCGCCCATAGCCATATGCTTCCACGGCTACAAGAGCACCGCTATAAAGGACATGTGCGGCGGCTCCCTGCATCTGATGGAAAAGGGATTCAACATCCTGCTCTGCGACCAGCGCGCCCACGGCGAAAGCGACGGCCGCGTCATCAGCTTCGGCATCAACGAGAGGCAGGACGTAAAAAGCTGGTGTGATTTCGCGCTCAGAAGGTACGGCCCTGTTCCGTTCTACCTTGTTGGGGTTTCGATGGGTGCTGCCACGGTGCTTCTTGCCGCGGACCTGGAATTTCCCAAGACCCTGCGCGGAATAATGGCAGACTGCCCGTATGCTTCGCCGCGCGAGATCATAAAGACCGCCGCCGGTTACATGAAGATCCCCGGATGGACAATAATCTTCGGCATTCTGGGCGCCAGAGTCCTCGGCGGTTTCAACCTGTCTAAGATCAGCGCGGTGGACACCGTCAGCAGGTCTAAAGTGCCTGTCCTTATCATCCACGGCGCCGACGACGACTTCGTTCCCGAGGAGATGAGCGCCGAGATCGCCAAGGCCAACCCCGACAAGGTGACCCGTCTGGCCATCCCCAAAGCCGGCCACGCAATGAGCTACCTGGTCGACAAAAAGACCTACATCAAGGCCATGGACGACTTTATAGAAAAGACTTTATAATTGCAAAAGTGCAAAAAGGGACGGTCCTTTATTGGTAAAGTGGAAATAATTACCAAAATGCCAATAAAGGACCGTCCCCATTTTTCATTTTTTGCAAAATATCTGTTGACAGGCGTGTGTACTAGCCGTATAATACACTCGAGGGGTGTACTACACGAGTAATACACGAGGTGAAAAACGATAAAATGATCGATTTCAGCAATTTCAAAGCAGAAGGGAACACCCCGATATATCAGCAGATACTGTTGTATGTAAAGCGCGGGCTTGTCTCCGGAACAGTAAAGGACGGCGACGAACTGCCTTCACGCAGGGCGCTTTCAGTGCTGCTCGGCATAAACCCGAATACTGCCCAGAAAGCCTTCAGCATGCTTGAGGCGGAAGGGCTCATTGCAAGTTCGCACGGCGTCACGAGCATCGTAAAAGCGGCCCCGGAAAGGGTCGAAAAGCTTCGCGAGGAGCTTATCGCAGCGGATGTCATCAGTGCTGCTTCAGCCTTAAAACAGAGCGGGCTGTCGCTGGAACAGGCTATGGCTCTGATGGCACATTACTGGGAGGAGGCATAAGACATGAAAAAGAAGATAGCATGGAATCCTCCCGACATACCTGCATACCGCATCATCATAGAGTTCATCGTATCCATATTCCTGTTCGTCCTGATACTTTGTTCTATCCAGGCGAACAATGCTCTGGAAAGATACGTGATGATGGACGGTCTGCCCGCAACAATGATGGATGTCATTGGCGGGGCTTTCTCCGGGTTCTGGCTGCACGCAGCAGTGTGCGTTGCGCTGGCGATACGAAACTACAGGAGCTTTTATACGAACAGCAGGAGCATCTACCTCATGAAGCGTACAGGCAGCCGGTCCGAGATCCATTTCATGAGCCTGTCGCTTCCGGTCATCGGGCTGATCGCCGGATTCATCCTGGCTGTACTGATGATGCTGGGCTGCCGCGGAAGATACATAGAGATGGGAAATTACGGAGATATGCAGAACTGCATTCTGGACATCTGGAGGGCACTGATATGATAGAGATCAAAGGACTTAGCAAAAAGTACGGCAGCACGCAGGCGCTATCAGACGTAGACCTGCAACTTCGTCCGGGCGAGATCGTCGGCCTGTTCGGTCCCAACGGCGCCGGAAAGACCACGCTTATCAAGAGCATATTCGGCTATATACCTTATAGCGGCAGCATAACGCTTGACGGAGAGCCTGTCACCAGGAAGAACATCACGCGTCTGTCGTTTGCAACCTGCGAGCACAGCTTCTTCCCGAACATAGACGCCAAGGCTCATGCGCAGTTCTACAAAGACCATTTCGAGAGCTTCGACGAAAAGCGTTTCAACGTACTGATGGAGTTTTTCTCCCTACCGAAAGATAAGGCTATAAAGCATCTTTCGACCGGTCAGCAGAACCAGTTCGAGGTGATCATGGCGCTGTGCCAGGGCGCAGACTACATCTTAATGGATGAGCCGTTTGCCGGCAACGACATATTCAACCGCGAGGACTTCTACAAGGTGCTGCTGGGTATGCTTGGACCGGATGAGTGCGTGCTGCTCTCGACCCATCTTATCGAAGAAGTGTCCGGGCTCATCAACCGCGCAGTGCTTATCGATAAAGGCCGCATCATAGGTGATGTGCAGCTTTCGGAACTTGAAGAAAGCGGCCGGGATCTGATGGACTACATCAAGAAGAGCTTCAGCTACAGGTCGGATCGAGTATTCGAAGCCCTGGATCAGCTGGTACCGGAGGAGGAGCGTCATGAAGAAATGGCTTAGCGTGCTGGAACTGCATGCAGCGATGCGCTTTAAACGCGTGCTTTTGGTGCTTGGCACCATGATAGTGCTGCAGATGCTGAGTTTCTGGATCCTTGGCGATCAGTCGAATACACAGACGTTCTTCCAGGTTCTCGGAAAGATAAAATACGGCTGGATATTCGCTCTTGGCTTTCTGGCAATGTACTGGGCCCTGAGCTGGCCCCTGGGGCGGAACGAGACTTATTCCTATACATTGCAGAGGCTGTCCGTAACGGAGCGCGGAAGCGTATGGATGAAGTTCATATTCAATGCACTGTGCTTCGTGCCTCTGGTAATTGTGCAGGCAGGGCTTATCCTTCTTATGGCTAAGATCTTTGAAGCCGGAAAACCCTTTGCAGGAAACGCGCATGGAATACTTATCGATCTCGAAAAGGACGGGATGCTGCATGCACTGGTGTCGTTCTCGAATCCTGCGCAGGTCATATACCGTATCGTGTATATACTCATCGCAACTGCCTGTGCAACACACATGGAAGTCCTTTTTGCCAGGAAGCAGACACCCATACTGTCATTCATACCGCCGGTGATCCTGCTTCTGATCAACAACATATGGTACGATGAATTCCACGTGGCATTTGCCGCTGCGATAATTATATCGGTGATCTGCATGATCACGGCTCTTGTGCGGTGCCGCGGAAAAAAGCCACTAAGGGATATTCTTGAGCAGCAGGAGGTCTGACATGAAAAGATATTTGGTCATACTAATTGCGCTGATAATTGTTCTTTCGGCTGCGGTTGCATACGGGGCAGGGAAGGTAGATGAGACTGCAGACAGGATAGAATTCAGGCTTGAAACGATGTACGGCGATCCTGCGGCTGCCAACGGAGTGGAGATAAGCGGGATGCTGTCAGCCGTCAGAACTTACGATACTGCGGCCAGGAAAGAATCATATTTCTGCTGGACCAGCACGCTGGGAATAGAAGACGGAAAGCTTCTCCTTAAGAATGTGACAGTGGAGAAAAGCGTAGACTATTATGAATTGTTTGACAGAGTAGCAATAAAGACACCTTTGTCATATGATACTTCTGTGGATGATCTGGACGGATCCTGCATATACAGATGTTATTATCAGGATGGAACATATAACCTGGAGATCAGAGATAAAAAGACAGATGCCGTCACATTCACGACAAAAGTCGATTCGGATAATCTCTACAGCGATAAGGCGTACCCAAAGCTGTTTGCGGGACATGGTTCGGCGGTGCTGGCGTTAGTCAGGAAGGACTCATATATCAATTCAAATAAATCTGTTCTGAACAGCAGTACAATAATTTGTGTAACCTCTGATGGAAAGATGATCAGTACAAAACTTCGCACGTACGAGTTTAACGAAACAGCGTTCTATCCATTCGGGGGTACCGGATTTATAGTTGCATCTTCAAGTGAAGAAAGATTCGTGCTTGTGAAGAGAGATCCTGTACTTGTACATATGGATGGAACCGGTGACGATATAGTTTACAACCTTACATATCCCCAAAACAGTCCTGAGATCTGGGTGTTCAGCCCGGATGGGCTGGAGTTCATGGGGATCTGCAGGTGCAGCCTGGATGACCGCCCGTACAGCTATGTCGACAATAACGGTGAGGAACAGCAGATAAGCTTTTATGAATATAGTGGAAATCTGGAGGCTGCTCTCAAGGTCACCTGGTGATTGTGTAAATAACACATAAAACTGTCGAATTCTTTGTGATACCAAATCAAAACTTTTTCAAAAACCCTATTGGCAAAACCCGCCGGTAGGGTTATAATATATCAATTATTTCAAAACCGGAGGTGCATAAATGTCTATAGAATTCAACGACAAGAGAAATCTTTTGATGGAGTGTGAGTACAAATACTCGCTCCAGGACGTTGATCACCCTCAGCTCTACAGGGACATGTTCCCGTACGGAGAGATCCCCAAAGTTACATTCAACCAGCGTCTTACTCCGATCAATCCGCCGGATGAGATATGGATCACAGATACAACATTCCGCGACGGACAGCAGAGCCGCGCGCCTTACACCCCCAAGCAGATCGTGGACCTATACAAGATGCTCCACAAGCTCGGCGGATACCGCGGCATCATACGCCAGAGCGAATTCTTCCTCTACAGCGAGACCGACAAGAGGGCGCTTAAAATGTGCCAGGATCTCGGCTACAGGTATCCGGAGATAACCGGCTGGATACGCGCTAAGAAAGAGGATTTCAAGCTTGCCAAGGAGATGGGCCTTTCCGAATGCGGCATACTCGTCAGCTGCTCGGATTACCACATTTTTAAGAAACTCAAGATGAGCCGCGCGCAGGCGATGGAGAGCTACCTGAGCATAATCAAGGACGCTCTGGACGCCGGAATACGCCCGCGCTGCCATCTGGAAGATATAACCCGCGCTGATTTCTACGGTTTTGTCGCGCCTTTTGCGACTCAGCTCTCGCAGCTCATGCAGGAGACCGGAATTCCCATCAAGCTGCGCGCCTGCGATACCATGGGCTACGGCGTGCCTTACCCAGGCGCTTCGCTTCCGCGTTCGGTACCCGGCATCATCTACGGTCTTAATATCTACGGCGGATTCCCCAGCTCGCTCATAGAGTGGCACGGTCACAACGACTTCTACAAGGCTGTAACCAACGCTTCGTTCGCGTGGCTTTACGGCGCTTCCAGCGTCAACTGCTCGCTGCTTGGAATAGGCGAGCGCACAGGCAACACGCCGCTTGAGGCCATGGTAATGGAGTATGCCCAGCTGCGCGGCACCACCGACGGCATGGACACCACGGTCATCCGCGACATAGCTGATTACTACGAGAAAGAGATCGGCTACAAGATCCCCGAAAAGACGCCGTTCGTAGGGGCTGACTTCAACGTCACCCAGGCAGGCATCCACGCCGACGGGCTGCTGAAGGATGAGGAGATCTACAACATCTTCGACACCAGAAAGATACTCAAGAGCGCCCCGTCAGTATCCATCACAAGCACTTCCGGGCTTGCCGGAATTGCAATGTGGCTCACGAAGTACCTCGGGCAGGACGAGCCTGTCGCAAAGACAGACGAGAGGGTAGTAAAGCTTAAAGAGTGGGTCGACAGGCAGTACGCCAACGGCCGCGTAACGACCATAGGCAAGGCTGAGCTCGAAGCCGCTGGAAAAGAATTAGGTCTGCTATAAACAAAAGGGACGGTCTTTACCGTCCCCATTTTTCTATCAGTCTTCTGGCTACGTGTACGCCGCTTGCGGAGGCCTGCGAGAGGCTGTGCGTGACGCCTGAGCCGTCGCCCAGCATGTAGAGGCCCTTTACCGGGGTCTCCAGGTTCTCGTCCACTTCCACGGTGGAATTGTAGAACTTCACCTCCACGCCGTAGAGCAGGGTGTCCTCGTTTGCCGTGCCCGGAGCTATCTTATCCAGGGCGTAGATCATCTCGATTATATCGTCCATCTGGCGCTTTGGCATCACCAGAGCAAGGTCGCCCGGCGTTGCTTTGAGCGTCGGTTTTGTAAAGCTTTTAGCCATCCTGGATTCGTTGGAACGGTGGCCTTTTATGAGGTCCCCGAAGCGCTGCACCAGCACTCCGCCGCCCAGCATGTTGGAGAGCCTGGCTATGGATTCGCCGTATTCGTTGCTGTCCCTGAAAGGCTCGGTAAAGTGGTTGGATACCAGCAGCGCAAAGTTCGTGTTCTCCGTGTGCAGAGCCGGATCAGCGTAGCTGTGTCCGTTTACGGTTATGATGCCGTTGGTGTTTTCTGTAACGACCTCACCGTAGGGGTTCATGCAGAACGTGCGGACCCTGTCGCCGTACTTGGTGGTCTTATATACCAGCTTGCTTTCGTAGACCTCGTCTGTTATATGCTTGAATATCGCGGCGGGAAGCTCCACCCTTAGCCCCAGGTCCACGCGGTTGCTCTGTGTAGGGATGTTCAGTTTTTTGCAGATCGACTGAGTTGCCTTTGATCCGCTGCGCCCCATGGCGAGCACCAGGTCTTTGCACGAAAACTCATCGCCCTTAGCAGTGCGGACGATGAACATACCGTCTTTTTTTTCTACGGATTCCACACCCGTGCGGAACATGTACTCCACATGGTCTTTGGTGTATTCGTATATGTTTCCCAGGATCTTTACGTTTCTGTCAGTTCCCAGGTGGCGCACCTTAGCGTCGAGAAGGTGCAGATCGCAGCGCAGGGCGAGAGTCTTGAGCTCTGTGTTTTCGGTGGAGTAGAGGACAGCGTCTGATCCGCCCATGCCGCACAGCACGCTGTCTACGTACTCCATGAGCTCCATGGCGCGTTCTTCCCCTACATAAACGTGCAAATCACCACCGAAACTGGTGGTGATATTGTACTTTCCGTCAGAGAGCGAACCGGCTCCGCCGTATCCGTGCATTATGTGGCAGGGGTTGCATTTTACGCAATGATCCGTGAACCCCTTTGATATGGGGCAGGCTCTTTCCGCGAGGGGAGCGCCTTTTTCTATAACGAGTACCTTTGCTCCGCAATCCTGCCTGGTGAATTCATAGGACATGAAAACTCCGGCCGCTCCTGCGCCTACGATAATGATATCGTAGTTTTTCATCGAAATTATTCCTCTTCTGCGGTGAGTTCCTCGAACACCTTGACGACCTTGTCGAATTCGTCGTCATCTTCGATGTCGATGAGTTCGAATTCTTCGTCGTTGACTTCCTTGTAGCCGTAGAGATATACGTCGTCGGAATCATCGTCAGGGATCAGAGCGATGTACTCTTTTCCTTCAACATCGAAGATGCCCATGATCTCTGCTTCAACTTCGGTACCGTCTTCAAACTCGAGGGTTATGAATTCAGCGTCATCTTCGTAAGCCTGCTTCTTATCTTCTGCCATTGCTGTTCTCCTTTATTAGTGCGATATGCTCCCCGGCTCTTCCGGGGAACACATATATTATACATTAGCTTTGCGGTCTGTGGCAACTGTTATTAGTTGGTGACAGTTACCGCGTCTGTGAGCTTTTCGCCCATGGTATCGTACATTACCATTGCCTTGAGGTAGGGAAGGCCGAACTTCTGTTCGAATTCGGAATAGTCCTCCGGGTTGTCCGCGGTGGTGTTGACCTTCTTGAAGTACTCCTTAAGATCAGCCTCGCTGGTGGTGTAACCGAGCTTTTCCGCCATAGCCTGGTAGATCAGGTAGAACTCTGCGGATTCCTTTGCCTGCTCCTTGTAGTCTGCCTTGAACTCGTCGAGAGTCTGGCTGAGGTAAGCGCTGATGAATGTTTCAAGATCCACTCCGTAAGCGGTGGCATAGTTCCTGTAGTACTCGAGGGCTGATTCGATCTGGTAGTTGATGATGACGTCGGGGATGTCCTTTAAGAACTTGCTCTTGTCGTGCATGTATTCCTCGGCGAGCTGGCCGTAGATAGCTCTTTCAGCTTCTGCTGCGGTGGTCCATCCGTAGGTAGCGGTGAGGTTCTTGGACACGAACTCGTCGTTCCACTTGCCGATGATCTTCTTTACGATATGGTTGATGGTGATGGTGAATACTGCCGGCTTGCCCGAAAGATCCGTATTGTTTTTGTACGGATCGGGGAATGTGACGTTGATATCAAAAGTCTCGCCGGGGAAGTGCCCGATCAGCTGGTCGAGGAAGCCGTCTATGTAGCTGGTGACGCCGATGGTGACATCGGTTCCCTGGCCGCCTGTGCTTCCGCCTTCGAATTCCACGCCGTCGATCTTTCCGACGTAGTCGATGTTGACGGTGTCGTTGTCCTTTACTGCTACGTCAGTTACGTTCTCGGTGTCGGGATAGTTGGTGAGGAACCAGGTCTTTTCCTCATCTACTGCGGACTGTTTGATCTCTATCTTTGAGAAATCGGGGATCTCAACGTATTCGGATGCTTTTACGCCTTTCCAGTATCCGTTCTCATCCAGACCTGCGCTGCGGTCGAATCCGTTGTTGCTGGTATTGTTGCTGTTGTTTCCTCCGCAGCCTGCCAGAAGCAGTGCAAGTGCCATTACGAGGGCTGCGATCCTTATGTGTTTCTTCATTTTTGATCTCCATTGATTTGAATTGGCTTATAGCGCTATATTATACCACAAATTGTGTGTTTAGTATGAAGATTTCTTATATTTCGCGAAAAATATTATTTTTTCATTTAGCCGTGCTTTTTTTGGTGTACTTGACATGCCGGTTATGGTAATATAAATTGACGTAAAATTGAGGATAAATACGAAAGACGGGGCTATATGAATATTTTCAACATCATCTCGCTGTTCGGAGGCCTGGCGCTGTTCCTGTACGGAATGCGCATCATGGGGGACGGCCTCACCAAGGGATCTTCAGACGCTTTCCGGCAGTCGCTTAAGAAGGTCACCAACAATCCTGTGGCAGGGTTCCTGGTAGGTCTGCTCATCACAGCCGTCATCCAGAGTTCCACAGCTACAATAGTTATCACTTCGGGCCTTGTCGCGGCAGGCCTCATGACTTTCAAACAGTCCCTTGGCATCATCCTCGGCGCCAACGTCGGAACCACCGTCACCGGCCAGATCATAAGGCTCCTCGACATCAACGCATCGGAAAATTCCGTGCTCAATTTCTTCAAGCCCTCCACGCTCGCTCCCGTCGCAGCAGTAATAGGCATAGTCTGTATAATGTTCATAAAGTCCAAGAGCTCCGACAACGCAGGGCAGATAGCCATGGGTTTCGGCATTCTGTTTACTGGCCTTCTTAACATGACGGCAGCAGTATCACCGCTTGCCCAGTCTGAGACGTTCCGCAACCTTTTCCTGAGCCTTTCGAACAAGCCGATCCTGGGCTTTATAGCCGGAGCTGCAGCGGCCTTCATTATTCAGAGCTCTTCAGCTACCATAGGTATACTTCAGGCGCTGTCCACCACCGGAGCGCTCAGCCTCAGTTCGGTCTATTCCATAATTATAGGCATATATATCGGCGACTGCATAACGACAGCTATAGTTTGCTCCGTAGGCGCCAAGGCCGAAGCGAAGCGCACAGGAGTTGCCCACATCATATTCAACCTCTGTTGCGTAGTCATCGTTGCGATAGTCATAAACGTGCTGCACGCCGCGGGGGTGCTCGACTCGATCTGGAGCGCACCCATTACTTCCGGCGTTATAGCAAACACGCATTCTATCTTCAAAATAGGCTGCGCTATCCTCTTTATTCCGCTCACGAAACTTCTTGAAAAAGGAGCGATGGCTATAGTCAAAGACGATCCGAAGGAGCACATCCCCGTGGAGTTCGAAGGTGTGGAACTTCTGGATACTTCTCTCTACAGGTCTCCTGCGCTGGCCATCTCCAGCGTACGCAAGGCCATGACAAAGGTGGCGCAGACCGCTGAAGACAACTACCACAAGGCAAACCAGCTGATACACAACTTCGATGTGGGTATCAATAACGAGATCACCAGATCTGAAAACTACATCGACTTCATGACTGACCATATAAGTTCTTACCTCGTAGGGCTTTCCAGCAATGTGTCTGGCGAAGCCCTGGATGTGGTAAACTACAATATCAAATGCATCCTTGAGTACGAGAGAATAGGTGATCTTGCGAAGAACCTCGCGGAAAACGCCGAGGAGCTAAAGCGCAAGGGCATGAAGTTCTCTGATGTCGCCGTCCGCGAGATGGACGTGCTCCACAACGCACTTTCGGAGGTCCTCGGCTACGCCACGGCGGCCTACCGCGAAAAGAGCCCCGTTATAGCCAAGAAGATAGAGCCGGTGGAGGAGGTCGTGGACGAGCTTGTGGAAGACCTCAGAGCCCGCCACGTGCAGAGGCTTCAGTCGGGAGTCTGCAACGTGATCGTAGGCTCCACCTTCCTGGACATGCTGGTCAACATAGAGCGTATCTCGGACCAGTGCGCGAACATCGGCGTATATACAATATCGCTCTTTGACAGGATGGTAGCCCAGGACCCCCACGAGTTCCTCAAGCGCCTGCACGCGGGGGAATTCGAGGAATTCAACAAAGCGTACGACGAAGCCAGAGCAAGATACATGAACATGCTCGCAGAAGCGGAAAAAACAGAAGCATAAAAAACGAAATTGCATGAAACCCTTCATGCAATTTTTCGTCTATAAGGTCGGAAACAGAAATGGAAGATCTGCAGATAGTCAATTTGTTCTGGGAAAGGTCCGAGGACGCCATAGCTGCCGCCTCGGACAAATACGGAAGGTACTGCCGTTCCGTGGCTTATAATGTCCTTTCCGACGATCAGGACGCGCAGGAATGCGTAAACGACTGCCTGCTGCGCACCTGGAACAGCATACCGCCGGCAAGGCCGGAAAGCCTTAAAGCCTACATGGGAAAGATCACCAGAAACCTCGCCCTTGACAGGGCTGAGCGCGCCGGTGCCGCAAAGCGCGGAGGAGGGGAACTTCCGCTGGCTCTGGATGAGCTTTCCGAATGCATAGGAGCCGATGCCGACCCGGGCGCTGCTCTTGAAGCTTCCGAAACTGCCGCAGCCATAAATACTTTCCTTGCGGGGCTGGAACCGCTCAGGCGCAAGGTCTTCGTAAGGCGCTACTGGTACATGGATCCTGTAGCGGACGTGGCGGAGCGCTTCGGCCTCACTGTGGCAAACACCAAGACCATGCTGTTCCGCATAAGGAAGGATCTTGCGGCACACCTTAGAAAAGAGGGGATCGATATATGAAGAATCTGGACCTGCTGAAGGCGGTCGGGCAGATCGACGAAAAGTACATAGAAGAAGCAGACGAATGGAAAGCGGCAGGACAACGCATGGCAAGGCGCAGGCGCTGGATAAGCGTTGCTGCTTCGCTGGTGGTCGTCGCGGGAATAGGCGCTTACGCAATTTCCGGAGGTTTCTCGTCTTCCAAAGAATTCAATTTGAGGGAGAACGATAAAGCCCATTCAGACACTATATATTCCAACAACACAGCCAGCAGTTTGCCCGGCAGCTTGCCAGCTATCACGGACAAACAATCGTTACCGAACAAAGAAGTAAATGACAGTGACTCTATTGTAGGGAATCAGAATACAGCGGCCTGCGATCTGGTCGTTATGAGTGTTGAAAATACAGACAGCGCATCCTGCGAAGCGGGAATACTGGTATCCAACAGCCTCAATGTGGCGGTCATCTTCGGGGATGAATTCCACATCCTGAAACAGGACGAAAGCGGCTGGAAGGAGCTTCCCTACGTAAACGACAAGATCGGATGGGACATGACAGGGTATCCGGTAAAGCCGGGCGGCAACTGGAAAAGCACCGTAAACTGGAAGAATATATATGGGCCCCTGGACGGCGGCTGGTACCGCCTGGTAAAGCCGTTCCGGCTGGACGGCCAGGATGGGGACAATATATGCATCTGTGATTTCAGAATAGGCTTATAGGACAAAAAGCGTTGGTGGCTAGTCCCAATAAGTTGGGAAGGATCTGGACATATGCAGCTCATTCCAGGCAACTGCATCACCCCAGCCGGGAATGGCGCCTTCCGTTTGATTCCTGATGCTCATCTTTCTG
>JAFRXM010000069.1 GCA_017443515.1 Bacillota bacterium | reverse complement strand
GTTTCGATAACGGGTAACTCGACGAACCCGACGCGCTTCCAGCATCCGGTCGCAGGCACATACAAAAAATGGGCGGCTGAAAACGGGAAGAAGTATTTCTCGGTCGCGTCAGGCGGCGGCACCGGCCGCACGCTGCACCCGGACAACATGGCGGCGGGGCCGGCAAGCTACGGCATGACCGACACTATGGGACGCATGCACAGCGACGCGCAGTTCGCGGGCAGCTCGTCCGTGCCGGCGCACGTAGATATGATGGGACTTATCGGAATGGGCAACAACCCGATGGTCGGAGCGTCGGTGGCTGTGGCGGTAGCTGTTGAAGAAGCTGCCAAAAGCGGTAAATTCTAAATTAAGTCACGATCAAATAATAACCGGAACGGGGCAATGCGGGGTAGTGTAACTGATTCTGTGTAAACCTCTTGCTCCTGGATCGATGTAAGACCCAAAGGGTTACCGTTACTGCTTCAGTATCACCATAATGGCATACGCAACACGGGCTGTCAATGTGCGGCAGCCCGGGCTTTTATTATGGGGGGTGGGGACTATTCCAGATCTCCGGGTTCGATACGCTCCTCAAAGTAAATGCATAGCTGCGACAGGATCTTGCCCCAGTCCCTGTCACGACCGGTCCATTTTTCTGTGATGTCCATCGTCGCAAGATAAAGGAGTTTGAACAGGGCGTCGTCCGAGGGGAAGATCGTCCGTGTCTTGGTCACTTTCCTGAGCTGACGGTTGTAGTTTTCGATCTGATTTGTCGTATAGATCATCCGGCGCAGCTCATGGGGATATTTGAAATATGCGGATAACTGCGGCCAGTTGTTCCGCCAGCTTGCTACGGAAGACGGATATTTCAAGCCCCATTTCTCTTCAAGTCTGTCGAGGCCCTCCTCAGCCTGCTCCAGTGTAGGAGCCTGGTAGACATCCTTCAAACTATTCATAAAAGCCTTAATGTCTTTGTAGGAAACGAATTTTGTAGTGTAGCGGATCTGATGGACGATGCAGCGCTGGATCTCCGCCCTGGGATAGACGGCGCCTATCGCATCTGCAAAGCCTGACAGCCCGTCGACGGAAATAATGAAAATATCTTCGGTACCGCGATTACGGATCTCGTTAAGAACACCGACCCAGTACTTGGCGCTCTCGTTTCCGCCGACCCACAGGCCCAGGACTTCACGATGACCGTCCAGCCTCGTACCAATAGCAACGTAAACGGCTTTCTTTACGGTCCGGCCCTCCTGCCTCACATTGAAATGCACGGCATCCATGAAGACTACCGCATACTTCTTTGCCAGTGGCCGGTTCTGCCATTCTTTGGCTATAGGCAGGATCCGGTCCGTCATTCGCGAGATCATTTCAGCCGAAGCATCCACTCCGTAGATCGACTGCAGATGAGCCGAGATATCACGGGTCGTCATGCCTTTTGCGTACATGGACAGGACCTGATCCTCTATGTTTGATATATCGGTCTGGTTCTTTTTGACGGACTGAGGTTCGAAGTCGCCCTTGCGGTCTCTGGGAATGTCAAGCGGTATCTCCCCGGCCGAAGATGTGACGGTTTTAGGACTGTAGCCGTTGCGGCTGTCATCTGTCTGCTTATTCTTGTAGTCATATTTGGTGTAGCCGAGATGTTCGTCCATCTCGGCTTCCAGCATCTGCTGGATCGTATCTCCGAGAAGATCCCTGAGCATAGCCTGTACGTCCCTTGCGTCTTCCGGTTTGTAGTGGGAAAGGAGACTCTGAATAAGCGCTTTTCTTTCCGGTGTCAGTTTTCTCTGTCTTGCCATAAAAATATCCTCCTGGATTGAATTTATCTTAACACCAATCCAGGAGGCTTTTTCTCTTGTATTTAGGGTTTACACAGAATTTGTTATACTCTCGCATGCGGACTTCGCACGCCCCGTTTTTTATCTGCGGGTTACTGACCTTTCTCTCAAATCAAACAGGCAGAATCAGTGCCGGCCCCTGTCTGCATATAAGCACAAAAAAGCTGCCGGCAGATCCGATTTCCGTCTGCCGGCAGCATCCTGCGTTTTATTTACGCTTCAACGACTACTTTATATCTTCGTACAGGTCGCACCTCAGCGCGTATGCGATCAGTTCGTTCCCGTAGAAGCGCAGCTCGTTGCTGTTTATAGCTTCGCCGAACTCATTCAGCGCGCATATGCACGCATCTGTCGGACATACGGCTTCGGTCTTCGCTCTGTAGGCCTGCAGCTCTATCTTTTTGTTGACAGAGTCAAGCAGCTTCTCCAGCTCGCATTTGCCCCAGCTGTCTTCCTTCCAGTAATGCAGCTTGACATACAGATCAAAACGCTCTTTGACCCTTTCCGCAAAGGCCTTGCTTATCAGCAGTTTGGTCTCCTCGTCTGCTGCCGCGTAAAACTCATCCAGCTCCGCCGCCCTGCGTACTACTTCTTCGCTCGGCACGTCGACCACGATCGCGTTCTCTCCGAGTGCGGAAACTGAGCCGTCAGTCGGTTCGCCCAGCCTGTCGACCTGGGCGCAGGCGCCCGAGACATACAGGAGAAGGATAGCGGCCGCTGCAGTTCCTTTAAGGAATTTTCCCGTAAGTTTGTTCATCTTCGTTCACGCCCCTCTTACTTTTTGTCGGCGTTCTTCTGATTCTCCAGGATCTGGCGGAGCTGTTCCTTGACTTCGTCGTATCCGGCCTGGAGTTCGCTGACTTTGTCGCGCAGCTTATCGTTGTCGCTCTTCAGGTCGCTCACGTTTTCAAGCAGCTTTTTGTTCTCCACCTTGAGCGCCGAGACTTCATCCTGCAGTACATAGCTGGCGCTGATCGGCCCGGACCTGTAGCGTTCCGGAATGGCGTTCTTCCTATTTTTGTCTCCGAGCCTGAAGGTAACTCCTGCATTCGCAAGCACCCTGTGGCTGCTTCTGCCGAAAGAAGCGCCCAGATGGAACATCACGTTTTCCCTCGTGTAGTGCGCAAGTCCTACCGCAAAGGCCGTGCTGCCTCTGTAGTGGCCTACCGCCGCCATGATCTGCGTCGGTTCAAGCGGATCGTACTGTATAGGCTTGAGTCCGGCCAAGGCCGCGGTCTCCGCTCCCAGGTCCTCTATCTGGTCGCCGAGT
>JAFRXM010000068.1 GCA_017443515.1 Bacillota bacterium | reverse complement strand
CCTGCCCGTGCCGGATCTCGTGATCTATCTCGACGTCGATCTGGACCTCTCGCTGGCCCGCATCAAGCGCCGCCAGGAGAAGACCAACACCAGCGGCGATATCCACGAGCAGGACGTGGCTTTTCTGGAGCGCTGCCTGAAGACTGCCCGTTTCGCCGCGGACTACTACGGCTGGGAGAAGACAGCTGTATCGTTCATCTCGGCAGTAAACCTCTTTGCGTTCTCCGCTGGCATTTTTCTGGGAGGCGTAATCGTAGACCGCAAGGGTCCGCGTATCGTAAACATGCTCTCCGGCATACTTTTCTTTGCCGGACTGTTCCTGTCCTCCATGCTTCCTAAGAGTGCACCTTGGCTTATCTATCTTACCTACGGTGTTCTGGGCGGCGTAGGAGTAGGACTTGCGTATGCTGGCGCTACCAACTGCCTGCAGAAGTGGTTCCCCACCAGAAGAGGTTTTGCTTCCGCTATCGCAACATGTGCGTTCGGTACGTCCATAGTCGTATGCGTTCCCATCGCACAGGCCTTCCTTAAGAACGGCGTTCCCTTCGCCTTCAGGTGGCTTGGAATCATCCTGGGCGCGATAGTGTTCGTGTGCGCGTTCTTCATCTTCCTGCCGCCCAAGGGCTATATGGCTGACAAGATCCCGCCAAGAGCTGAGGAGAAAGCACCGTACTCTGTCGGCGAGGCTCTCAAAGATCCGAGGTTCTGGTTCATGTGCACTCCGCTGTTCTTCATGACGGTAACATACATGGTAGTGAATCCGATAATCCGCACCCTCGGCGCGGAAAGAGGCCTCAGCCCGGCACTGCTTACGACAACATCCATGCTGGTAGGTATCGCGAGCGCGGTCTCCAGATTCATAGTACCGACCATCTCCGACAAGCTCGGAAGGGCAAAGTCCATACTCGTTATGACTATACTGATGCTCGTCTGCGCGCTGCTGATGATATTCGTTGGCGGCGTAGCTTACACCATAGTCATATTCCTCATCGTCTGCGCTTACAGCGGACCGGCGGGGGTCTATCCAGCTATGACCGGCGACGCGTTCGGCATGAAGAACACAGGCACCATCTTCGGTCTGTCGTTCTTCTGCATAGGATTCTCCTCGCTGTTCGCTACCTGGATGTCCGGCGTTATCTACAAGGCTTCCGGCGGATATACCTGGGTATTCATAGCCAGCGCCATCCTCTGCCTCATCCCGATCTACTGCCTTGCCATCTATGACAAGGTAGGTGCCAAGAAGAAGGCCGAAAGGGAAGCCAGGCTCGCCGCACAGGAAACCAAGGCCGAGTAAGGCGCTGTCAGGAAACGCAGCCGTTATAACATATTTGATATAAGACTATCACATTTTATATCCGGAAAAAGCTGTTTTTCTGACGTATTTTATTACAAGACCGTATTCTGTTTAAGAATCGGTCTTGTTTTTGTTATTATAATATCAAGGATATAAAGTATCCAAAGATAGTTTTTCTTATAAAAGGAGGAAATCATCATGAAAAAGGTTTTAGCAGTGCTTTTATGCCTGGTTATGGTATTCGGCCTGGCTGCGTGCGGAGGCGGTGGCAGCACCCCTGCGAACAACACTCCGGCTAACAATACTCCGGCAAACAACGCTTCCGGTAACGACGCTCCTGCAAAGTACAGCGTAAAGATCCGTCTCGCATGGGATACCCGTCCGAACCTGCCCACCAGCGTGCTGATGGAAAAGTTCGCTGAAGAGGTAACGAAGCGTTCCGACGGACAGATCACCTTCGATACCTATCCCAGCGGACAGATAAGCGAGAACAACGCTCAGAAGACAGCGTCCCTGCTTACCGACGGCGATATAGACATGGCTGTTCTCAACTCCGTCACCACAAAGCGCTGGGAGATCTTCAAGTTCCCGTACCTGTTCTCCACACTGGAGGAGTGCTATAAGTGCGAAGAGGGCGCTTCCGGACAGTACATGCTCAAGTCCCTCGAACAGGATGCCAACGTCCACGGCCTCGCATATCTTGATGTAGGCTTCCGCGTATTCACAGGAAAAGAGCCGTTCAACGATGTCAAGAAGCTCGAAGGAAAGAAGCTCCGTATCATCAACTCCACCACATTCACCGAGTTCGCGAAGGCTCTTAAGGCTACCCCGGTATCCACTACCATGGGCGAGCTCTACACCACACTTCAGAACGGCGGCGCAGACTGCCAGGAGAACCCGTACTCCGTCATCCAGTCTCAGGGTTTCCATAAAGTAACACCCTACATCACCAACACCAACCATGTATGGTCCGCTTACGTCCTGGGCGTCAATCTCGACTTCTGGAACAAGCTCCCCGACGCAGCTAAGGCTATCATCGAGGATGTGACCAAGGAGATCGCTGTTGAGCACCGCAAGATGAGCGAAGCTGAAGAGGCAAACTACCGCAAGAAGATGGAGTCCGAAGGCGCAACATTCATCGACCTTAATGCTGATGAACTTGCTGCATGGGTAGCTGCAGGCCGCAGCACTCACCAGACTCTGGAAAGCCTCGTAGGCGCTGAAACACTTGATATCTTCTATAAGGATCTCGGCCTCAAGAAGAGCTGGTAATTACTTGATTTCAGGGGCCGCCCGTTTTCGGGTGGCTCCATTGTTTTTTAGGAGTACTCGTATGAAAGTAATAGACTCGATCGACCGTGTGCTGGCCAAGATCGAGGAGATCATTTGCCTGATCCTTCTTACGGCTATGATCTGCGTGGTTGCCCTGCAGGTCCTGAACCAGGCCTTGCTGCACATTCGCTCCATAGTCTGGACCGAAGAAGTGTCCCGCATACTCTTCGTCTGGTCTATCATGATCGGAGCCTCGCTGGCTGTCCGCAAGGGCGACCACCTGACGGTCGACTTTATTTATACCCGTTTCAAGGGGAACGCGAAATACATCCTTCGTGTTATCATACTTCTGATCTGTATCGTGACCTGCGCATATATAACCCGCTCGGGCGTGTTCCTCGTGCAGACAAATATAAAGCGCGGCAACTTCTTCGGAGTTACGCTGTGGCCGACATGGGTCGCGTCGGTCTCGGTCCCAATAGGATTCGGGCTGATGACGATAAGGTATATCATGATCCTGATCAAAGAGTCGGTCGAAAGATTCCGCAAACCCGCAATTGAACAGGAAGGAGGACAGAACTGATGCTGACTGTACTACTTGTTTCGTTCTTCGGTTCGATGTTCTTCTCCGTTCCGATCGCGCTGAGCATCTCGTTCTCGTCGATCCTGACGCTTGAACTGTTCAGCACAATAACTCCTCAGTTCGTAGCGAGCTCGATCTTCAGCTCGTCGAACAATTTCTCGCTCATCGCTCTGCCGTTCTTCATGATCGCAGGCGCTCTGATGCAGCACGGCGGCGTCAGCAAGAGGCTCATCGCCTTTTGCAAGATGCTGGTCGGCGGCATCCACGGATCTCTGGGAATGGTCAGCGTGCTTGCCTGCATGCTGTTTGCCGCGATCTCGGGTTCCGGCCCGGCAACAGTTGCTTCCATCGGATGCATCACGCTGCCGATGATGATCAGCGACGAGAACTATGACGGCGGATACGCCGGTGCCCTGGTAGCCACTGCCGGCGGCCTTGGCGTAGTCATCCCGCCCAGCATTCCGATGATATCCTACGCGGTCCTCGCGGAGGAAAACATCGGCGACCTGTTCATCGCAGGCATCATCCCCGGCATCCTGATCGGCGTGATACTGATGATGGTTAACTATGTCGTATGCCGCAGAAAGAAGATGGGCATAGTCGTAAAGCGCAAGCTGACATTTAAGATATTCTGGGACACCCTTAAGGATTCGTTCCTGGCTCTTCTGATGCCTGTAATCATTCTGGGCGGCATTTACGGCGGTCTGTTCACTCCCACAGAGGCGTCCTGCGTAGCTGTCGTATACGGACTGATAGTCGGTATATTCGTCTACAAGGAGATCAAGTGGACCACGTACAAGAAGATAGTCATCGACGCCGCTATCATG
>JAFRXM010000067.1 GCA_017443515.1 Bacillota bacterium | reverse complement strand
CATAGGTGCAGATCCGGAGGGTAAAGTCTGCGCTCTTCTGGACTTTGCCGGCCGCGAAGGCGAGGAAGTAGCGGACCCCTGGTACACAGGAGATTTCACCGCAACCTGGGACGATGTGCTGGAAGGATGCATGGCGCTGCTGGAAAGAACGAAGGGACTGTAGAAAACATGCCGTTCAGGATCATCAGAAACGATATAACGAAGGTAAAAGCTGATGTTATAGTCAATACAGCCAATCCGAGACCTGTCATTGGCGGAGGGACGGATACTGCCGTATACAACGCCGCCGGAAAAGAGCAGCTGCTTGCGCAGCGCAGGGCAATAGGAGATATCGCTCCCGGAGGCGCTGCCTTTACGGACGCGTTCAGCCTTAACGCTAAGTACATCATCCATACCGTAGGGCCTTCCTGGGAAGGCGGAGACAAAGGCGAAAGGAACGTCCTGCATTCCTGCTATGAAAAGTCTCTTGCTCTGGCGGAAAAGCTGAAAGCACGGAGTATAGCGTTTCCGATGATAGCGACAGGCACCTATGGATTTCCTAAAGATGAGGCTCTTAATATAGCTCTCTCCGAGATAGGAAAGTTCCTGCTCGTACACGAGATGGATGTGACGCTCGTGGTGTTCGACAGGAAAGCTCTGGAGCTTTCCGAGGAGATCGCGGGCGAGATAGAACAGTTTGTAGACGACAGCGCGCACAGGGATCTTGTTCTTTCGGAATACAATAAAGAAGATCTTCGCAGGAACCGCCGTTACAGCTCAAACGGATCCGCAAGTGTGTCCCTATGGGAAACCCGCGATCTTGATCAGCTGCTCGGCAGTACGTCAGAGACTTTTCAGCAAAAGCTGCTCAAACTGATAGATGAGCGCGGTCTGGATGACGTTACAGTCTACAAAAGAGCAAATATCAGCAAGCAGGTGTTTTCAAAGATACGCAGCAACCCCGCCTACAGACCATCCAAAAGGACCGCGTTCGCGCTCTCCATAGCGCTGCAGCTGTCTGTCCCGGAGATGGTGGATCTTCTGTCGAGAGCGGAGATAGCCCTGTCGCCCAGCAGCGATTTCGACAGGATCGTCATATATTTCATTGAAAAAAAGCGCTATGATATATTTGAGATCGACGCCGCGCTGTTCAAATACGGTCAGCCTACGATAGGGAATTACGAATAAGTCTCCCGGCAGGAGACCAATGCCGCGGATCCATGGTGTAAAATGTTGTTATCAGAAAACAGGAGGTGGCGGCAATGTACGGAGCGATACTCGGAGATATAATAGGAAGCCCTTACGAATTCGATATGGGCGGTAAAACAAAGGATTTCCCCTTGTTCAGCAGGAACAGCAGGTTTACGGATGACACAGTCATGACCATCGCCGTAGCCGAAGCGCTGATGGATACAGCGGGAAAAGCGGATGAGGAGATACTGGATGCGATTGCAGCTTCCATGCGCAGCTGGGGAGCAAGGTATCCTCATTCCGGCTACGGAGCGAGATTCATAAACTGGCTGCATGACAGCAAAATGGGGCCTTACGGCAGCTGCGGCAACGGTTCAGCCATGAGGGTGTCTTCCGCGGGATGGCTTTATGAAAGCCTGGAGGATACCAGAAAGGCCGCGGCCTTAAGCGCTAAGATCACGCACGACCATCCGGAAGGAATAAAGGGAGCCGAGGCGGTGGCCAGCGCCATTTTCATGGCAAGGACAGGGGCTTCAAAAGAAGAGATCAGGAATTATATTACACGCATGTCCGGCTATGATCTGGGCAGGACATGCGATGAGATACGTCCGGGGTACTACCACGTGGAGACCTGCCAGCAGTCCGTTCCGGAAGCGATCACGGCGTTCCTTGAAGGAGAGGACTTCGAGGATGCAGTGCGCCTGGCGGTCTCGCTGGGCGGCGATACCGATACCATAGCATGCATCGCGGGCAGCATGGCGGAAGCTTACTTCGGTGTTCCGGAACCGCTGAAAAAAGAGTGCCTTGCGCGGCTTCCCGAAGACATGAGAGCTGTGCTTGCGCGTTTTGAAAGCAGAAAGGTAAAAGCATGATGGATCGTGGTAAAAAGGGTATAGTCTGCAGAATAATGGAGGACCTTGATTCCAGAGTAAAGCAGCTCAATGAGCTGTCCATGGTATACGAGACATCGGTCTGCATGTTTTCCGCGAAGGACTACCTTGTGGAACTCTTCGATTTTTATGAGATAAAAAACAGGGATCTTAAACTCATAGAATCTCCCGATGGCTTCCGCGGGACCCTCTGTGAGGTCTCAGGCAGCGATGTGTGGCAGACCATAGCCGAAAAGACCGTGGAACTTTTCGGCGAGCCGAAGCGGGTCATGATCTTTGAGGACGATACGTCACTGCGCGGCGAGCTTGAAGGCCCGTACGGCCTCGGCCCGTTCTTCTTCATCTTTGATATCATGTTCTGCGAGAATGAGTACTATACGCTGTGCTTCATCTCGGGAAGCAACAACTGAAAGGTTCGATTCCCTACGGTGAAATGTCAGAGAGCAGATGAAGGGAAGCAGCCTGCTTTGCAGTCTGCCCTCTCAGGGCTCGATTCCCTACTATTAAGCAAATCCAAAAGAAAAACGCCTCTGAGAGGCGTTTTTCTTTTGGAGCAGATGAAGGGAATCGAACCCTCGACCGCAGCTTGGGAAGCTGCTGTTTTGCCATTAAACTACATCTGCATGGCTTCGTACCCAGCTATTTTACCACAGTTCACCTGGATTGCAAACATTAATTTGCAGTCCGGGGCAGGGTACTTCAGTGTATCTTCATAAGTTTTACTGCTTTTGCGGTAAAGAAATCTGTCATTTTTCCCATGCTCAGGTCGCAGTAGAAGAACATGACGGCGCCGAGCGCTATCACTGCGAAATCTATAACAGTAAAGGGGATAGGAACGCCGGGTATCCAGTAGATCTTTATGGCTATATCTTTGGTCTTTTCAATGCCCAGTACGCTGTAGACCAGGTACATGATCAGAATGATCAGCACCAGGTAGATCAGAAGCTTTACCAAAAAACGCAGCGTTTTTCCCGCGGCCGTGCCGGATAGCGCTCCGCCGGGGATGCGGTCTATTGCAGGCTTTGCCGCTGGCCACCAGCCGAAAGCGCAGTAAAACATGGCAAGCTCGCGGTCGGGCAGCACGATCAGCCCAAGCAGCGCCACCGCAAAATATGCCGTCAGCGATGCCCTCCTGCCGAACAGCCCAATTATCGGCAAAAGCAGCCAGATCGCGATCATGGGGGCCGCGTAGGTCCCGATCCTGATAAGGCTGCCCAGCATAAGTATCACTATGGCAAGGGCGCAAAGCACCCCGCATGTAGCTATCTTGCGGCTTTGCATGGAAGCAGGGGATGGTATGTGTTACTACTTCGTCGGGTCGAACAGCTTTATGGGTTCGAGCTTGTGGGTGCTGCGGCTGTGGAAGCGCTCTATGACGGCAAGATCCTTCTTGGACGCCTTGCCGGTGAGCAGGTATTTGTCTATTGCCGCGTAGGTGACGCCCATTTCGGACTCGTCGGTCTGGCCTTCGAAAAGGCCTGCGGACGGAGCTTTCTTCCTTATGTTTTCCGGCGCGTTCAAATAGTCCAGGAATTCGTATATCTCGCCCACGGTGAGGTCAGAGATGGGGTTGAAGTCGCAGGCTCCGTCGCCCCATTTGGTGAAGTACCCCATGTAGCGCTCGGAGCGGTTGCCGGTGCCGGCAACGAGCATGTTCCTTGCGGCTCCTATGGCGTAGAGGGTGGTCATGCGAAGGCGCGGCGCGATATTCGATACAGCTGATTGATTCAGAGCGGTCCCGCCTGTCTTTATGTCTTCAGCTCCGGCAAGATCCTTTTCGTCAATGTCCACGCCGTTTTCTATCGCTGCCATCAGAGTTTCTTTGGTTGCAGTCAGATCGACGATCTTATATTCTATGTTGAACTGCCTGCAGGTTTCCAGCGCGTCCTTAAGATCCTCGCCATAGTTCCTGGAGGAACTGCAGGGCATCATGACGCTTAAGGTATTGTCGCAGGCAGCTTTGCAGAGTATGCCTACCAGCGTGCAGTCCTTGCCTCCGGAGTTTCCGAAGACGAAACCGTCAACATGCGCGCTTTCCTTCATCTGCCTGATAAACGCTACCCGTTTATCGAATTCTTCTTTATAATCTCGCATTTAAGTGTCCTCTGTTCAAACTCAAAACGGACTGTTTCAGCGCCGATACCGCGCTCTATGATAAGTTTTCCGTCCCTGTCCTCAAAAGCTCTCAGAGCGCCGTTTTTAAGGCTTTCAGAGGCATTCCTGAGGCGGCAGAGCGAATTGAAGTGGTCGAACAGCGCCGGTTCCTTGTCCCAGGGGAAGGTGCGCCTGTTGTCCGGGTCCTTTCCGCCTTCCAGAGCAGCCTCGTCGCCGTAGTATATGACCGGCACTCCCGGCAGGGCAAACTGCAGAGTTGTGGCGAACTTTACGGCCTGGGTGCTTCCCAGGAGGGTGAGCAGCCTTTCCCTGTCGTGGCTTCCTATGCAGTTGAAGCAGCCTTTCTGCGCAGAGGGAGGGTAGTTCTCCATGCGGCTTATCTGCCTTGCTGCGAAATCAGCGGCGCTTATCTGCCCGTTCGTGTAGGCCAGTATATCGTCCCTTAAGGTGTAGTTCATGACGCTGTCCAGCTCTTCGCCGCCAAGGAAGTGCATGCGCACGCCGTAGTCGGTCTTGTTGCTGGCGTCCTCCCAGACTTCGCCTATAAGCACCGCGTCAGGATCTTCTTCTTTTACGGCTTTTCTTATGGCTCTTATGAACGCGTCGGGAAGCTCGTCGGCCACATCCAGCCTCCAGCCGGAAGCTCCGGCTCTTAGCCAGTAGCGCAGGACGCCGTCTTTTCCGCATATCATCTCTGCGAACTCGGGGTTGTTTTCGTCTACCTCGGGAAGGTCTTTAACTCCCCACCAGCACTTGATGCCTTCGCCGTCCTTGATATACCAGTCGGGGTGCTCCCTGAAGTACTTGCTGTCCACACCGGTGTGGTTGAAGACTCCGTCCAGAATAATTCTTATGTCAAGTTCCTTTGCTTTGGCGCAGAGCTTCTGAAAATCTTCCTCAGTTCCCAGCAGCGGATCTATCCTGAAATAGTCCGCTGTGTCGTAACGGTGGTTGGACCTCGCCGCGAATATCGGGTTAAGGTAGATGATGCTGGCCCCCAAAGACGCTATATACGGCAGCTTTTCGGTGATGCCTTTAAGATCGCCGCCCCAGAAGTTCCACTCCTTTATGGAGTTGTCTTCGTTTCTGATGTAGTAGGGGGCGGTGTTCCATTCCTCCATGTGCCTTCCGCAGTCCGGCGTCTTTCCCGAGCGGCAGAACCTGTCGGGGAAGATCGAATAGGCTGTGCCTCTGCTGTACCATTCCGGAACGCTGAAGGGATGGAAGACGCTGATCTGGTAGGGCACGGGAGTCTCGCCGTGGCGATAGATCTGCCCGGCGCCTCCCAGGGCTGCCGGGGTATTTCCGTAGCATACCGCAAGGCCGTCGTAGTGGATTACGAAGAAGTACCAGAGCAGGCAGTCATCCGAAGGAGCGTTTATCCTCCAGCTGAAGACGCCGTAGTTGTCCGGTTCGCCGGAGATGACCTGTTCGGGGAAGCCGTCCCTGCGAAGGACGAGATCCACCGCGTACGACCATGGGGCGTCTATCTTAAGATCTATAGGCGCTCCGCATTCCGCGGCTCCGAAAGGATACCTGTATTCTGTGTTGTGCGAGTCGTGGTAGATGTGCATATCGTCTAGTATTTATCTGCCGCAGAGCGTTTCGTACATTTCCTTATATGTCTTGGCTGAGGAATCCCAGCTGAAGTCCTTGCTCATGGCCTGCTTTTTAAGGGCGTTCCAGTGTTTTTTGTCCTTGTGCAGCTCCATTGCCATCTCCATAACGCCGCGCAGCTCGTGGGCGTTGAAGTTTGCGAACGAGAAGCCCGTACCTTCGCCGGTGTACTTGTTGTAGGGGATAACGGTATCCTTAAGGCCGCCTGTCTCCCTTACTATGGGTATGGTGCCGTAGCGCATGGCTATCATCTGGGACAGGCCGCAGGGCTCGAAACGGCTCGGCATTATGAACGCGTCCGCGCCTGCGTATATGCGCCTTGAGAGCGCTTCGGAGAACTCTATGCGGGCGCTGATCTGCTGCGGGCATATATGCTCGAAGTGGCGGAAAGCTTCGACGTAGCGCTCTTCGCCTTCGCCCAGCACCACAAGCTGCGCGCCGCTTTCGACTATCCAGGGAAGGTTGTAGGTTATGAGATCCATGCCTTTCTGGTCCGTGAGCCTGCTTACTACAGCGAACAGAGTTCGGTCGGCGTTTACTTCAAGGCCGAGCTCTTCCTGCAGAGCCTTCTTGCAGCGGGTCTTTCCGCCGAGAGAATCCGCGGTGTAGTGCACGGGGATGTATTTGTCGCTGTGCGGGTCGAAGCTGCCGTAGTCTATTCCGTTTATTATACCCCAGAGGCGGTCCTTTCTCTCGTTGAAGAGCCAGTCCAGGCCTTCTCCGAACCACTGGGTGCAGATCTCGTTCGCGTAGGTGGGGGAGACGGTGCTTATAAGGTCGGCGTAGCGCAGGCCGCCCAGCAGGTAGTTGGCGCTTCCGTCCCAGGTGCGCATCTGCCTGTCGGCGTCGGTGCCCAAAAGCCCGCAGACATCACCTATAACAGCCTGGGAATACTGGCCCTGGAACTTCAGGTTGTGTATAGTCAGCACGGTCTTGATGCTGTCGAATCCGTAGAGGTTCTTGTACTGCTCGTTGAGGTACACTGGTATTAGCGCTGTGTGCCAGTCGTTGCAGTGGATGATGTCGGGCATGAAGTCCGTTATGTGCAGCAGGGTCTCGAGCACAGCCTTGGAGAAGAATGCCACGCGCTCTCCGTCGTCGAACTCGCCGTAGACGTTCTGGCGGTTGAAGTAGTATTCGTTGTCCAGGAAGTAGCAGGTCGTGTTGCCGTGCTGCAGGGTGAACAGGCCGCAGTAGCAGTTTCTCCAGCCGAGCGGCACGTAGTAGCTCTCCACGAACTCCATGCGCTCCTGGAATCTCTGCGGGATGCACGAGAGCTTGGGGAGTATGAGCCTTACTTCGCAGCCCTCTTCATTCAGGCTGCGGGGCAGGCTTCCGGCAACGTCCCCGAGGCCGCCGGTCTTTGAAAAAGGCGCAGCCTCGAAGCTTGCGAAAAGTATTTTTATCTTGTCATTCATATCATAGCACCGCGTTCTTTCTTATTATCATGGGTTTCTCGGGGTTTCCTGTTATCTTTACGCCCTCGTTGACAGTGATGTACTTGTCCATGATCAT
>JAFRXM010000066.1 GCA_017443515.1 Bacillota bacterium | reverse complement strand
GGACAGCATGCTGTCCGATACTATAAAGCGCAGCATCGCTGCCCACAGCGAGGAATTCGACATACAGACCATGAACTGTCTGGATTCCGACTGCGACTTCGTCCTCACCAACCTGCGGGCGGACGCGGTCATCTCGTTCGACACGATAAACAGGAAATCCATGCAGTCCATGCCTGTCATGGAGTCCCCCATAGTCTTTCTCGTAAACAACGAGAATCCTCTGGCAAAAGAGAAGTTCCTTGAACTTTCATGGAGGCACAGGGTATCGAATTTTATACTTTATACCGGAGGGCGCGACCACTGCCTGTGGTGGCCTGTGGTGCCACGCCCCGGCGACGCTTGCAGCAGCGATATATCATACCTTTTCAACCTGCTCGAAAAGGACCAGGGTATCATGCCGCTGCCTCTTGCCATGGTCCCGCAGGACCTGCCTTACGCTACGGTTTTAAGAGGACTGCCGGAAGTTGAGCCATGCAGGCTCTACATGACGACGCTCATAGATAAATACTACGATCCGGGCACTTTCCGCAACCTGTCCAAGGTGCGGGAAGACCTTAAACAGGCTGAAGCTGCTTATCAATAAGGAGGATTACCATGAAACTGTTCAGAAAAACGCTTTCCGCGCTGCTCGCGCTCTGCCTTGTGCTGAGCCTTGCGGCGTGCGGAAGCCCTTCAGGGGCAAACAACACAAACAACGCGGCTAACACCGAAAATACCACGCCGGCCGCGCAGTATCCCGACCGCGACGTGGACCTGCCGACGGAAGTGCCCAAGCTCTCCGAAGACTCGGTGCAGATCCACTACCAGAGGTCGGACAATACCTATTCCGGCTGGGCTCTGTGGCTGTGGGATCCGGACGGCCAGGACGACAGCGCCGAGGACTTTTTCAACTATCAGGACGATTACGGAGTCATCGCGGCCTACCCGCTCTCCAAGTTCGGAAGCCTTTCCGGCGGGCGCCTGGGACTCATAGTAAAGACCAAAGGCTCCTGGACCAAGGACGGCACCGAAGCGGACCGCTTCATAGTGTTCAGCGAGTATAAAAAAGACGAGAACAACGTATACCACATCTACCTCGCCGGAGGGGACGAGAACATGTACAAGACACCGGACAAGATCATAAGCGACGCTATAAATTCAGCGGATTTCAACAGCGAGACATCCATTAGGATCAACTGCAGCAATCCCATTGAAAGCTACAAGGCATTCGAGGACGGAAAGCAGATAGCTGAAGGAAGCGGCGCGGGAAGGTCCATCTTCAGCATCGATATCCCCGAAAAGGCTGATTTCGCCAAGAAGTACTCTGTAGAGGTAGTGTTCAGAGGAAGCAATACGAAGCTGAGCACAGAGGTATCCGTTCGCGGCCTTTACGGCACCGACGCTTTCAACGATCTTTACTACTACGACGGCGAGCTGGGCGCTATATACACCAAGAACGAGACCACGTTCAGGGTATGGTCCCCTGTTTCCTCAAGGATACTGGTCAGGATCTATGAGAACGGCACCCCGGTAAGCGTCTCGAAGGAAAAAGGCAGCGACGCGTACGAAGAATACGAGATGGCCAGGGGCGAAAAAGGCGTGTTCGAGTTCGAAAAAGCCGGAGATATGGAAGGCAAATACTACACTTATGTAGTTTATAACGCCGAGCATCCCGACGGTGCCGAGATCGTCGATCCTTATGCGAAGAGCGCAGGAATAAGCGGCCTTCGCGGCATGATAGTCGACTTCGCGAAGACCGACCCGGACGGCTGGAACAAGGTGAAATACCAGACCACGGACCGCAAGGCCCTCACCGTCTGGGAGATGCACATCGCTGACATAACCTCATCAAAGACTTGGACCGGAACCGAGGCGAACCGCACCAAATACCTCGGTGTCACCGAGCGCGGCACCACATACACCGAAGGCGGCAAGACCGTAAAGACAGGCTTCGACCACATACTGGAGCTTGGAGTAAACGCGGTGCAGCTGCAGCCCATATTCGACCAGGCGAACAACGAGACCTCCTACGTGTTCAACTGGGGCTACAATCCCTTAAATTACAACGTTCTTGAGGGAATGTACTCCTCCGACCCGTACGACGGATACGCCAGGATAAAGGAATTCAAACAGATGGTAGCGGACTTCGCGTCCGAAGGAATAAGCGTGATCATGGATGTTGTATACAACCACGTTAACGGTGCGGACGGCTCCAATTTCGATGTGCTGATGCCCGGCTACTATTTCCGCTACAAGATGGACGGCACCCTGTCCAACGGCTCTGGCTGCGGCAACGAGACCGCGTCCGAAAACGCTATGATGCGCAAGTTCATCATCGACAGCGTCAAGTTCTGGACCAAAGAGTACAAGCTCGGCGGATTCCGCTTCGACCTGATGGGCCTGCACGACATACCCACTATGGACCAGGTGGCTGCAGAAGCTAAGAAGATAAACCCGAACATCGTCATCTACGGCGAGCCCTGGACCGGCGGCGGCACCACCCTCGCAGAAGACCTTCAGGGCATACAGAAGAACGCCAACAGCTTCATCGGCTACGGGCAGTTCAACGACCAGATGAGAGACGCTCTTATAAAAGGCGGCCTCAACGCCAAGGAAGCAACGGGATGGGTCACGGGAACGGTGTTCACGAACCCGGATATAAACGCGATCACTAACGGCATCAACGGTATCACAGCCGGCGCGGCGTACAAGATCGAAGATGTGGACAAAACAGTTAATTATGTTACCTGCCACGACAACTATACCCTCTACGACCGCTGCAAGGCCGCGGGCATCACGGATGAAGACACAATAAAGAAGATGTGCGTGCTTGCCAACTCCCTGGTGTTCACTTCTGACGGAACAGCCTTCATGCTGTCCGGCGAGGAGATGCTCCGCACCAAGGGCGGAGACAGCAACTCCTACCAGAGCCCCGATCCTGTAAACTCCCTGGATTACTCGCTGAAGATAAAGAACGCCGACGTGTTTGAAGTCTACAAGGCTCTCGTGGCGTTCAAGCAGAGCGCAAAGGCCATTCAGAGCGGCAAGGCTGACATAGCGGTGGACGTACTGGATGACGGAGCGGTCCTGAAATATACTCTCGACGGCGGCTACATGGTGATCCACGCCAACGGCAAGGCAGCTAAGACCGCAGTTGACGCCTCAGGATACACGGTAGTTCTGGATACTCTCGGAAAGCTCTCAGGCGCAGCCGGCAGCATCACCCCGGAGAAGTACCAGACCCTGATCCTTAAGAAATAACATGACAAGGATGACAAGGGGACGGTTCTCTGTCACCAGATCATGTTCAACGGACTGCACTACAATTCAATAGCGACATACCTTAAGGAAAAGTTCGGCTGCAGAGTAGTAAAGCTGTCGCTCGACGGCGGCTTTACCTGCCCCAACCGTGACGGAAGCAAAGGCACAGGAGGCTGCACTTTCTGCAGCGGCAGCGGTTCCGGGGACTTCGCCGGGACTATAGACGAGCAGATCAAAGGTCTTTCGAAAAAGTGGGCACAGCCGCAGAAGTTCATCGCATATTTTCAGAGCTTTACCGGCACCTACGCACCGGCGGAGAAGCTCCGAAGTCTGTGGGAAAGCGCCCTTTCCTGCCCCGGAGTTGTCGGGCTTGCCGTTGCCACCAGGCCGGACTGCCTCGGCACTGAGGTCCTGGACCTTCTTGAGGAATACAACAAAAGGACCTTCCTCTGGGTAGAACTGGGGCTTCAGACCGCGAACGAAATAAGCGCGGAGAATTTCAACAGATGCTGGAAAAACGCCGATTTTGAAGAAGCAGCGCATAATTTATCGGCGCGCGGGATAAAACACGTCACGCACCTGATTTTAGGCCTTCCTGGCGAAGATAAACAGCAGATGCTTGCATCTGCCAGGTACGCTGCGCGGTTCAGCCCGTTCGGCATCAAGATACACATGCTGCACATTATGGAAGGCACAAAGATGGGCCGGCAGTACGGGGAAACGCCCTTCCCCCTTCTCTCAATGGATGAGTACGTGGATACGGTCTGCGACATCATAGAGATCCTCCCTCCGCAGGTCACTATACACAGGCTCACCGGAGACGCCCCGCAGGATAAGCTCATAGCGCCTGACTGGACGCGCAACAAGCACCGGGTCCTCAACGCCATACAGCAGGAATTCTCCCGCCGGGGGACTTTCCAGGGCTTCCGGGCTGTGGTATAATCGTAAAAAACTAAAGGAGATATAAAATGGCTAATCCAAAGATCGAGATACGTGTTAAAAACTACGGAACCATGACCGCCGAGCTCTACCCCGACATGGCTCCGCTTACAGTTGCGAACTTCCTTAAGCTCGCAAAGGAAGATTTCTTCAGCGGACTCATATTCCACAGGGTCATCCCCGGGTTCATGATCCAGGGCGGAGGTTACACTCCGGACTTCAGTCAAAAAGAAGCTGCGGCCATAAACGGCGAGTTCAAGTCCAACGGCTTTGCGCAGAACACATTAAAGCACACCAGAGGTGTGCTCTCCATGGCAAGGACCATGGATCCAAACTCCGCCTCATCCCAGTTCTTCGTGATGCACAGGGACGCTCCGCACCTTGACGGACAGTACGCAGGGTTCGGAAAGCTCACGGACGGCTTCGACGTGCTCGACAAGATCGCTCAGACCCGCACCGGAAGCCTCGGTTTCTATATGCAGGACGTTCCAAGAGAAACTGTTGAGATAGAGACCATCGCAGTCATCGAGGAGTAAGAAATAAGCAATAAAAAACCGCTTCGCAGCAAAAGGCTCAAAAAGCCGTAACGCGAAGCGGTTCTTTTTAACCCTTCTTATACTCCACTACATCTTCCAGTCCGCAGTCCAGTATATCGCAAAGCGCAGCGATGGTGAACATGTTTACATTCATGTTCTTGCGCAGCCTGTCAAGCTGTCCGCTGCTGAATTTGTAGTCCTTGATGAGCTTATACTGCGTCATACCGCGGTCCTTCATGGTCTTCCAAAGCTTGTCGTAAGAAATCATTTATCCATTCCCTGATACGCTGACTTTAATTTATTAAATTCATTGCTATTATACTATAAATGTTTGTTCAACAAGGTGATAAAATGTTAACATTTTTGTTACTTAAATATGAAAAAGTGCAGTATTTTGCAAAAAAGACAAGACCCGGTGCTTTCGCATCGGGTCTTGTGGTGCCCAGTCTCGGAATTGAACCAAGGACACGCAAATTTTCAGTCTGCTGCTCTACCAACTGAGCTAACTGGGCTTATGTGGTGGGCCCTCAGGGACTTGAACCCGGGACCTGCCGGTTATGAGCCGGATGCTCTGACCAACTGAGCTAAGGGCCCCCATACCTGGTGATTCTGATGGTCGGGGTGACACGATTTGAACGTGCGGCCCTCTGCTCCCAAAGCAGATGCGCTACCAAGCTGCGCTACACCCCGACACACTCTGGAAGGGGCATTTTCTGCCGACCTTTACCAACAGAACGTTACAGATTTTACTCTATAATCACCTGTTTGTCAACAGGAAAAAAGAGTTTTTATGCGTTTTTTATCGGCCTTTCCAGCTGTACATCTCGTCCAGAATACCATAGAGAGAAATATATGGATCGAGCCTTGGGCACACCGACGCACCGGACTCGCCTGTCGGACAGGTTCCTTCCCCGAATTCCAGAAGAGTCTTTGGATCGTCTGCGGACCATTCGGGAAGGCCTTCTCCGTTGGGGTCCCCTGTCTTCATGTAGTTGCAGATGTAGGAAACTATGATCCTTGAAAGCGCTCTGTCAGCCTCACTGTAGAGGCCTGACTTTTCCGGGATGTTGCCGTAGAAATACACTTCCTCGCCGCTGTGCCAGGTGCCGAGCCTGCCGTTATCCTGGGTAAAGTAATACTCGTAGGACGGAATACCGCATGCCGCAGCCTGCCGCCTCAAGCAGTAGTGTCCGTAGTTGAACAGAACGGCGCTGTAGATATCGGCCCAGTTTCTCTTCGCTTCCGCGTTGGTGGACGCCGGGTACAGTTCCAACACCCTTCCTGCGTATTCTCCGAAAGCACCCTGGACCTTGTTTTTGTAGTTCTTAAGAGACGCCTGTGAGAACAGTATGAAAGGCGCGGATTCCTCGCGGTTGAAGCCGTGCATCTGGGCTTCCTCGTTGTGAACGCCTTTAAGGTAGGATTCGTAAGGGGTCTCGGTGAGGATGTATCCGTCCACGGTGATGTGATGCTGCGTTGAAAGCTCGCCTGCTATCTTTTCCGCGGGTAGCTTCCTGAGATCCTCGACAGTCTTTGCTCCATATCGCTCTTTCAGAGCCTTTCCGGACTTTAAGGCAGCATCCAGAAGCCTGAAGGAATGCGCAGGCCTTGGCGCCGTGACAGTGGAACTTTCCGCAAGTATGCGCCTGAAAAGGCCCTTTGCCAGAGGTGAAGTGCAAAGCGCCGTCACGCAGGCGGAACCCGCAGATTCTCCGGAAAGCGTGACGTTATCCGGGTCTCCTCCGAAAGCCGCAATGTTCTTCTGCACCCACTTAAGAGCAAGTATCTGGTCAAGAAGGCCGTAGTTACCGGTGGTGCCGTTTTGGGATTCTGCGGCAAGCTCTTCGTCGGCAAAGAAACCGAAGACGCCGAGCCTGTAGCCCATGTTGACTACTATTACGCCGTTCTTCGCGAGCCCCTCTCCGCTGTAGTCCTGGTACCAGGGCTGGCCGGTCTGAAGCGAGCCGCCATGGATGTACACCATTACCGGAAGCTTGCTCCCCTCTTCGGCGTCAGAAGGTGTCCAGATGTTCAGATAGAGCGAATCCTCGCTTACCGGCGGGCGCCAGTTGTCCGTAAGCGAGATCTTGTAATCGTGATACCCTATTATCTGCGCAAGGGAATCGTATATCGGAAGATTGGTGGTCTGCATGGACATGGGTGCGAAGTGGTCCGCCTCCAGCACGCCCTCCCAGGCATCGGCGGGCTGGGGCTCCTTCCAGCGCAGCTCCCCTACAGGAGGCTTTGCGTAGGGTATGCCGGCGTACACTTTTACGCTCTTTTGGGCATTGTAGACGCCGCGAAGCTCGCCCTGCTCCACGCGCACGGTCGCAGTCTTTTCGGGATTTTTGACGCTTACGGCAGGCACCGGGCGGACCGGAGGCCAGGATACCGCAAGGATCACGAAAAACACCGCTATCAGTGCCAGCCAGCTTAAGAAACGCACCCCGCGCTTCTTGCCGGCGAGCTTGCTTTTCCTCAGCCACGCGAAGGCAGCTACGGCAGCCGCGGTGAGTATCCATCCCAAAAGAGTGTGCTTTC
This sequence comes from Bacillota bacterium, assembly GCA_017443515.1. Classification (GTDB taxonomy): domain Bacteria; phylum Bacillota; class Clostridia; order Peptostreptococcales; family Anaerovoracaceae; genus RUG13409. The sequence continues at coordinate 4,591 of JAFRXM010000066.1, read as the reverse complement.
CGAGCTCAAGCACCGCAGCGAAAAACAGCGCAAAAACGACGAGCAGCACTATCCATCCGGCAGAGCGTTTTTTCATGTTCTGATACCTTTTATAAATACTGTACGGGTGTGTTGTATACGTCGGCAGGCATTATACCGCGCACCTGCTTTAAGCCATCAGCTTCGGAATAAATATATACCGCCGGGAGCTCGCGGCTCAGGAACAGAGCCATGCCTTCCATAACAGAATACGCCCCGGCGTGCGAAAAGACAAGTACGTCTCCGGGTACGGGATCTTTGAGTTTGAGGTTTCTGGTGAGCACATCGGCTGAGGTGCAAAGGCTCCCGCAGACCACCCATGCGGACTCTTCGGCATCCTTTGCCTGGCAGGACTTCGGAACGTGCGTTACCGGCGGGATCATCATGCCCTGGATCTGGCCGTCGTAGTGCAGGTGGTTCATGCCGCCGTCGCAGATTATGTAGTTCGCGTCGCTGCTCTTGACATCGGCGATCGATGTGAAGTAGTGCCCGCAGGGAGCCGCAAAGAAGCGCCCCATCTCCACGGTAACATCCATGGAGCGCGCCATCTCCCTGAGCCTGGGAGCCACAGCGCGCAGTCTTTCGGTCTCCTTTTCCATGCGGTCGGCACTGAAATAATCCACGGCAAGGCCGGTACCGTATTCCAGCTTGCGCAGGACAAGACCAGTCTTGTCCTTAACCTCGCAGACAAAGCTCTGCAGCATGTCAAGTTCTTTTATGATCTGTTCGGCTTTTCGCTTCTGCGTGACGGTAAAGAAATGGATGCCGGAAATATCGATATCTCCAAGGGTCTTATGCTCCGCAGCAAGCCTTATGAAGTCTTCTTTGCTCATGCCCAGCTGGCTTCCGCCCGTAAGGCGCAGCAGAACTTCTATACTTACCCCGGCGCGGGCCGAACAGTTCCTGAGCATCTGAAAATGAAGCGGGCTTTCAGCCGTGAAGATGCGGACGCCGTCGGCGATCGCGCGGTCTATGTCGGCTTCGGATTTGTTGACGCCTGAGAAGATGATGCTTCCCATGTCGGCATGCAGTTTTTCGCAGATAGTCAGCTCCCCGGGACTGCAGACCTCTATGTGCCTGAAGACGCCAGGAAGCACGCTCAGAAGGAAAGGATTTGCCTTGACAGAATAGCAAACAGACACGTCCTTTCCGAACGTGTCCGCAACCAGAGCGCAGCGCTGCGCAAACTGATCCGCCGAAAAAACGTAAGCCGGAGTCTGTATCTGCCCGGCCAGCCTGGCAAGATCCATCACTCTTCCCTCAGCCTGCTGATGAGAGCGAACATGGACTCGACAGAATCGAAGTTTTCAGGTATGAGCTCTATGGGGCTGATCTCGATGTCGAAATGCTCCATAACTGCAGTTACAAGCGAAACTATATCGAAGGAGTCCAGTATGCCCTCGGTGATAAGAGCCTTCTCGCTCTCAAAATCCACGTCCGGGCGCAGCTCCTGCAGTATTTCCATCAGTTCTTCCATTTGATCCCTTTCCGTCCTTTATATGAAGTGTTGTTTTAAACTGTTTGCGTCGATCTTTCCGTTCGGCAGTTTGGGCATGGCCTCAAGCTGCACGAGGCGCCTTGGCACCATGAAGGCAGGCATATTTGCCCTGAAGTACAGCACTATATCCTTTGAGGATGCGCTGCCCGTGTAGAACAGGTACAGAAGCTCTTTTTCCCTGTCGTACATAGCGTAGGCGCTGTCCACACCTTCGACCGCTTTTGCCGCGGATTCTATCTCGTCCGGCTCTATGCGGTGCCCCATGTGCTTTATCTGGCGGTCCTTTCTGCCGTGGAAATACAGCAGACCGTCCGGACCCATGCTGCCAAGATCCCCTGTCCTGTAGATCAGCTCCCCGGAGGAAGGATCCAGCGGGTTTGGAACGAAGGACTTTTCGGTAAGCTCCGGCGCTCCGAAGTAGCCCAGTGCGAGCCCCGGTCCGCCGACGCAAATCTCTCCCAGCTCCCCTTCCGGGGCCATGGTCCCGTCTTTTCTTATCAGGTATATCCTGTAGTTTTCGTATGGTCTGCCTATAGGAAGCACCGTATCTGCTTCCACCGGTGCAGGCACTTCGTAGTAGGTGCAGGACGCCGTGGCCTCCGTGGGTCCGTACTGGTTTATGAAACGCACTCCCGGGAGCGCATCCTGCCAGGCCCGAAGGTACCTGGAATTGATGACCGAGCCGGAGAATATCACCGTCCTGAGATATTGAGGCTTTCCGAATGCAAAAGCGTTGAGCTTGGCGCAAAGCTCCACCCCCGAAACGCTCCAGCAGAGTACAGTGACCGCGTAGCTGTTGAGAAGCTTAAAGAGCTCCGTAGGTATCGCAAAGCTGCTTTTAGGCAGGATCACCGTGCCGCAGCCTGTCCAAAGCGGCAGGTATATATCCCTGATTGCTGCGATGTAATCCAGCGGCGACTGGTTGCCCAGGATATCTGTTCCGTCCAGGCGCAGGACCTTTGCGACAGCGCTGATGTAGCAGTCCAAAGCCCTGTGGGAAGTTACGACGCCTTTGGGCTTTCCGGAAGAGCCTGAGGTGAATATCACGTATAGCGGATGGTCCCCGCTAAGGCCGTTCCAGGCGTTTTCAAGAAGGCTCTGGTCCGGCTCTTGGCCCAGCATGTCCTCAAGCATGTACACCGTGCCCTTAATGCCTATCTTTGGAAGCAGGCCTTCTGTGCTTTTGTCCGCTATGAGGACGTCGGCGTCTATTACGGACAGCACCTGCTCCATGCGGGCTGTCGGAACGGTATGGTCAAGCGGCGCGTAGAAGCAAGCGGCCTTTACTGCTCCGAAGAAGCACACCGGTGTGAGTACGCTGCGGCCTGTCATTACGACTACTGGACGCTTCGTGACGCCCTTCGAGAGGAGAAAACTGCCTATCCTGTCCGACAGCTCGTCCGCCTGCCTGAATGTTACTGTTTCTGCTGTATCGTTGTATAGCACCTTATCCGGATACTTAAGGGCCGAGGCCTTCAAACGTTCCAGAACGCAGTACTGTGGATATCCCATATCGCACCCCAAAAAACGGCTTTTCAGCCATGATTTTAAGTTACTCTCAATTATAAAGATTCTGTGAAGAAAAATCAACATATTGTTGTAATAAAATACACCAAAACCCTATATATTGAAGATTTTTTGTTGTCATGCTATACTTAAGACAAACCGAAGAACGGAGGATCCGCCATGAGCCTGACATCGTTTGTTATAAGAAGAGCCGCTCCCCTGCCCGGGATAGAACAATTCAGCAACTACCTGTTCATCGGACCGCACCCGGACGATATAGAGCTTGGCGCCGGCGCTACGGCTGCAAAGCTCGCCGCGGAAGGCAAAAGAGTCACTTTCCTCATCTGCCTTGACGGACGCTTCGGGCTTGAGAACGCCCCCGCAGGGACCACTCCCGACCAGCTCGCGGAGATAAGGAAAAAAGAGAGTCTTGCGGGCGCAGCAAAGCTTGGAGTATCGGATGTGCGCTTCCTGGGACTCTCCGATGGAGGCCTTTACACCGCAGAGGAGCTTTACCGCGCAATGGCGCGCGCCGTCGGTGAGATACAGCCGGATATAATATTCGCGCCTGACCCCTGCTCTTCAAGCGAGTGCCACGCGGACCATCTTAACGTCGGAGAAGCTGCAAGAAGGCTGGCTTTCTTCGCCCCCTTCGATGAGATAATGAACGCTTCGGGCGCTAAGAGCGCACCCGTCGAAGCTATAGCCTACTACATGACAGCAAGGCCTAACCGGTATGTAAAGACTTCGGCATATCTAAAGGTCCAGACCGAGGCGATACTTTGCCACAAAAGCCAGTTCCCTGAGGATTCCGCTGCCTGGGCTTCGCTCGGTAGCTACATAAAACTTCGTTCTGTAGACTTCGGAATAAGAAGCCTCAAAGGCCGCGCCGAAGGCTTCAGAGTACTGGGCAAGACCCATATGCACTGCCTGCCGGAGGTGTAGAAATGGCCGGATCGAGAAGAATAAAAGCTGCGGTCGCAGCAGTTCTCGCGCTGGCGCTGATCCTTGCGGCAGGATGCGCTAAAGACAGCACGGAAAACATGGCAGACGGAAACAGCATGGAAAAACACTTCGAATACAAGCAGATAACTCAGGAAGAAGCCAAAAAGATGATGGCCCAAAACGACGGCCACGTAATTGTTGACGTGCGCCGCCAGGACGAATACGACAGCGGTCACATCCCAGGCGCCATACTGATACCCAACGAATCGATAGGCACCGCCAGCCCTAAAGAGCTCCCGGACCACGACCAGATAATACTCATATACTGCCGCAGCGGTAACCGCAGCAAGGACGCGGCGCAAAAGCTGGCGTATATGGGGTATTCAAGGATATACGAGTTCGGCGGCATTATCGACTGGACCGGGGAGATCGAAAAATAGATCCACTGCCCTTCCAAAGCAAAACGCCGCCTTATGGCGGCGCCAGACTGAAGACAAAGACCATTACAGCTAGTATTCACTAAGAATCAAAATGTAATGGTCTTTATCTATCTTTCAAATATTGAATCCAAGAGCACAATGGCGAATTACGCCATACATACCTGTGAGCCATGCCTGGGAGCAG
>JAFRXM010000065.1 GCA_017443515.1 Bacillota bacterium | reverse complement strand
CGGTCGGAAAGAACGAGAGCCGAATTGCGGAGTATATAAAACACCAATGGGAAGAAGACAGGATGGGGGAGCAGTTAAGCTTTGGTGCTGCTGCATCCCCGTATAAAACGAAACAGTAAGCAGCATCGCAGTTGGCAGATGGATTTACGCGTTGTACGCGTCAGCGTGGGACAAGGGCTATGCCCGCATGTGAAAAACCACGCGTTAGACGCGTGGTTGGTTTTTTTACGTAGTCTATCGTCGTACCGGCTGGAAGCTTTTCGGAGCCTGACGCCGTTACGGTAAATCGTATGCCGCTTTCTGTCTTTTCGAAATACCCCATCACGACCGTGTTTCCGTCCAGATAGCACTGGTTGATGCTTATACTGTCCGCAGTTGCCACGTTTGCGTTTCCCGCGCCGGAATACAGGTCTTTCGCGTAGAGTATTATCTTATATCCACCTGCCTGTACGGAATCTGCGCTTATATCCACCCAGGTCTGCGGATCGTCTGCCTTTACCCAGTTGCCGAGGAATATCGCGTCCGTAGGGCCGAAAAGCTCAGGATCTCTCGTGTCGCTGTCACTTCCGGGGCCCTCTTTTACATGTTCCTGGGAATATAGCCCTGATCCGAAATACGGTATAAGGTCGTAGTCTGTTATCTTTCCGTTCTCGTCTGTCGTAACATAGACCAGCTGCGGCGCGTAGTTGCTGTTGCTCTCCGATGCATCAGCCAGGAGAAGTTCGTATGATACCGCGTAAAGAGCGTTTCCGAAACCGGTATACATGGAAGCTTTTACAGGCATCGGTTCTTCGGAGAATGTCTCGTCGAAGTCCCTGGTGCCGACCGGCTGCAGCAGGAAGCTGTCTTTGTGATCCATCCACCTTATAGCGTAGAACGAGCCGCTTTTTACCCGCATCTCATCCTCCGTCTCCTCGTCCTGTTCGAGTTTTGACAGGCTGCCGCTTTCCCGGACGAATATCCACATGCCGTCCAGTGACTGGTTGTCGTACATGAGTATGTCCATACCGAAGGGCGAAATGCCGTCGCCGATCTCGCGCAGTGCTATCATATCGCTTCCGAAGACCCTTGCGATAAGGATCTCCATGTCGACATTGCTGCCCACGATATACGGAGTCCTTGCTTTTACCGCCTCCGAGGCACTTTCCACATTAAGCTGCAGACGGTCGCAGGCGTCTGCGTTTCCATAGCCTTCTTTCAGGTGCGAAGGCGCAAACGCGCAGGTAACTGTGCCTTTATCGTCGAACTTGTCGTAGGTAAAAGTAAGCTTCCCGCTGTCTTTTTGAAAGCTCAGCGTTCCGAAGCCTTCCTGCTGTCTTCCGCCTCCTGAGGGGAGCATTTTCCACGAGCCGTCAAGGAACTCCGAAAGTGTTTTTTCTGTTATCTTTCCGCTGTCGTAGATCTGCAGCCAGAACGCATCCTTTTCTGTGATATCATCGTCCGCTGTGTTATCAGGAGGCACGGTATTGTCTGCCGACTCGGTGTTGTCCGTGTTTGTCGGCATGGGGTCTATGGCGTTGTTTTCTGCCGGAACGTTGTTCGCGGCGGGCTTGCCGCACCCTGCAAGAACAGAAAGTATCAGCAGCGCGGCCAGAATGAGTGAGATCTTTTTCATATTTGTCCTTTTAAATATCTATATCCAGGACTACCGGACAGTGGTCCGAGCCCATAATATCCCCTCTTATGACTACATCTTTTACCTTATCAGCTATTCGGTCGGAGACGATGAAGTAGTCTATTCTCCACCCTACGTTCCGCTCGCGCGCCCTCATGCGGTAGCTCCACCAGGTGTATTCGACGCGCTGCGGGTAAAGATGCCTGTAAGCGTCTGTAAACCCACAGGAAAGTAGTTTTGTGAAAGCCTCGCGCTCCTCGTCAGAAAAGCCCGCGTTGTGGTGGTTGGTATCCGGGTTCTTCAGATCTATCTCGTTGTGCGCTACATTGAGGTCTCCGCACATAATGACGGGCTTTTTAGAATCGAGTTTCTTAAGATATTCCCTGTTTGCGGCCTCCCATTCCAGGCGGTAAGGAAGGCGGGCCAGCTCGTTCTGGGAGTTTGGCGTATAGTTTGTCACCATATAGAACTGCGGGTATTCCAGGGTTATAGCACGGCCTTCTGTGTCGTGTCCTTGTGCATCAATGTGTAAGTTGACAGAATCTGGCTTATGTTTAGTAAAGATCGCCGTGCCGGAATAGCCCTTCTTTTCGGCGCTGTTCCAGTACAGGTCGTATCCTGGCAGCTCTCCGGAAAGGTCCACCTGGTCCGGCTGGCACTTGGTCTCCTGAAGGCAGACTATATCAGCGTCCTCTTTGCGAAGGAACTCCAAAAACCCCTTGCCCATAGCTGCCCTTATTCCGTTTACGTTCCATGTGATGATCTTCATCTCTGATCCTCTGTTTTTATAGTTTTGAACAGGTATATGTACTGCCTTTCGGTACCGCTTTTTGTGTAGTTAGCGACCACCTGGTAGTAGTCTTTAAAGCTCGCCTCAAGCATTACCGAATCTTCCGGCTTTATGGTCATTTCTTCTGTTACATTTCCTTTGGCATCCAGTCTTCTGATAACAATATCTTCAGCCGCGTGCGGCAGATAGAACGAGACGTCCACAGCATCAAGCGCGGTGTTAAGATACGATGTGTTGAGCTTCTGGTTGTATTCTACAGTGTAGTTGCTGCTCTTCTCCACGCGGAGATACGCGCCGTTCCTTACGATGTTGAAGATGCCCAGCGCCAGGATCACAAGGATCACCGCGATCTGGACCGGTCTGCTTGAAATGAACTTCTTTAAAGTAAGGGTCTTGTAGCGGTCTTCGACCTTTTCTACCTTTCCCCAGAAGGTCTTAAAATAAGCAGCTTCCTGTTCTTCCTTCGTGAACTTTTTTCCGCAGTTTACGCAGTAATCCGTCTTATATGTATTTTCAGTATTGCATTTGGAACACTTCATGTTATTTACCCGCGCCTCCGGCCTTTTCAGCAAGCCCTGTGTGGTCCACAGCCGTAAAAGTGCTGACCTTGTTGTTCGGCCAGCTTATGGAAAGCTCCGCCATAATGGCATCCGCTATATCTGCAGGAAACTCCGTGTTCAGCGTTCCGAGCTGGGCGTTGAGATCGCCCTTGTAGCTTCCCTGGCCCCAGCTGAGATTGCCTACGATCTTGTCGTGCACGAACTGCCCGCTGCTGTCTATGTGCCATATATCTCCTATAGTCGGGCCGTAGGTGGTCATGTCCTCAAGGCTTACCTTGCCGTAAAGATAGCGAGTTCCGTTCCAGTCCCTGGTGTTCCAGGACATCTGGCCGAAGCTGCTTCCGTCTATCTGCGCAAGAGCCGGAAGCGTTGATATCAGTTTTATATTGCCGTCGTCATCGGTAGAATAGAAAAGTATGCTGAGGTCGAAAGCTTCGGCTTTGCTGGCCTTCCAGCCTTCCGCCTGGCCCTGCAGCCAGTCTCCTATGGAGCCTTTTGTTAGCACCGCAGCTACCATATCCAGCTTACCGTCGCCGTTGTAGTCGTATATATCAGCGCCGAAAAGCCCCGCGTAACCGTTTTCCGTGAGAGTCTTTGCGACAGGTATCCAGTTCCAGCTGTTGTCGACTGAAGTGAAGTTCTTGGGCTCAGCAGCAGTTACTCCGTATTCCGGTATCAGTGTTTCTTTTATGAAAGTGTAGTAATCTTCCTCAGTTGCCGACTCCACATCCGGCGGCAGTTGGCCATCTTCAGCTATCGCCGCGAGGTATTCCTGCGGCGAAGCACTGGTTTTTCTGATGTATCCATGAGAAGAAGCGATAGATGCGACAAGAGTGAATACTACGGAAACTGTAAGCAAGGTACCAAATAGATGCGCTTTAAGAAAGTCCTTGATAAGATCGAAGAACTTTCCTTCCACATCGCTTTTGCACTTTCTTACCGCGTAATCTGCAAAAGGCCTTTCCTTCGGAATTTCGGCGCTGTGGCCGTTTGCGCACTTTTGCTCAGCTGTAAGCGCCGAACCGCATTTAGGACAATATTGTATACTATTCATGATCTGTTCTGAAAAAACATGAGCAGCCCGTAAGCCGGGTTCTGTCGTGGACGATCATCTTTCTAGGGCCTATGTTGCCATAGGTCTCAAGCGACCTACCCTTCGGGAAGGGACGGGCAGCCCCCTTTCAGGCTTTATCCTCGCGGAAACACCTCCCTGACTGGTCTTGCTCCGGATGGGGTTTACACTGGCGGACCGTGTTACCACAGCCCCGGTAGGCTCTTACCCTGCCTTTTCACCCTTACCGCGTGTGCGCGGCGGTTCTTTTCTGTTGCACTTTCCTTAGGATCGCTCCCACCGGCCGTTAGCCGGCATCCTTGCCCTGTGGAGCCCGGACTTTCCTCCCGCCGCGCATCCCTGCGCAGCCGGCGACCGTCTGGACTGCTCATGTATAAAACTAAAGTGTTCTGTACGGGATCTGATGATCCTTATACTGTATTATCTCAAGTTCGCCAAGCGTCATCTGCTTGAGCTGCTGTGCCATGTTGGGCACGAATATCCATTCTGTGCCGGCGTGGCCTGCGCCTATGAAGGCCATATCTGTCTGGCTCATGTAGCACATCTCGTGGTGCTTGAACTCGCCTGAGATGAAGAGGTCTGCGCCTTCCAAATATGCCTGCTCCCACATCTCTCCGCCGTAGCCGGTGCATACCGCAACGTTTCTGATGAGCTTTCTGGGATCTCCGCTGATTATCATCGCAGGCGGATCCTGAAGCTTTTCAGATACCAGCGCAGCGTATTCCTCAAGCCTTACGGGTTCCTTAAGGCGCCCTATCCTGGCTATCTCTCCCGCAAAGCAGCGTACGCGCTCAAGCCCCAGCAGCCTGCAGATATAGTCGTTGTTTCCTTCCGCGGCAGCGTCGAAGCAGGTGTGGGAAGAATACACCTCTATATCGCTCTTTACCAGATCGATAATGTTCTTTTCGTTTACGTTGCTGCTTCGAAGAGAGGTTATGGCTATGTAGCTGAAGAGCAGCGGATGGTGCGCTATTATCATATCGGCACCGCATTCGCGAGCCTTTTCTATGACGCTCTGCGTTACTTCCATGGCCACCAGCACCCTGTTTATCTCCTCTTTTCCGAGGTCCACCTGCATCCCGCAGTTGTCCCAGTCCTCGGCAAGGCTAACAGGCGCTATCTTATCCAGTGTTTTTAGAAGATCTGTCTTTTTCATAGATTTCTCCTGATCTCTTCCAGAAGGCAGGCTGTGGCTCTCCATATCTCCGCCGCGTCTTTGGCGTCCTTATTTTCGGACTCTGAGGCGTTTTCGAATATTCTGCGCGCCTTTCGGATCTTGCCGTCAACAAATTCAGTGATCAGTGGATCGTTCTTTCCAAGAAGGAACTCTGAGACAAGACCGCAGTCCGACCTTGCTTCTCCGGCTGCGCAAAGTTCTACAGCAAAGACCTCGCAGATGCGTCCGCGCTCCTTTGCGAGCCTGTAATCGCAGATCCTGAATTCAGTTTCAGTAAGGTAAGACCTGAGATCGTCCGCGTGGGTTCTGGGCTGCAGCACGTAGCGTTTTGCGATCGGCTCGCCTTTGGGGCGAGTAACGGACCATCCGGTCTCTTCAAATATACTGATGATCAGTTCGCCGCCCATACCGGCGGTTATGACAGTTCCGAAGCCTCCGTCGCCTATGGGGTCGAATCCGTCACCCTGAATAATGCTGTAAAGCGAAGGATCCACGCCGAAACTTCTGAGGTTTTCGCGGCACTTTTCCAAAGGTCCCGGATTGATGTCCGTAAGCACGGCAAACGGGCAGATGCCCTTAAGAAGTATGTCAGCGGGAATAAGACCGTGATCCGTGCCGATATCGGCTACAGGCAGACCCGGCAGGACCATGTCTTCTATCGCTTGCATCCTTTCGCTTAAGACAGGCTTATTCAACGCGCGCTCCTCTATTCGAGATAATCCTTGAGCCTTCTGGACCTGTTCGGGTGGCGCAGTTTGCGCAGCGCCTTTGCCTCTATCTGCCTTATACGCTCGCGGGTGACGTTGAACTGCTGGCCAACTTCTTCCAGTGTGCGCTGGCGTCCGTCGTCCAGACCGAAGCGCAGCCTTAAAACTTCCTGCTCGCGGTCTGTAAGCGTTGCGAGCACTTCGTTGAGCTGGTCTTTTAGCATGGAGAACGCGGCGGCATCAGCCGGCGAAGGAACGTCTTCGTCGGGTATGAAGTCGCCGAGGTGCGAATCTTCCTCTTCGCCTATAGGAGTCTCCAAAGATACAGGCTCCTGGGCGATCTTGGATATCTCGCGCACCTTTTCCACGGGGATCTCCATCTCCTTGGCTACTTCTTCCGGCGTCGGGTCGCGGCCAAGCTCCTGAAGCAGCTGCCTGGTGACCCTTATCTGCTTGTTTATAGTCTCGACCATGTGCACCGGTATCCTTATCGTGCGCGCCTGGTCGGCTATGGACCTTGTTATGGCCTGCCTTATCCACCATGTTGCGTATGTGGAGAACTTGAAGCCCTTGCGCCAGTCGAACTTGTCGACAGCCTTTATAAGGCCCAGGTTTCCTTCCTGGATGAGGTCCAGGAACTGCATTCCGCGGCCTACATAGCGCTTGGCTATGGATACTACAAGGCGCAGATTGGCTTCGCACAGCCTCTGTTTGGCCTCAGGATCTCCCACTTCCATGCGCTTTGCGAGCTCGAGCTCCTCGTCCGCAGTAAGGAGCGGTACCTTGCCTATCTCCTTGAGGTACATGCGGACAGGATCGTCGATGGCCATGGTCTTTTCGATATCTTCGAAACTCTCCTCTTCGACGTCCCTTGCAAGATCTTCGAATTCCTCATCATCGGCGTCGTCGATATCCATCAGGGCGTAATCGTCCGGGATCTCGGCTCCCGTGATCTCTACGCCGGAGGACTCCAGAGTCTCGATGATGGTATCCTTGTTGCTCGCGTCAAGATCGCACTCGGTCATGAGCTCTTCGATCTCAAACTCGCTGACGACTCCGTCTTTTCTGGCTTTTTCCAGGAAAGCGGTGAGCTGTTCCATTTTTTTGTCGTCATCAAAATCAAATGCCATTAATTCTTCCCCCTGTTTCTATTTTGCAAAGTCTGTAACTCTGTAAGCAGTTTATTGATCTGTTCCTGGTCCACGACTTCTTCGGGCATGGCGTCGGCCATCTCCAGGATGTCGTGTATCCTGTGCACCCTCTTTGCGGCGCGCTTGTCGTCCAGGCGTTCTATGCAGTCAGCAAAGGCCAGCTCGTCGCTGTCGCCTATCTGGATGTTGTCTATGATGCGGTAGAGATACTCGGATTCCTCGTCTGTAAGGCTGTTGGCAAGAGAAGAAGCCTCGAATTCAGCCCCGGGCTTGTACTCGAACTCCATAGCATCTTTTATTGCTCTGCCTTTAGCGGTGACAAAACCCTCCGGATACCCTGACAGCTTATCCAGATAGCTGCTTTTTACCATGATGAGCCTTATGAGCATGCGTTCGAGGTTGACATCGGCGGCAGTAACAACATCCTGCTGACGGCTTTCCGATACATCCTGCCTTGCGACTATCTGGCCGCTCTTTTCCTTTTCAGGCTGCGTGCTTTCAACCTCGCGGCGAAGAGCTCCTTCGGAGATGCTGTATTCCCTTGCGTATTTCTGTATGTATATGTCGGCTTCCACCGGGGACAGCCCCCTGATGATAGAAGCTATCTCCTTAAAGAACTTTATGCCCTGGGTCTGGTCCTTAAGATCGTAGTTCCCGCGAAGGATACTGACCTTGTAGTCCACGTCCGGCATGGCTTTGTTCTTAAGAAGGTCCAGAAATCCGTCCTTTCCGTGTTTTTTTACGTATTCATCCGGATCCTTGCCGTCGTCTACGTTTAGGACGCTTACCTCCATGCCCGCCTCGCGCAGCACGTCTATGCCGCGAAGAGCCGCGTTTATACCTGCCTTGTCCGAATCGTAGCAGAGGACGACCTTCTTGGTGTAGCGCTTCAGGAGCTTTGCCTGCTCCGGTGTAAGCGCCGTGCCGCAGCTTGCGGTGACGTTTTCGACGCCGCTCTGGTACAGGCTCACGCAGTCCATGTAACCTTCGACAAGAATAGCGAATCCTTCCCTTAAGATCGCGTCCTTGGAGCGGTTGATGCCGTAAAGGTTCAGCTTTTTGAGGTAGACCGGCGACTCCGGGGAGTTGAGGTATTTTGGCTCTCCGTCCCCTATTATGCGGCCGCCGAAGCCTATGACTTTTCCGCGCACGTTGATGATCGGGAACATCACGCGGCTCCTGAACTTATCAAAAAGCTTGCCGTTCTTTTCGGAGGAGAGCCCAAGAGCAAGCAGCGTTTCTCTGCTGACTCCGTTCTTTAAAAGATGATCCGTAAGGCCGCTCCAGCCTTCTCCGGTATATCCTATACCAAACCACTGCATTGTCTTTGCGGAAAGTCCGCGCTTTGCCATGTACTCGTAGCCTTTGTTAGCGGATTTGCTGAGAGTATCGTAGAAGTAGCGTGCCGCAAGGCGGTTTGCTTCGTAGTATTCGTCCCGCTTCTGGTCATCACCGCTGCGGGTCTCCTCTATAACTATGCCGTACTGCTGGCAGAGCCTTTCGACAGCGCCCTGGAAGTCCAGGTTGTAGTATTTCTGGACGAATTTGATAGCGTCACCGGACTCGCCGCAGCCGAAGCAGTGGTAGAAGTTGCGGCTCTCGGACACGGAAAACGACGGGGTCTTCTCCTTGTGGAATGGACAGCAGCACATGTAGCCGGAGCCCGCCCTCTTAAGAGGCGTCACCGAACCGATGACCTCCACGATACTGACCCTGGATTTTATATCTTCTACAGCTTTTGAATAGTTCTTTCCGGACATAAAAACCCCCGTCTGCACGAATATTCGCTGAGACCGGGGGATTTCCTTTATTTATTTTTTTGCCGAAGTCCTTAAGTTGAATGCAAAACTAACTTCGGGTCGAATCCCGGTAAACCAGTCTTTGCAGAACTAACTTCCGGTTCAAATCTTTTTTAGAGGTTTTTCATTGCCATCCGGACCATTTTTGCCGTATAATCCACTCAGATACAGCTGG
>JAFRXM010000064.1 GCA_017443515.1 Bacillota bacterium | reverse complement strand
GCCGCCTGGAGCCAGTACAAGGGCAACGTTCTTACAACCAACGGCGACGTGGAATCCCCAGCGGAAAAGTTCATAGCTGACACCATGAAGGCAGCTCCCTCGCTCGAGGGCAGGGCAGGCTATACCGGAGGCGACATCGAACTCGACAAGCTTTACGGCTCCTTCGAAGAGGGCAACGCTTTCTACGCAACAAGAGACTATCAGCGCATCCATGAGGCAGCCTTCGTAAACCAGGGCGCCATCGAAAAGCTCATCTGGTTCGCTCAGGAGACTGTGGGCCAGGCCAACGTTCCCAACTACATCGAGGCCAGCAACCAGGTATGGATGTACAAGGACTACATCGGACTTGCAGGCATACTCTGCTTCGGCGCTCTGATCTGCGCCATCGCACTGATGCTGATCGAAGGCGTGCCTGCTCTTAGCACAGTCAAGCAGCCGCTGCCCAGAAACATAGGCCTTCGCGGCAAGGGCTTCGCTATAAGCGCCATCTGCGGCATCGTCTTCCCGTGGATAGTCCTTAAGACCGGTACCTTCGGAATACTCACCCCGCAGAACAAGAACGCGATCCGCGCAGGCTTCAACCTCACATACGCTAACGTAGCGTTCTTCACCATAATCGGTCTGTCCGTGCTGGGCGTTCTGACCTTCATACTCTTCAGCCTCACCGACGGCAAGAAGGCCGGCATGACCTTAAGAGACCTCGGCATGACCGAAGACGGCAAGGCAAAGATCACCTTCAGCTACATCTGGAAGACCATACTCGTAGCCACAGCTACCCTGGCTATATCCTTCGGCCTGATCCTCCTGCAGGAGACCATCACCGGCACCGACTTCTACGCGTGGTTCTTCGGATTCAAGAGCATTCCGCTCCATAAGATCCCGTACTTCCTGCCCTACATCTGCATCTGGGTACCGTGCTTCGTGCTCAGCAACCTCGGCAACAACATAGAGCGCAGGCTTCCCTCCACAGGTGTTGAATGGAAAGATACCCTCAGGGCGATCATCGTTAACGTAATACTCGCGGAATTCACCCTGGTGCTGATCATAGCTCTCAAGTGGCACTTCCAGTCCATAGGCTCCGCAGCAGACACGTCCTTCCTGCTGAACTTCAACGCCGACACCCAGAGGCTCTGGGGCATGCCGGCCGGCATGGCAGTCGGAATCGGCGGGTCCACCTACCTCTTCAGGAAGACCGGAAACCTCTGGCTCTCCGCGATCCTGATGGGAACCGTAGCCTGCCTCACCTGCGTGCTCTTCGGCCAGCTCAGAGTGTGATAAGCCCTGCGATGGGTGAACCCTGATCCGTGCAAAACTGAAAAACTCAAACCCCTGCAAGCCCAGCCTCCTGCAATCATGAAGCCCGGTCTGCAGGGGTGTTTTTCTGTTCGCAAAATAACAGCCTTTATTTTGCGGTTTTTCCTATATATCTTTTGCTGTGCACAGTGTATAGTATAATTGAAGGCCAGCCATAAAGCGGCCGGGAAGGGGCATACACAATGGATGAGGAAAGAATAAGGGAGATACAGGAAGCCATAAGGGCTGCGGAGAACGCTCTCGTCAGCCTTTACAGCGCCCGGGACTACCTGAACAGCGCCAGTACCTGGGGCTGGTTCGATGTGCTGGGCGGAGGCTTCATTACGACGTTCGTAAAGCGCAGCAAGCTGCGCAGCGCTATGGAGTGCATAGAGCAGGCGCGGCATGCCGTGGCCGTGTTCCGCAGGGAGCTGGCCGACGTAGACAATGCAATGCCACTTGCAATAAACGAGGGCGATTTCTGGGAGTTTGCGGACTACTTCTTCGACGGGTTCTTCGTGGATTTCATGGTGCAGGAGCAGATCCTGCACGCCAGGACACAGGTGCAGGACGCCATAAGCAGGATCACGGAGCTTCGCGAACAGCTGGTAAACTTGCTGGTATAGGGCGGGTTAAGCCACCTTTTTTCGCCGCAAAAAGCGAAATAAGCCTCGTTAATTTGCTTTTTTAGCAGTTTTATTCTGAAATGTTCTGAGTATACTTGCCAGTAGAAATTGAAAAAAAGATCAAGGAGACGATCATGAATAAAACAAACGACAAAGTACTGGTTGCATATTTTTCCGCGGAGGGGCACACGGCGAAGATCGCCAAAGACCTTGCGCAGGTAACAGGGGCGGATCTGTTCGAGATACAGCCCGCTGAGCCCTATACCGCTGCGGACATCAACTGGAAGAATCCTATGGCTCGCTGCAACCGCGAGCAGTTCGCGAAAAAAGAAGTTGTCCTGGCCGGTACGGTCGGGAACTTCGGGGAATACAAAGTGGTGTTCCTGGGCTTTCCTGTCTGGTATTTCGCGGCGCCAAAAATTATAGAAGCATTTGTTAAAGCCCACGACTGGACGGGCAAGAGGGTCATGCTGTTTGCCACTTCCGGTGGCAGCGACATAGCAAAAGCCGCGGAAAAACTGAAGCCGCTGCTTAACGGCAAAGGCGAGATAGACGCGGCAAAGCGCTTCTTTATCCGCACCGAGCCCGAAGCTCTGGCAGAGTGGGCAGGGCCGCTGATAATGCCGTGGAAGGCAAAGAGCCAGGAGCGCGAGCCTGGCAGGCCTGATATGATGGACGTCGTAGAAGAATACCGCGACCAGTTCAACCGCATACGCACGATGGACGAGGACTTCACGGCCAAAAAACCCTGAAACTGTGGGCCTGCAGGCCTTAATTGCCTGCGTCAGGATTCGTCCTGCATCAGAAACTCGCAGGTGATCTTCACTGCGCGGGCCACTACCTGGGCGCACTTTTCGCAGCGGCCTTCCATGTTCATGTAGTATTCGAACTCGGCAGGGTCGGTAAGATCGAAGGTGCGGCCGAACAGCTGCTTATGTATTTCGGGGCAAAGTGTTGTCCCGAATTCTTTTTTGAAAGCTTCGCGCAGCTGGTTGAACTTTTCCTGCGCAGGCGGGAACAGCGAAGGGTCCGCCTCCTGCTGGCTGATGGTTGGGTTGTACTTAAGGCCGCATACCAGAAGCGCCGAGCTGTACGCGCCGCAGGATCCGTAGGCTCCGCCGCCTCCGCCGGAAAGCGACATCGAAGCCGTAACGAATTCTTTTGGTATAAAATCGAAGGCCTGCTTAAGGCCGTACATGGCGCTGCGCCCGCATACGGAGAACTTCATGTGGGTGTCGTAAGCTGCCTTAACGGCACGCTGCGTTCTTTCTTCTTTAGTCATTGCCCGGTTCCTCCTGTTCCTGCGCGGCATCAGTCTTTTCCGCGGCTTTTTTGGACTCCCTGTACAGCGCTATAGCTGTAGTTACTGCCACAACTATGTTGCCCACGGTGCCAACGTAATTCTTTATCGCCGCCAGGTTTCGCAGTATGGCCACCGATCTGGAATCCAAGTATATGGTTGCGCCTGGTGCGCGTGCCGCTTATAGAGTCGCTTATCATAGCGCCCAGGCTGCACAGGTTGCCGAGGATCACGTCAAGTGGTGGCATGTGAGGCAGTTTCCTTTATCCACGCAGAAGTTAAAAACACAATTATTATACACTATAAATACTACGCCTGGAAATAGATAAACTATTGACAAAGTGCCAGTTTTTAGGCCAAAATATAAGGGTGGACAAAGAAAGACTGACGGTTTTGGGAGGTATATCATGGAACGCACAAGACAGATGCATATCGAAGAAAGGGAGCGCAGGCTGGCGCTTCTTAATAAGCTCATGGAGGACGAGAACCTGGACGCCATAGCGGTCCACGGAAACGGAGCCATGGCCTACCAGGCCGACATGAAATACATGACCGATCTCGTAACGCCCTGCGGCCACATCTTCGCGATAATGCTCAAAGGCCAGCAGCCCGTAGCGGTCTACGGCAGGCCTGATTCGCAGTTTCACGCCAGGCTAAATTCCTTCCTGGATCCGGAAAACATAGTCATGGATCCGGACATGGTGGGCTTCATCTGCAGGCAGATCAACGGGATCCCCAAGGACAGGCCCCGCGTAGGCGTTCCGATGCTCGAGGAATACCCCAAGTTCTTTACCGACGCGCTGTTGGCGACCAAGGCCGAGATCGTGGATATATACGACGCCTTCGTTACCGCCAAGGCCCCTAAGGCCCCGTACGAGCTGCAGCTGATACAGGAGGCTTCGGACCTTTCGATCCGCTCTTTTGAGGAAGTCATCAAGATGATAGAGCCGGGCATGACCGAAAAGCAGGTCATAGGCTTTGCGGAAGGGTTCCTCCGCACCAACGGAGCCGAAGATCTTCTGATCCTGATGCGCGGCGAATACCCGCATCCCTTCATCAACAGACCCAGGTTCCGCAAGATAGGTCCGGACGACGTATTCGTTTTCTCCGTTGAGATCGCGGGCGTTTATGGCTACTGGACGCAGATCATAAGGCCAATATTCATGTCGAAAAAGGCTTATCCTAAGACCTACGATATACTCTGCCAGGAGAAGGAAGCCATCCTGGCCGGCGTAGAAAAGTTCCGCCCCGGCAACCGCATCTGCGATATATCCGAGGCGATAACAAAAGTCGCTAAGAAGTATGATCTTAAGGAAGGCATCTGGGCCGGACACTCCATGGGCATAGACCTGGGCGACGGCTACAACATAGGCCTTCCCAACAAGATGGAGATCGTGCCCAACATGATACTCACCTTCCACCCGAGCCTTCTTGACGCGGACGGGGAGGGCGTTCTTTATGCGGACACCTACGCTTCCACCGAGGGCGAGGCAAAGTGCCTCACCGCCAAATATCAGGACAGCCCGTACCTGGACGATCTCAGGAAGATCATAAAATAGCGGTAAATATCAGTATTCCGCCAGTACGCTCTTAAGGAGCTGGGGGTCGTCGGTCATTATGGCGTCGGCGCCCAGCTCTATTAATGTACGCATATCGTCCGCGTCGTTTATGGTCCAGTACTGGACGGCAATGTTGCGGCTGTGGGCGCGCTCTATGAGGCGCTTTTTGGTGAGATCAAGTTTTATGCCCTTGATATCGTAGGCCATGGGTATCTGCAGGCAGGTAAAGTCCGCCCTGGTAAGCGGGTTTACGCGCAGGATCTGCGTGACTATGAACTTTGCCGCCCCTGCCGTAGACGCCCCGCGCATAAGGGTGGGGTGGTTTTTCGCCAGGTCGTTTTCTATCGCGGGATGGAAGGTGCCCACCACCAGGTTCTGCTTGTAATCCGGGAAGCGCTCCGTAAGGGTCTTATCTATTATATCCGCGGCGTCAAAGCCTTTCTCACCGTCGTTTTTGATCTCGACGATGAACAGCAGGTCTTTCCGGGTGTCGTAGAACTCCTCAAGAAGCTCGTGGAACTCCAGTATCTTAAGGCCCTTTGCGATCTGCTCCGCCTCGGAAAGATCCCTGTATATGGCCTGGCCGGTGGCCGGATCCTTGAAGTTGTAGCCCATGTTGTAGGCGCGAAGTTCCGCCAGGGTATGCTCCGCGATCACCACTTTTTCGGCGCCTTCGGGGCAGGCCATGCGGTTTATCGTGGAGTCGTGGCTGTACACCAGGTGGCCGTCGCTGGTCATCCAAAGGTCGGTCTCGCAGATCTGGATGCCGTACTCGTTTACCGCGGCGCGGAACGCCATCAGGGTGTTTTCGGGGTTGCTTACTCCTCCGCCTCTGTGCGCGGCTATCATGGGCAGCGCGTCCCTGCTCTTAAGGAACGGGTTCTTTTCCGTCACCTTCTTTGCGGGGAGTATATTTATCACCGCCAGAAATGCCGCCAGAACGACTATTATGAACAGGGCGATCCAAAGCCCATGGCGTTTTTTCTTCGGTCTTTCCATGGCAGACTCCTTTTTCAAATCTCATTTATATTCATATTTATTATATGCCTGAGCAGTATCGCTTGAAAAGAGTTTGTTTAGATGTTATCATATCTGTGATAATTAATGTGTGGATCAGGAGCGTGTATGTCCATGGATAAAGAAAAAAGAACCGATCTGATAATGAAAATACTTGGACTCATCCTCCTTGTCGTTTTTGTTGCCAGTATGGTGGATACGGCAAAGCTCGCAAAGATGGAGAGCAAAAAGGTCGCAAGGATCTCCGATATCAAAGTTCCGCAGGTCCCGGCTGTCACCACGGAGCGGGCCTATGGTGTAGTAAGCGCTGCCGAATGGTCCAAATACTATTCCGATATATATACAAGCTACATGGACAACGCCGGCAACACAGGCCATGGCGGAGTCCGCATCCAGTACACTGAGACAGATCCCGATATCAAAACGCTCTATGACGGATTTGGGTTTGCCTATGACTATGGCGAGGCCATAGGCCACAATTACACGCTGAAAGATGTTTCCGAGACTGCAAGACCGCATAAACTGGCTAACTGCCTGACCTGCAAGACTCCGGATATGACAGCTATGGTAAATGCGCTGGGCACTAAAGTATACAGCACTGATTTTGATACAGTTTATGCGGCTGTCAGCGAGCCCATAAGCTGCTATTCCTGCCATGCCAATACCCCGGGCACCATAGTTATTACCCACGATTATATGGCAGACGCCATGTCTGCCGATATAGAAGCCGGTAAGATCAAAGCATCTTCTGTCAGCTGCGCGCAGTGCCATATTGAGTATTATTTCGATTCCGCTACCAAGGCCACGAAAACTCCGTACAAGGGCTTGGCTGAGATATCGCCGGACAGCATCCTGGCTTTCTACAACAAGACCGGTTTCACCGATTTTACGAATCCTAACACTCAGGTCGGGATGATAAAAGTCCAGCACCCGGAGTTCGAGACCTACTACGGGGAGGGCAGCAAGCATAAGGGCATGTATACCTGCGCTGACTGCCACATGGGCGTTGCTTACAACAAGAGCGGAGATCCTTACGCAAATCATCTGCTTACAAGTCCGCTCGACAACAAAGAGCTCCTCAGGACCACCTGCAAGATGTGCCATACGGATCTTGCCGCGCAGGTAAAAGCCATACAGGAAAACACCACCGCGAGAGAAAAGCAGATCAGCGCAAAGCTGGTCGAGATCAATACAAAGCTTGCCAGGGCTATCGAAGGCGGCACTCTTCCGCAGGATACTATAGACAGGATAAAGGCTCTGGACCGCGACGCTCAGTTCTATTGGGATTTCGTTTACGTGGAGAATTCCGAAGGAGCGCACAACAGCGCGCTCACCGCTTACTGCCTGGATAAGGCCGAAGATCTTGCGGGGCAGGCGCTGGCGCTTTTTAAGTAAAAACGCCTTATGGACGGCTCCCCAAAACAGGACAGCACAAAAGAAAAAGACACATCACAAAGCTTGCTGCGTTTTCTCAGGAGCATGCAGTTCAGCTTTGTTTTGTTGTTCATAATCATCGCGGCGTGTGTTGCGGGCAGCATGATCCCCCAGGGCAGTTCCGATGCTGCTTATCAGGAGCTCTACGGAACCACCTGGGCGAAGATCATAGCAGAACTGAACCTCGACCACGTATTCACAAGCTGGTGGTTCATACTGCTGGCCGCGCTCCTTTGTCTGAACCTCATACTCTGCAGCATATCCCGATTCCCGGTGGTGCTGCGGGCCTGGAAGGCTTCGGGCCGTAAGAACATAGGCATATGGGGCAGCTGGGTGACTCACCTGGGGATGCTGCTTTTGATCGTGAGTTTTACAGCAGGGCAGTATACCGCAAGGGAAGAGACCGTCTACGGCATCGCGGGCAGCACTCAGCCGCTGGGAACGACAGGCCTTTCCATCGCCATCGACAGCTTTGATGTCAAGATCCGGGAAGACTATACCGTCGAGCAGTACACGGCAGGACTTACAGTAAGCGACGCAGCGGGAAACTCGAAGAGCGGCACAGCGTCGGTCAATCATCCGTTTGATGCGTTCGGATACAGCTTCTATCAGGACAGCATGGGCTGGGCTACATACGTGGATATTTATAAAAGTGATGAACTGGTTAAGACGGATCTGATCTGCGCGGGTGAGTATACCTTTCCTGACGATCATCCGAGCCTGGTCCTTTTGTTCAACAAGTTCTATCCGGATCTGGAGCGCGCCGAAGACGGCACATACATAAGCAAGACGCCGCTTCCAAACAACCCGCATTCGCTGTACAGTATCTATTACGGCGGAGCTGTAGCTGGCATGGGGCTGGCTGCTCCGGGCACTTCGGTGGAGTTCGGCGAATACAGATTTCTAATCAGGGACCCTGCCGAATATACCCTTATCGTAGCCAAGTATGACCCCGTGTCATGGCTGGTAGTGGCGTCTGCTCTGGTGCTCCTGGCCGGGTTGTTCATATCCTTCTATATAAGACCCTGGGAAAGGAAGAGGAACGAAAAAAATGCATAACGGCAATGTCCTTGGAAGTATTGAAAGCATAGGATTCATGGCATCGCTGGTCCTGTATTTCGCGGCTAGCGTGCTGTATTTCATATACGCCGGAACAAAAAAGCAAAAGGCGGCCGGAGCGGGATTCCTGCTCGTTGTTGCCGGATTTGTAGTCCACACATTATGCATAGTGGTCAGAGGCATTAATGCCGGACGGCTTCCTCTGACTAACCAGTACGAGTTCGCGTCGGCGTTCGCCTGGGGCATAGCCCTTTGCTTCCTGGTATTCGTGAAGAAGTACAAGTTCGACGCCTTGGGCATGGTAGTGGCGCCTCTGATCTTTCTCGTGGCGGGATACGCTTTCATGCTGAACAGAGAGATCAATTCGCTCATGCCGGCGCTGCAGAGCGGCTGGCTGGGATTCCATGTATGCACCGCCATCGTTGCATACGGCGGCTTCGGTGTTGCTTTTGGAATAGCGTTGCTATACCTTCTGAAAGGAAAACTGAATGGTCCCCTCTCAGAGCGTATCCCTGATGAGAGGACCCTTGATACTTTGATCTACAGAGCTGTTGCCCTGGGCTTCCTGTTCCTGACGCTGTGCATGATCACAGGCGCCATCTGGGCAAAGCGCGCCTGGGGAAGCTACTGGAACTGGGATCCCAAGGAGACTTGGAGCTTAATAACCTGGATCATTTATGCCATATTCCTGCACCTGAGGCTGCGCGGAGCGGTGTCCGGCAAAAAGGCGGCACTGCTGGCGGTGATAGGCTTCATCTGCGTCATATTCACCTACGTGGGCGTCAATCTGCTGCTTCACGGACTTCACAGCTACGCGTAAGGCGGAGCCTGGTTATCCGAACAGCTCCGCTGCTTTTTTAGCGAAGCGCTCGCCGTAGATCCCGAAATATTCCCTGTAATTATCGAGGCTGCTGAAAGCCTCTTTGTTGCCGTTGATGCCAATGGGCCCTATGTGGATGACGGGGCGTCCCATGGCGCCGCCCGAAGAGTAGCATACCATGCCGTAGACCAGTTCCAGCTCCAGCAGGGACTGGATGACCAGCTCCGCGCCACCGTGACTGTATTGCTGGGTGGCGAAGGCTCCGCCGAGCTTCCCGCCGAGCTTTAAGTTCTGCGCGTTGCCCTGAAGCCAGGAGCGCAGATCCGAGGTCATCAGGGCAGAGTAGGTGGGGCTTCCGAACACCACGCCGCAGGAGCTTCGTACATAGTCCATATCCACGGAATCTAAGGTAAAACAGCGTACCTGTGCACCTGCGCGATCCATGCCTTCGGCTATCCATTCGGCGGCCTGCCTGGTGTTCCCGGTGTGGGTATCGAAGACCACGGAGAGCTTGACCAGTTTTTCGGTTTTGGGGCTGCCGGTCACGTTTATCTGGCAGGAACGCAGTGTTTCAAGCGCCGCGGCGTGTTTTTCCGGAGTGACCCCGGCGCAGCATGAAGCGTCGACGGATATCTTCACCTCGGGCATAGCCGCCTTCAGCAGCAGAGCGTTGGACGCAACGCAGATATCCGTGCAAAGGCCCACCAGCTCTATCTCTTCTATATCTCCGGCGGCCTTAAGATCTTTCGCCAGGGCGGTGCTTCCGAACGTGGGTTTTTCGTATATCTTCGCGTCCTTAAGCAGCGCAGCGATGTCCGGTCTTATCTTCCAGCCTTCGGTGCCTTTTATACAGTGTGCCACGGGAAGGTTCTGCCCTTCCTGGGTGTTCAGGTAGTCCTTTCCGTGCGTATCCATGGTCGCGTACACCGCGTCCGGCGGGTAGGCGCTGATCTTGGCCTTCACTTTCTCTACGATAGCCTCGGCTTCCCTGGTGCCCAAAGACCCGTCTATGAAATCGTTCTGCATGTCTATGACGACTAGTATCCTGCGCAAGGTTTTTCCCTCCTGGTTATTTATTTAAAGTTCGTGGGCGGTGCGGGAGATGACATCCTCCTGAACGCCCGGGGTGAGCATCGTGAAGTAAGCCGAGTATCCTGCCACGCGGACGATAAGATCCCTGTGCTGCTCTTTGTGGATCTGCGCGTCCAGAAGCGTTTCCTTATCGACTACGTTGAACTGCATATGTTTGCCGCCGTTGAGCAGGTAGGTCTTTATCATCGCGCAGAGTTTTTCTACATCCTGATCTGTATTCAGGGTGCTTCTTGTGAACTTCATGTTAAGAAGCGTCGCCATGTACTCGTCCTGGTCTATCTTCATGCCGGACCTTAGCACTGCTAAAGGCCCGTTGGTATCGGTGCCCTGGGTCGGGGAGATGGTTCCGTCAGCCAGAATGTCGTGATCGCGGCGCCCGTCCGGGGTTGCCTTCATGGCCTTGCCTGCCGGCGAATAAGCCGTGATGGAGATCGCGGACGGCACCATGGGCTCGTCGTAGATGGTCCTGTTCTGGTTTGTGATCCTTGCTATATCGTGCCAGATGCGGGTCGCGATCTCATCTACTTCGTCTATGTCGTTGCCCCACTTCGGAGCCTTAAGGCACATCTGGCGCAGGTCTTCTTTGCCTTCCCAGTTGGTGCTCACAGCGTCCATGAGCTCCTGCGCGGTAACGGTCTTGTCTTCGAACACGAGCTTTTTGATGACCTCAAGAGAATTAATGAGGTTCTGCACCGCGCAGATGTTGACCAGGGACGCGTTCTCATATACTGTGCGCCTTGAAATGATCGGTTTTCCGGACTCAACGCCCTGATAGGCCCAGATGGACAGCAGAGCGTCCTGCTCGTACTGCCTGAAGTAATCGAGCTGTATATTGTGCTCCTCGCATATGATCGAGATGGCCCATTCGAACTGCTTTATAAGGGCCTGGTAGAACTCCTCGTAGGTCTTGAACTCCGTGAACTTGCCGGTGTGCGGGCCTACGTCGACGCCGTTGTTGGGGTTGACGCCGTCGAACATCGCCAGTTGCAGCATCATGGGCGTGATGAACATTCCCATGGAGTTCTGGTGGGATTTTCCGGTGACCTGAAGCTCGAGGCAGCCTGCCATAGCGTATTCTCTGGCGTCCTCAAGAGGAACGTTCCTGCTGAGGAGGTAGTTGATTATGGACTTATCGGATACGAAGGCGGGCATTCCGATACCGCTGCGGACCACTTCCACGGCTCGTTTCATAAGAGCCGGAGGAGTCTGTTCGGACACGCGAAGAGTTATGGTCGGGTGCGGCGTGCGCACTTCTTCAGCCGCGTCGAGCCAGATGAATGAGAACTCGTTGGAGACTTCTTTGCCGTCCTTGTCTATTCCTCCTATCATGAAGTTCTGCCAGCGCGCCATACCGGCCCACTTTTCTCTTTGTGCCTTGCCGCCGCCTACGGCGTTGTACTCCATGATCTTTATACGCAGAAGCTCGCAGAGCTCTACAGCCTCGTCTCTTGTTATCCTTCCTTCTTCAAGATCCTTCTTGTAGTAGGGGTACATGTACTGGTCTATGCGGCCTCCCGGCAGGGTGGGGTTGCAGATCGCGAAATAGTAGAACAGGAAGAACTGCATAGCCTCGCGGAAGTTTCTGGCGGGCTTTCTGGGAACGCGTGCGCAGATCTCGGAGATCTGTTCAAGTTCTGCCTTTCTTACAGGATCGGCTTCCTTTTCAGCCATTTCGGCGGCGAGCCTGCTGAACCTGTCGCCTGTGCGGCAGAGTGCCTCCATGTGTATGACCGCCGCTTCGTAGTAATCGTAAGCCTCTATATCATCGGAGGACAGGAAGCGAAGATTATCCATAGCCTCTTTTACCTCGGCTATCTTGGCCTCCATTCCGGTCTCGATTATTTCTTTATACATGGGGACGTAGAGCCCAAGACCGCTGTTGTTGCCCCACGGAGCGCCGGCTCCGCCGTAGCCTCTGCCTTCGGTCTTTTTCTTCCATGCGGGGCAGAGGAAGCCCTGCTGGATGAAGGGCCAGATTCGGTCGGTATAGTAGCGGCTCCTTCTTTCGGCAGCTGTGCGCCCGCGGTCCCTCCAGTAGGCGTTGACCTTTCCGAGAGTTTCCGCAGCGTCTTCGGGTATTATCATGTCGTTGTTCTGGAGCATATCCTTAAGATCGTCGGGATCCCAGGACGGTCCGCGGAAATTTGCTTCCATGCCCATGTATTTGGAGGCGAAATTGCCTACCAGAAGTTCGCCGTCGTTTATGAATATGGTCCTCTTGTCGAGGTAATCCGCGGCCGCGTGGGCCCTTCTAATGATGTGCGGATCGCCGTCGTGTTTAAGGTAGGATTCGATCTCGATCTCCGCAGCCTCTGTGCAGACGATGAATTTCTTTACCCCCCTCATGGCGGCAAGACGCTTTTTTACTCTTTCAGTCATGATAATTCCTCCGTTATGGCGTTCGGACAAATGCATTTTTATTAATTATATCACAAACCCGAAGGTCCTGTGATTAGGAAAACGCAGTATTTAAGGAGCATTCCTGCGGCTAATTACTTATGGACAGACCGGCCGCGGATAAGTATAATTAATAGTTGAGATTAGATTAACAATATCAATTTTAATCATAGTCGGAGGAGCATATGAAAACGTCAAAGATCATAGCGCTGATAATTGCTGTATGCCTGACCTTAAGCCTGGCCGCGTGCACCGCACCCGGCAACAACAGCAATAATGCCGCACCATCCAACAATACTACGCCGGCCAATAACACTACGCCCGATAACAGCGGCAAGGAACTAACGCCAGCGGAGATATCCGAAAAGGCCATGGAGAACTTTGTCAAAAAGATCGAAGCCGGCAACTACACTACCGCTGTTCCTGAATACATGACGATCTGCGCGGTCTCGCCCGAGCAGGTCCATGTCGATTACCCCGGCGATGGAATCGACGGGCCTGTTACACACGCGTACATATCGCTTAACGGAGAGACCTTCCTGGCGCAATTCGAGGACGGAAAGCTGGAGGACATAGAATACGCGACGACCGACAACGCCATCAGGACCATGGGTTCCGCGCTTCCAAACTACTGGCTCGAAGCAAGTGGCGGAAACATGTACGAATTCTTCTACAATGACCCCGAAAAGCCGCTGGAGTTCACGACAAACGACGAGACCGTCAAGACGACGCTGTGCGCTCTGGGCGGCTACGGATCCACCATTGTCGGCCGCATGCAGGAAGTTCGCATGGCGCTTGACGCCATAGACCCGGCATCGGTCCGTTTCACGGCTGAGATCCCGGACGAAGGGCGCGTAGTGTACGAAGACCTCGATCTGACCCTGAACTTCGGTACCGCCGAGAGCTATCCCGGCATTGAGGAATGGCTCAAGGCCCCGGTTTACCCGTCTGAAAGAAGGGACTGGGACATCTACGATGAGGCTCTGCTCGATGGTGTATTCAGGAGAGGATACGGCAGGCAGAGCATTCCGTTCCCGGCAGTTTCAAGCTACGCCATGCAGTTCGACGAGGATGCCTACGCCAAGTACACCATGGCCCGCATAACTGACAGCCACTGGACCGAAAAGGACGTGGAAGATTACAAAGCCGTGCTGAAGAGCAAGGGCTTTGTGGAAGCTGAGGCTGAGATGCCGGAAAGGGGGACCGTACCTGTTCTCCGCAAGCTCTTAAGGGAAGAGTACAAGGCCTACTCACAGCTGTACATAACATATGACAACGGGCTTCTGCTCGATGGCATACGCTACAACGAAGTGCCCCAGTACGAAGGCCGGCCCGCCATCAGCGAGGTGGTAGAAAAGCGGGGATTTGCGGAGCTGCCGGAAACAGATGTGTTCGGCGAGTGGAAAGCTTCGGATTACGCTATGCAGCGCAGCGAGGACTGGGGCTACAGGTTCGATTACAGCTTCTATCTTGCGTTCAAGCTGCAGTACGAGGACCGCGAAGCGGCCAAGGCCTATCTGTCAGATTATACTGATGCGCTTATCAGGAAAGGGTTCATCGAAGCTCACGTTTCGGGTGAGGATAACAGAGAAGCAAGGTCTGCCAACGAGAACGTCATATTCAATTATGAATTCTTCCCCGCAGATTCCGATAACGGCGAAGTGACGATCTGGTTCAAGGATCAGAAGTGCCTTACCGCGGAAGAAGCGAACGCCCTGATAAAGGAGCATGGACTTCCTGAAACAGACATACACGGCGACGTAAACGCAAGGGATCTGAGCAGATACATCTACGAGGACACCGGGATAAAATGCCTGCATCTGAGCGTCTACCAGAATTACGATTCGATCAAAGAGGCTGACGACTATCTCAATTCCTACGTTGCCCGCCTGATCGACCAGGACTACCTGCCGACCGATCCTCAGAAGTTCAACTCGGAGAGGACGTTCCTCTATCTGAACGAGGAGCTGAGGAAATACGTAGGTTTCAGCGTCAGCGAGGGCGCAGACGGAGCCACGGTCCTCTATGAGCTCGTCTCGTTTGAAAACGATGTTGAAGAGCCCCTCATGAATCAGGCAATGCGCAGATAGCATGAAAAACAAGAGCATCTGGAACAAGTCTTTCATAGCGATATTTATGGTAGCCCTGTTTCAGACCATGGCTCAGTTTATAGCGCACACTTTAGTGCCGAAATATGCGGACGCCCTTGGCGCGACCGCAAGTATAATAGGGCTGATATCGGGCCTTTACGCAGGCACGGCGCTTGCGTTCCGCCCGATAACCAGCCCGGCATATGACATATTCAATAAAAAGGACATCCTTACGGTAGCGCTTGGAATAACATCGCTGTCGTTCGTGGTGTTCTTTTTATCCGACAGCCTGCCTCTCATTGTGGTAGGAAGGGCCATACAGGGCCTTGGAATAGGCGTAGCCGGTCCTATGGGGCTTTCCATAGTGGCCAGCGCGCTTCCTCGGGAGGTCTACAGCAAAGGGGTGTCCATGTACACCATAACGCAGGCTTTCGGCCAGGCTATAGGCCCAAGCATTGGCCTGGAGCTGTCCAAAAGCATTGGCTACCAGAAGACCTTCCTTTGCAGCGCTGCCCTGATGCTCGTGGCCATGGGCCTTACAAGGTTCTGCAGCGACACCCCCGTGGCCGAAGACAGACACTACAGGGTGGGCTTTAAGAGCGTTTTCAGCAAGGATGCGATACCAGGCGCGGTGATAATCCTTTTCACCGGCATGCCCTACGCCTCCATAAGCGCAATGATGACCATCTACGGAGGCCTTCTGAACATAGACAAGATCGGCCTGTACTTTACCTTCTACGCCATAGGCCTGCTGGTCTTCAAGCCCCTTCTGGGCGGTTTTGCCGACAAGTACGGTTTTGTTAAAGTCATGGTCGGATCCATGGCTGTCTACGCTGTGGCCTTCGTGATATTCGGTTTTGCGCGGACCCTTCCGCCGCTTCTTGTGGGGGCGCTTATTGCAGCAGCCGGCTACGGTGTTCTGCACCCCACGCTGCAGGCTCTTTGCATGCGAACAGCGACCCCCGACAAGACGGGAGTCGCTGCAAATACACTTTATTTCTTCCAGGATATCGGCCTTTTCGTAGGTCCGTACATCTCGGGCATGGCCATAGATCTTTTCAAAGCCGCAGGCGCCGATTCCGTAAACGCCTACGCAAAGTCCTTCATGCTGATGATCATCCCTCTTGCTATAGCGGCGGTGCTTACGATACTTCTGAGGAATATCATCAGGCGCAACATCAAGAGGTGAACTGCCCCGAGTACTGTATGCACAGCATGGTGATGTCATCGAACTGCGGCGCATCGCCTACAAAGCTGTGGATCGAATCCGCAACGCCATTGATTATTGCCTTCGGAGCCTTGTCCTGAACAGGGCGCAGAGCGTCAAGAAGGCGGTCGGTACCGAATAGCTCGTTATTGCTGTCCGATGCCTCGGGCACGCCATCCGTGTATATGAACACCTTGGCGCCGGCCTCAAGCTGCAGCTCGTATTCCTTGTATTTCATGCCCGGCATTCCGCCCACGACGAAGCCGTGCTTATCCTTTATCAGTTCGAATTCTTTTCCGGGCTGCTTTACCAGCGGGTATTCGTGGCCCGCGTTTGCAGCGGTCAGTTTGCCTGTCTTAAGATCCAGGACGCCGAGCCACACCGTGACGAACATCTCCTCGCGGTTGTTTGCGCATATTCTGTCGTTTACTCTTTCCAGTGCTTTTGCGGGGCTCCTGCCGTTCTGCAGCTCACTGTTGATGAGTATCATCGATGCCATCATGAACAGCGCTGCAGGTACGCCCTTGCCCGAAACGTCAGCAATTACAAGGGCCAGGTGCTCGTCGTCCACCAGGAAGAAATCGTAAAAATCGCCGCCGACCTCCTTGGCTGGGTGCATCGATGCGAATATGTCGATATCATTGCGCTTGGGGAAGGGCGGGAAGATGTTCGGCAGCATGCCTGTCTGTATGCGCGTCGCAAGCTCCAGCTCTGTGCCTATGCGCTCCTTTTCAGCGGTTATCTTCTGGATGTCGTCTACGTAGGTCTTCATCCTGTCAGTAAGGGAATGGAAGGATTCAGCAAGCAGCTGCGTCTCATCTCCGGTGTCCAGGTTCCATTCGAAGTTCAGGTCGTTGCCCTGTATCTTGCCGACTTTTTTCGTAAGCTCATGTATTGGCTCGGCTATGCGCTTTGAGAGCGCAAACGATGCGGCCAGAGCCAGCAGCAGCGCAGCTGCCAGCACCGCTATGAAGATGTACAGGCCTTTGTTCGAAGTGGCGTTAGCCTCTTCCATAGCTTCTGCGGCGATTTTGTCCAGACCTTCCTGCATGGCTGCCGTCGGAGCCTCTACTTCTTCCTCGGAAAGTATGATGAAAACGGACCATCCGACAGTCTTCATGGGCGCGAATGCCACGAAGGAGGGAGTGCCGTTGACAGAGATCTGCTTTATACCGTGCTCTCCCCTTAAGGCTTCTATCGCAAGGCCTACCATCTTGGGGTCGGAGCTGAGGCGCAGATCCTTTTCGTTTCCGGCCACGGAAAGCTCGCCTTCCTTAACGGTGGAGAAGAGTATCCTTCCGAAATTGTTTACTATGCAGACGCTTCCCTTGTCGCCGAGGTTGACGCTCTGCACAAGATTGCTGATACTGTCCAGGTACATTCCGGCGCCGGCAACGCCCACCAGCCTGCCTCTGTGGTACGCCGGAACACCGCACATTATACCCATCTGCGGGGTGTGAGCATCCTTGGTGACGGAGGTCAGGAAGGGCTTTCCGCTGGAGGCAGCACCCTGGTACCAGGGCCTCGTCTTGGCGTCTAAAGGCATGATATTTCCATCCGCATCGAACTTCTTTGCAGAGATATAGTCCGCCTGCACCATGATGCCGCTTTCCGTGGCAAAGTACACCGAGGCGATGTTTTCAGAGTGCAGATTTACAGTGTATATGGTCTCCTGCAGGTTTCCTACAAGGCCGGCCTCGCGCAGTATCTCCGGAGCCTCGGGATCCACGCCGGTTGCGTAGAGCACCTGCATGGTAAGCTGCCCGTCCTTAGACGCGTCCGGAAGCGGCGCAAACCTCTGCGGATACTGGTCCTGCTCCGCGTAGACCTTTTCCGCCGCCGAAGCTACCATGGATACCGCCTGCCTGAACTCGTAGAACGCGCGGTCCGCCAGGTTTGCCTTGTCGTCAGCAAGCTCCTGCAGACGCACGCGCGCCATCTCGTCCATGGACCCGGAAGTCATGGTCCTGGATGTCTGCGTCATCTCCGCGTTGGACCTTTGCAGCGTTTTGGATATCCTTGCAGTGTTTATAAGCGAAAAGACCCCGACGCACAGCAGCGCCACTATGACGACGTTTATTATCGTAGATGTGATCTTGGCGCGAAGAGGCCGAAATTTCCTATCGTTCATGACCCGATTCCTTCCATGAAGATAATACATAATAACAATTAATTATATCACACTTTGCAGCTCATCGCCTCGTAAAAATTACAGCCCTCATGAGCGCAATTAGCATCGGGGTTTTAATATAGTCAAAACAGAGTTTAATATAGTCATTTTGCGCGAAAATGACTATATTGACGTTGACTTTTGACGGAGACTGGGGTGGAAAAAACATGGGAAATAGCTAAGATGGGAGGTTGCAGGGCTGCTGCCTAGTTATTTTATTGACAACTAAACATTGGCAGTGCGAAGCAAAAGTGATATACTATAATATTAGTATATCATGAAATGAAAGGTATCTATCAAGACATATAAAAAACATTTTCGAGGAGAATGAATTGAGCAGGGATTCAGTTGTTGCAAAATTTGCAACAACTGCCAGGGATGGAAAACAGTATAGTGTTCAAGGAATGTGAACCAGAAAAGGACCAAGTAGTCAAGGAATACTTGACTACTGCATCTGATATAAAGAACAACGCGCAAAAAATGCGTGTCGATGGAAAAAGACTACCTGAATACCGTTAAAGAGCTGGTGAAAATATAGTTATGTCTTCAAGAGATCATACAAAGCATAAATACGATGAATGCTTCGCAAAGCTCGTTTTAGAAAAATTCTTCTTTGATAGATATGGCACATTAGTTCTGTCAGACAAGCCAGATTTAAGGGCAAGAGAGAATACTATTGGTATTGAGGTCGTTAATGCCGTTCCTCAGGGTACACAGGAGGCATTAAGTCTGGCTTCAAAAATAGCTAATGATAATGACTCAGAGAGTAAGAACAATGATAGAATCCGCATTTTAAAAAAGAGGGGGTACAATTATACTAAGTATGGTATGAGCCATTCTTCTATAAGTTATAGCTACGATCCTTTTCATCCTATAGTTATTTCAGAAAGTCCCTTGAAAGAAATACTATTTAGATTTGAGGAAAAAGTTCGCAAATTAAATGGAAGTGGTTATTCAGCTCTTGCAAGATATGATTTATTTATCTACTCAGAACGATATATTGGTGATGATTTTATTACCCCACTTATTACTGCGTTCTTAGATAGGAATAACAATTTAAGAAAGTACAGTTTTGTATATGTTTTTTCACTAAATGGAATACATGAATTCGATTTGATAAATGCAACACATGTTGTTATTGATACGGATAAGAATAAAAAAGTTTGGGGCATCCCCGAAGCTGCATGGGAACTTGCCAATAATGGAGAATAATCAATGAGCAAACTTCACCAATTTATATTGTAATGGACAAAACAGAACCTATTGAATACCGCATCCTCCACCACGACCCCGTCCCTTCGATCCTCCTCGTCCAGCCTGTGGACGAGCACGATATGCAGGGGATGGATGGTTTGATTGGGTACATCAGGGGCAATTGCGGGGTGCCGTTTGCGCTGGCGGCGGTGCCGGTTCGGGACTGGAACCGGGATCTGTCGCCGTGGGAGGCGCCGGCTGTGTTCGGGGATCAGGCGTTCGGATCAGGGGCGGCAAAAACGCTTGAATGCATTGAAAACATCGTGATTCCCGGGGTTTTGGAAGAGCTGGGTCTGCCGGAGGATATGCCGGTGGTGCTGGGCGGTTATTCGCTGGCGGGGTTCTTCAGCCTGTGGGCTTCGTACCGGACGGAGCGCTTTGCGGGGGTGTGCGCAGCGTCGCCGTCGGTGTGGTTCCCGGGGTGGATGGACTACGCAAGGCAGCACGCTCCGCTGGCCGGCTGCGTCTACCTCAGTTTGGGCGACAGGGAAGAAAAGACTCGCAACCGCACCATGGCGGCCGTGGGCGAGTGCATCAGGGAGCAGTACAGGCTCCTGGGCGGCCCGGAGGCGCAGAACGTGGTTCTGGAATGGAACCAGGGGAACCATTTCAAAGAGCCGGATATCCGCACCGCAAAAGGGTTCGTCTGGTGCGTAGAAAGGGTTTGTAAATAATTTGATATACTGTAAATAATAGCTTGACATGTAGCCCTGACCGGGCTACTATTTATTTGCTGGAAATATATTCCAGCTGTTTGCTATTGACAGTTGGTATATATCATGATATATATCATCTGGGAGGTGCGTATTATGGAGGTCGCAAAGGTGTTCAAAACGGGCAGGAGCCAGGCTATCAGGCTCCCCAAAGACTATAGATTCGACTGCGAAGAGGTGCTGATCAGCAGGGTCGGGAAGGCTCTTATCATAACCAAAAAAGAGGACGCGTGGGATGTCTTTATGGAAGGTCTCAGCGGCTTTTCCGACGATTTTATGGCAGATGGAAGGGCGCAGGGCGCCTTCGATGAGAGGCTCCCGCTATGATCTACATGCTGGATACAGACATTTGTATTTACGCGATCAACAGAAAGGATCAGGCGCTTTTAGACCGCATCAGGGTCTGCAGCCAGGAGGATGCTCTGTGCATGTCGGCTGTCACGTTCGGGGAGCTGGAATACGGTGCTTACAAGAGCAGCAAAGTCTCCGCCAATCTGAAGGCGCTTGCGGGTTTTGCCGCGATATTTAAAGTGCTGCCGTTCGGCCAGAGGGCAGCGGTGGAGTTCGGAAAAGTCAGGAGTTTTCTCGAAAAGCAGGGCACGCCTATAGGTCCTTTCGACACGATGATCGCGGCTCAGGCGCTTGCTGAGGGCGCGGTGCTTGTGACAAACAACACCCGGGAGTTTTCCAGGGTCCCGGGGCTGAAACTCGAGAACTGGGCGGCAATTTAACGCATTTTTTATCCCCCACGGGGGCTTGCGGGGCCTGTATATGCATGGTACACTCAACGCATCAAAGGTGTTTGGAGGTATTGTTATGCATATGGCAGACGCTCTGCTGGCTCCGGCTGTTGCGGGTACTATGTACGTTGCTTCGGCTGCTGTGGCCGGTCATTCGATCTACAAACTCAAGAAAGACGACAATCCCGCAAAGCTGCCGGTGATGGCAGTTGCTGCCGCTATGGTATTCGCGGGCCAGATGATAAATTACACTATTCCGGGTACAGGCTCTTCGGGGCACCTGTGCGGCGGCATGATGCTTTCGGCTCTTCTGGGGCCGCAGGCCGGGTTCCTGTCCATGATAGTGGTCCTGGTGATACAATGTCTTTTCTTTGCCGACGGAGGGCTGCTGGCGCTTGGCGCAAACGTCTGGAACATGGCGTTCTACGGCTGCTTTGTCGGCTACTATCTGATATGGAGGCCGATAATGCGCAGCCGGCTGTTCGGAAGCGGCAAAGGCGCTCAGCGCTGCCGCATCATCCTGGCATCCATACTCGGCTGTGTCATAACTCTGCAGCTTGGGGCTCTCTCAGTAGTTATAGAGACTTCGCTTTCCGGTATAACCGATCTTCCGTTCGGCGCCTTCGCAGCGCTGATGCAGCCCATACATCTTGCGATAGGCCTCGTAGAGGGCCTCATAACTTCTGCGGTCCTGTGCTTCGTATTCGAGGCCAGATCCGAGCTGCTGCAGGAAGTAGATGTATCCGGGGCAGGTGCTTCGAAGGTCTCGCTTAAGGGCGTGGTAGCGATACTTGCAATAGTCGCGTTAGTCGTGGGCGGAGGCCTTAGCCTTCTTGCAAGCAGCAATCCCGATGGTCTGGAGTGGGCGCTGTTCGGCAACACCGAGGCGGGCTACTCGCAGAACATGGGCCTGGACGAAGAAGACTTCGGCGTCAGCAGCAAGGCTGCAGAGACGGCGGAATCTATACAGGAGAGCACGTCATTTCTTCCGGATTACGCCTTCCCGGACAGCGACAGCCCGGCAGGCACGTCTGTCTCCGGCATCGTGGGATCGGCAATAGTTGCCGCGCTGGCGGTGGTGATATGCCTTATCGGAGGGTTCTTCCGGAAAAAACGCAAAGAAAGAAAAGTGTGAGTTTCTGAATGAACAGACTTCAGAAAGCTTTGCTGGAGATGTCCGAGCTGGACAGGCTTACCGCTATGGATTCGCCTGTTCACCGTCTCAGCCCTCTGGCAAAGCTTTTAGTGACAATTGTATATATCGTGGTAACGGTCTCGTTCGGCAAATACGATCTGAGCAGGCTGGTGGTGATGGTGCTTTATCCGGTCCTGGCGTTCAGCCTGAGCGGGATCCCGGTAAGCACCTGTTTCTATAAGCTTAGAATTGCCATCCCGCTGGTCATATTCGTAGGCCTTTTCAATCCGTTATTCGATAAGGCGCCGCTTTTACACATAGGAAACGTGGCCGTTTCCGGCGGCGTCGTTTCCATGCTTACGCTGGTGCTCAAAGGCATTTTCAGCCTAATGGCGTCGTTCATACTGGTTGCGACCACCCCAATAGACAGGATATGCGCCGCGCTAAGAAAGCTGCACGTGCCGTCCATGCTGGTGACGCTTCTTCTGCTTACTTTCCGCTACGCGGGGGTGATGATGCAGGAGGCTGCCGTAATGTCGGACGCCTACAGGCTGCGCGCTCCGGGCCAGAAAGGCGTGCACATCTCCGCCTGGGGGTCGTTTACCGGCCAGCTTCTTTTGCGCAGCATGGACAGGGCGGAAAGGCTCTACGCTTCCATGCAGCTTAGGGGTTTTCGCGGTGAGTTCGACTACGCCGGTCCGGTGCCGTTTACGCTGCGCGACGCGATCTTCCTGATCGTCTGCGCCGCGGTATTTATTCTTTTCAGGACAGTTGATATCGCAGCCCTTATTGGAGGGCTGTTCGTGAGGTAGCTATGATAGAGTTCCGTAATGTTTCGTTTTCATACGACAAAGAGCGCCAGGTCCTTAAAGGAGTTTCCTTCAGCATAGGCGAAGGAGAAAGCGTGGGGCTCATAGGTGCCAACGGCGCCGGAAAATCAACTATAATGAAGCTTCTTTTAGGGCTTTTGGAGCCCACGGACGGAAGCGTCCTTGTTAAGGGCACACCGGTATCCAAAAGCAGCCTTGCGGAGGTGCGAAGGACGCTGGGTTTTGTGCTGCAGGATTCGGACGACCAGATGTTCATGCCCAAGGTGGCCGACGACATGATGTTTGCGCCGCTCAACTACGGGCTGCCCCGCAATGAGGCCGAAGCGCGTGTGGACGAGGTCCTTGCAAGGCTTGGCATACAGGATCTTAAGGAGCGCTACAACCACAGGATATCCGGAGGCGAAAAAAGAATGGCAGCCATAGCCACCATTCTGGTAATGCAGCCCGAAGCCATACTTATGGACGAGCCCACGTCCGCTCTTGATCCGTTCAACCGCAGGATGATAATCAATACCGTAAAGGACCTTAAGCAGACCAAGCTGATCGCGTCCCACGACCTGGACATGATCCTTGACACCTGCAGCCGCGTCATACTGCTGTCCGGCGGAGAAATAGCCGCGGACGGACCGGCAGACGCGATCCTAAGGGACAGAGCGCTCCTTGAGGCAAATCGCATGGAGCTGCCCTTAAGCCTTGCGCTGCAGGTTTAACTTACTGCTTTTTATACTGGTTTTCGTAGCTGTACTTCGAGGGGTCCGCGTTCTCGTACTTTTCCGCGAGTATCTCGGCGGCGTC
Organism: Bacillota bacterium; assembly: GCA_017443515.1. Lineage (GTDB taxonomy): Bacteria > Bacillota > Clostridia > Peptostreptococcales > Anaerovoracaceae > RUG13409. Next base: position 6,452 of record JAFRXM010000064.1, on the reverse strand, counting down.
TTTGAACACCTCAGGTTCAGCTTCTTCCTGAGCCTCTTCCTGGGGAGCCTGTGGCTGCGCGCCGCGGGCTTTCATGGTCTTATACAAATAGTAGATCCCGACGACTATAAGTATCGGCCCCAATAGCCTTATGATGCTGGTGATAAGTACGAGTATCGCTATTCCTACAAACATCAGCGCCAGTCCGCCGAAAAAACCTGCTGTCATCATAGTCTGTTCCTCCTGAGTAATAATAATTTATTATACCACATCAATAGTGTATAATATCATAAGTATGAGTATAAAAAGCAGATTTATTGGCGATAAAGCCTTCTACAAACATACACTAAGGATAATGCTGCCGATAGTGGTCCAGAACGGCATCACGCAGTTCGTGAACCTGCTCGACAACATAATGGTGGGGCAGATAGGTACGGAGCCCATGACGGGGGTCTCCATCACCAATCAGCTGATATTTGTGTTCAACCTTTGCATATTCGGCGCGCTTTCGGGCGTGGGGATCTTCGGAGCCCAGTTCGCGGGCCGAAAGGACGACGAGGGAATACGGCACACTTTCAGGTTCAAGCTGCTTATTGCGGCGGTGCTGACTGTCCTTGCGATAGCGCTGTTCGTGATGTTCGGAACGCCTCTTATCTCGCTGTTTTTGCAAGGAGAGGGCGACGCGGCAAACATAGGCGCAGCTTTATCCTACGGCAGGGAGTACCTGGGTATCATGAACCTTGGGCTTGTGCCTTTCGCGCTGGTGCAGATCTATGCGAGCACTCTCCGCGAGACCGGCGAGACCGTCATCCCCATGAAGGCCAGCGTTGCTGCGGTCCTTACAAATCTTGTGGGAAACTACATACTCATCTTCGGAAAGCTCGGGCTGCCCGCGCTTGGCGCTAAGGGAGCCGCTATCGCGACGGTCGCGTCCAGGTTCGTGGAATTTTGCATCATCGCGGTCTGGACTCACACACATACGGACCAGTGCAGGTTCATAAAAGGCGCCTACAGTTCGCTGCATATCCCCGCGCCGCTTTTCATAAAGATATGCAAAAAAGGCGCGCCGATACTTCTTAACGAGGCGCTCTGGTCTCTTGGCATATCCACTCTTATCCAGAGCTATTCCTTCTACAGCTACGACGTCGTGGCGGCGCTCAACATCTCGCAGACCATAAACAGGCTCTTCGATATCATAACATTTGCCTTTGGTTCTGCGATATCCATAATGGTGGGGCAGATCCTGGGCATGGGCGACATGAAAAAAGCCAAAGAGACCGATACCAAGCTGATAGCCTTTTCACTTAGCTGCAGCGTAGTAACGGCGGCACTTCTGGCGCTTCTTACGCCTGCTCTGGTGCACACATATAAAGTTACGCCACAGGTGCAGGATCTTGCGGTGTCGTTCCTCTACGTAGTTGCGGCGACTCAGACCATAAGGGCCTTCGTGCACGCTTGTTACTTTACGCTGCGCTCCGGCGGCCGCACAGTCATAACCTTCCTCTTCGATAGCGTGTTCGTCTGGGTGGTCTCGGTGCCTGCGGCTTACATGCTCACACGCTATACAGGCCTGCACATCATACCCATATACGTGATCGTGCAGCTTTTAGACATCCTTAAGGGCATAGTCGGCTTCATACTCGTAAGAAAGGGCGTGTGGCTCAGAAACATAGTCGCGGACTCTTAGAATTTATGCTATACTGCAGTTAAGATATACCGGTTTGAGCCTTGGTACGGGAGGGCAAAAGTATGGAATTTATAAAACTGTCTAAGAACGGCCACGTGGCTGTCGTAACGATGAGCAACGCTCCTATCAATGTGCTGACTTTTGACATGCTCGACGAGATGTCGCAGGTCTTTTCGCAGCTCGAAAAGGACCCGGAAGTCTGGGTGGTGGTCTTAAACAGCGACCAGAAGATCTTCGCGGCCGGAGTGGACCTAAAAAACCTCAGGGCGGTGGACCGGGAGGGCAATTACAGGACATCGGAGAGGATTCAGAAGGTGTTCCTGCAGATAGAGAGCTTCCCGCACCCTGTTATCTGCGCCGTACACGGAAACTGCATGGGCGGAGGGCTGGAGCTTGCGCTCTCGTGCGATCTTAGGGTGTTCGACGCGCGGGTCAAGGCTGCCTTTACGGAATGCGGGCTTGGCATCTGCACCGGAGCCGGAGGCTCCATACGCCTTACTAAACTGATAGGAGCCGGCAGGGCAAAGCGCCTCATATATACCGGCGAGCTGCTTACGGCGCAGAGCGCCTACGAGCTCGGGATCTGCGAGTACGTGGCGGAAGAAGGAAAAGTTCTTGAAAAGGCGCTCGAAGTGGCGCAGGTCATAAGCTCCAAAGGGCCTCTCGGCGTTGCCGCGGCCAAAAAATGCATAGCCTATGCACCGCTCAACGAGCTTAAAGACGGCCTCGTGTTTGAGAACGAGACCAACTCCGCGCTGTTCGATACCGAGGACCGCAAGGAAGGTATAGCGGCGTTCTTCGAGAAGAGAAAGCCGGAATTTTGCAACAGGTGATCACAGCCCCCGTTTCGCAGCGCGGTGATCTTTAACAATAATGAAGAAGTTTAAGCTCTCGTCAATACACTTAATACCGCTCAGCTTTCTTGCGGCGATCCTGATAGGGACCGTGTTTTTGGCGCTGCCCATATCATCGGCTTCCGGAAGCTGGACGCCGTTTTCGGATGCGCTGTTCACCTCAGCTACGTCGGTGTGCGTGACGGGGCTCGTAGTTGTCGACACATATATCTACTGGAGCGCCTTCGGCCAGGCAGTGATACTGGTGCTTATACAGATAGGCGGGCTCGGGGTCATCACGGTGGTCGCGACGCTGATGCTTATAGCACACAAGAGGTTCTCGCTGAGCTCGAGGCTGACGCTGCGCGACGCCCTTAATCTCGACAGCATCTCGGGCCTTTTGGGCTTTCTTTCCCGCATAATACGAGGCACGCTGATAGTGGAGCTCATCGGCGCGCTTCTTTACATGCCTGCGTTCATCCCGGTCTTCGGGACTGGGCGCGGGATCTGGGTGTCCGTGTTCACCGCCATATCGGCCTTCTGCAACGCGGGCATAGACGTGCTCGGACCAAACAGCCTTTTGCCTTTCCGTACGCAGCCTCTGGTGCTTATCGTCACCATGCTGCTTATAATCGTAGGCGGCATAGGATATGTCGTATGGTTAGACCTTTCAAAGAAGGTGGCTTTCGGGATAAAGCGTTCGTTCAGCCCAAGGCAGATAATAAAGCGCCTGTCCGAGCACACGAAACTGGTGCTTGCCATCACCCTGACCCTCATCCTTTCCGGCGCCGTGCTGGTGTTCCTAGCGGAGCACAATAACCCGGAAACGATAGGAAACATGCCTTTGCCGCTTAAGATCTTAAACAGCCTGTTCGAGTCGGTCACCTTCCGGACAGCCGGCTTTGCGACCTTCTCGCAGAAAGGCATCACGGATATAACCTGCGTGGCTGCGTACCTCTGGATGTTCATAGGCGGCTCGCCCATAGGCACAGCCGGCGGCGTCAAGACCACGACCTTCTACCTGTATCTGCTCAATATCAGCTCCTACATAAGAGGGAAGAGAAGGGTAAAAGTCTTCAACCGCACAATAGACCGCGCGCGGATGAAGAAGGCTTCTGTCATAGTGGAGGTGAGCATGATAACCGTGCTCGTATTCACCCTCCTTCTTATAGCTACCAACCCCATAGATTTCAAGGACGGGCTCTTTGAGATCATGAGCGCCTGCGCTACGGTAGGCCTCACCAGGGACGTTACATCTACACTTAACATAGCGGGCAAACTGATAGTGACTGTCGCCATGTATCTGGGGCGTATAGGGCCCATATCCATGGCTATATTCCTTGCCAGGGGAAAGGGTCCAAAAGAGCCCGAAACACAGTACGCAGACGGCAATTTCTATATAGGATAAAGGAGATCATTATGGCAAAATCTATTGCGGTCCTGGGACTTGGAAAGTACGGAACGAGCCTGGTGCGCACCCTCTATGAAATGGGTGCCGACGTCCTGGCTGTGGATAAGGATGAGGCCCTCGTCAACGAGATAGCGGACCACTGCTCGGCGGCGGTGTGCGCCGACGTCTCCAACGAGGAGGCTCTTATATCGCTGGGTCTTAAGGATATGGACATAGTAGTCGTGGCCATGGCCCAGAACCTTGAAGCCAGCATACTCGCGGTGGCGGTCGCAAAAGACCTCGGCGTGCCTTACATAGTCGCGAAAAGCTCCTCCGAAAGGATGTCCACGATACTGCATAAAGTAGGTGCGGACAAAGCCATAATCCCTGAGGAATACGCCGGCATCCGCTCCGCCACGATACTGTTTTCCGAAACGGTGCACGACTACTTCCAGCTTGGAAACAGCCTCTGCATGATAGAGATGGTGCCACTTGAGGACTGGGTCGGAAAGACTCTCACCGAGCTTAACCTCAGGTACACTGAAAACATAAACGTCGTTGCAAGAAGAGACGAAAACAACACCTGGATGCTTATAGACCCGGGAAAGCCGCTTGTAGAGAACAGCAAGCTCCTTGTCGTAATGGAGCAGAAAAAGCTTGACGAGCTGATACTGAAGGACAAGGCGTGAAGATATAAGTCTGTTTTATTTGCGCTTTATTCCCAGCCTTCGCCGAGGCCGCCTGTGACAACAGGCTTTCCGTCCCTGTTCAGCAGGGGGGTGAGGCCTCCTGCGTATCCGCTGAAGTGGAATACGTAGTTGACGCCGGTCTCTTTGTCCACCCAGATCTCCGTTCCTGTGAGTTTGCCCTGCTCGTAGACCTTTACGAATCTGTCATCTCTTGCCATGGTTTGATCCTCCTGGTTTTTTATTTTATTATAGCACATAGTTTTGATGCGTTTGTCTTGTTTTCCGGATACTTGTTTTGGTGTATAATAAACCATGCGCACCAATGTCGTGTGCAACAGATCAGTAAAAGGAGACTAAGACATGAAAATTGCAGTTACTTACGAAAACGGAGAGGTGTTCCAGCACTTCGGACATACCGAGCAGTTCAAGATATATGATGTGGAGGAGGGCAAGGTCGTTTCCTCAAAAGTGACAGGTTCTGACGGAGCGGGCCACGAGGCGCTGGCGGATCTATTGGCGGAGCGCGCCATAGACGTTCTTATCTGCGGCGGCATAGGACCCGGTGCAGTTGCGGCGCTTGAAAGCTGCGGGATAGAGCTCTGCGCCGGCGCGTTTGGAAGCGCGGATGAGGCTGTGGAAGCCTATCTTCGCGGCGAGCTCAAAAACACAGGAGCAAACTGCGACCACCACGGAGAGCACCACGGGGAGGGTCATTCCTGCGGTCACCACGGGGATGGGGAGCACTGCGGCCACCACGGGCATGGTATGAGCGGAAAGAACGTCGGCAAGACCTGCCGCGTGCACTACAAAGGGACCTTCAACGACGGCAGCCAGTTCGATTCTTCCTACGACAGGGGCGAGCCCCTTGAGTTCGTCTGCGGCGCGGGCATGATGATAAAAGGCTTCGACGCAGCCGTTGCGGACATGGAAGTAGGAGAGGTGAAAGACGTGCACCTGATGCCTCACGAAGCTTATGGAGAATCGGACCCCGACGCGGTGTTTACCGTTGAGATCGCCCAGATGGCAGGCGCAGAAAGCGTATCCGTGGGCCAGCAGGTCTACCTTCAGAACATGTACGGCCAGCCTTTCCCGGCGAAGGTAGTCGCAAAAGACGATACGACCGTCACCTTCGACGCCAACCACGAGATGGCGGGAAAAGAACTGAACTTTAAGATAGAGCTCGTGGAAGTAAAGTAGTTATCTGTGGAACAGCGCCGCAAAGGACGGATTGAAGAAAGTCTTCTCCAGTTCGTCCTCGCGGACTCTGTAGATTGAGTCCCCAAAAGCAACGTTTTCGAAGAAAGTGCCAATAGGCTCCTGCCCGTCCGCGGTGTTTACGTAGAGGTTGAAGCGCGGATAATCGGGCAGGATCTTTGTTTTTGCGCCCTTAAGGCTTCTTAAGGCATCGCGCACCTTTTCAAAGCCTTCGTCTCCTTTGCGGCAGATGAGGGCGCTGCCCCTTTCAAGACCGGGGGCATAGTCTTCGATCATCCTTTTTGTCGCGTCCTGCGGGATGACGTATTCGAACGATTCCGCTGCGTCTAACAGCGCGTCCGGGATCAGCCTTTTTGGTTTTGTGATGACAAAAAACAGTACCAGCGCTATTGCCGCAGCTGCGGTCAGGAGCAGCCCCAGGGTGAGACTCTCGCGGCTGCCCCTGGTGGCAATTACTACTATGTCAAGCACAATAGTCACTCCAAGGAAGAAAAACAGGTCGCGCTTCAGCATGTCCCTGTTGAGCATGAACATCGATTTGGAGTTATATCTCATAACAACGCCTCCTTACTTAAGACCGGAAAGGAAAAGTATCACTATCGCGGCTACGCAGACCAGCGCGATAGCAAGAAGGAGCCTGTTGCGTTTGGCTTCGGGGG
>JAFRXM010000063.1 GCA_017443515.1 Bacillota bacterium | reverse complement strand
GCCTCCCGGAACTTTGTTCCGAGAGGCCAAAAATGGAAAATAGTGGTACCCCCACGCGGAATCGAACCACGAACAAAGGTTTAGGAAACCTCCGTTATATCCGTTTAACTATGAGGGCATATGGCGTTTTTTGCTGTTTTCGAACAGCTTTAATATTATCCACTAAAATGCTTGCGAAGTCAAGTGTTTTTATGTTAATATATACGGTGCATTTTGGAGGAGACTATGCCTGAGGACTTCATGAAGGAAGCTCTGGCTCTGGCCAGAGAGGCTTATGAGGCCGGCGAGGTGCCTGTCGGGGCGGTCATAGTAAAGGACGGCCGCATCATAGGCCGGGGCCGAAACAGCACAGAAGGCGACAAGGACCCTACCTGCCACGCCGAGATCAACGCAATAAGGCAGGCAGCGGCGGCTTTGGGCGGCTGGAGGCTTCCGGGCTGCAGCATGTACGTTACGGCAGAGCCGTGCAGCATGTGCGCCGGGGCGATAGTCCTGGCCAGGATAGAAAAGCTCTACATAGGCACTCCGGATCCCAAGGCGGGGGCGTGCGTATCGCTTTCGAACATCACCACGGACAGCAGGCTCAACCACCAGGTGGAGCTTACGGTGGGGGTCCTTCAGGAAGAATGCAGCCAGATACTTAAGTCCTTTTTCAGAGGGCTTCGCAATAAAAAACAACTATCGGAGGATATCAAATGAAAAGGTTTACCGCAGTTTTAGCGGCAGCAGTATTGGTAATATGCTTAGCGGTCATGCCAGCATTTGCGGCAGGGCTTGAAATAACAGGCGTTACACCCAAGGACGGCGCCAAGGGCAGGCAGCCGGCTAACATGGCTATCAAGCTCAAGTTCTCAGAAGACATGGTAGGGGACGAGTCCAAGGATGCCATAAACACCGGAAAGATCACCATAAAGAACGCCGAGGGCAAAGCGTACGATTTTACGATAGCGCACTCCGACAAGTACCCCAAGGAACTGTGGATAGTTGTAAAGGACACGCTTGAGTCCGACACCGAGTATACCGTTGCTGTGGAGCCCGGAATAGTTTCCACCTCCGGCAACACCACCTCGGAGAGCTTCACCACCACATTCAAGACCAGAAACCTCAGGACAGACAGCACTATCAGCATGGTGCTGATGGTGGGCATGATCGTGCTGATGATCTTCATGACCCAGCGCGACACCAAGGCCCAGATGGCAAAGACAGATGTCAATCTGGCGCTTGCTGAGGCTAAGAAGCTCAACCCGTACAAGATCGCAAAGCAGAAGAACATCAGCCTGGAAGAGGCTAAGGCTTACTGCGAGAAGGAGCGCGCCAAGGCTCAGAAGGCCGTCGACAAGGCAAACGCAGAGCGCGCCAAGGCCGAGGCCGCAAGGCAGGCCGAGCTGGATGCCGCAGCTGCCAGGATAGAGGCTGAGATGGCCGCGGCCCACAAGGCGAGCGTTTACTCCGTCAAGGGCCCCGGATCCGTAAAAGCTCACGGCGGAGCCATTCCAAGGTCCGTCAGGAACAGATCCAAGGCTAAGGAAGAAGCAGAAAAACTCGCAGCCAAGCAGCGCGAGCAGAACGCAAAAGGCCGCAAGTCGAAGAAGTGAAAACTGGGGACGGTTCTCGTTTTCATTTTAGAAAATATTGGAATTTGACATCATGCAGCATCCGGGATCCCGGGTGCTGTTTTTTCTGCGCATATATAAAAAGAGCAGCTCCGGACCGAGATGGAACTGCTCTGCGGCTTATAAAATGTAAATAAACACCAAAATGAAAACGAGAACCGTCCCCAGTTTTCACTGCCGGTTGGCGACAGGGGGGACGCTGTAGCGCTGTTTGAGGTCGGTGAGTATTATCGTGGTCTCGGTGCGCTTTACGCTTTTTACGGCTTTGATGCGGTTGACGAGGTCCGCAAGGGTAGCGGTGTTCCTGGTGGCGATCTTGAGCATGTAGTCGAAATCCCCGGCTACGAAATGTGCCTCAAGCACCTCGTCGGCATCGTTGATCACGGTCAGCAGGTCGTCGATATTCCCGCTGCTGTCCACGTTGACCATCATGTATGCCTGCAGCTGCCTGTCGAGCGCAGCCGGATCCAGGATGGTGGTGTAGCTGCTGATAAGGCCGCTGGCTTCCATCTTCTTGAGCCTGTCGCTGACGGCCGAAAGGGACAGATTTATCCTCTTTGAGAGCTCGGAATACGATATCCTTGCGTTCTCCTGGAGCACTTCCAGTATCTTTGCATCTATAACATCTATTGTCATAATGGCCTCCCGGTGCTGTACAACTATATTTTTTAGCAAATCCGGCGTAAAAAATCAAGCGTTTTTTGCAAAATGGGCTAAAAATTATTTTCATTTGCATATATTCTCTGCATGGGTTATAATAAGTAGTCAAAATATAAGTTAAGGTGGATCATTATATCCACCACGGGGAGTATAGCAAATGGAAGGCAATTTTATTCACGATATAATTGAAAAAGATCTGGCAGAGGGCAAATATTCGCACCCGATCATCACGCGTTTCCCGCCGGAACCCAACGGCTACCTGCATGTGGGCCACGCAAAGTCCATATGCCTCAACTTCGGAACAGCGCTGAAATACGGCGGCACCTGCAACCTCCGCTACGATGACACCAACCCCGTAAAGGAAGACGACGAATTCGTCGGTTCCATAGAAGAAGACGTTCGGTGGCTCGGTTTTACCTGGGCCAACCTCAACCACGCCTCCGACTACTTCGACAAGATGTACGAGTGCGCCTGCACCCTCATCAAAAAGGGCCTGGCCTACGCCTCGGACATGACCCAGGAAGAGCAGCGCGCCACCCGCGGAACTCTTACGGAACCTGGTACCAACGACAGAAACAGAGACCGCAGCCCTGAGGAATCACTTGCCATATTCGAGGACATGAAGGCCGGCAAATACGGCGATGGAGAGATGTGCATACGCGCCAAGATAGACATGGCTTCCCCCAACATGAACATGAGGGACCCCGTCATCTACCGTGTCCTGCACGTAAGGCACCAGCACACAGGCGACAAATGGTGCATCTACCCGATGTACGATTTCGCGCACCCACTGGAGGACGCCATAGAGGGCATCACGCATTCTCTTTGCACCCTGGAGTTCGAGGATCACAGGCCGTTCTACGACTGGGTCCTTGCCAGTCTCGACTGGCCGGAACCCCCGCAGCAGATCGAGTTCGCCAAGCTCAACCTGTCCAACACGATAATGAGCAAGCGCAACATCAAAAAGCTTGTTGAAGAAGGCCTTGTGGAGGGCTGGGACGATCCCAGACTGTGCACCATAGCCGGAATGCGCCGCAGGGGCTACACCCCCGAGGCCATACGCACCTTCTGCGACGCCATAGGTGTGGCGAAGGCCAACAGCCTCATAGACATGAGCCAGCTCGAGTTCTTCGTAAGGGACGACCTCAAGGACAAGGTGGAGAGCCGCTTCGTCATCTCAAGGCCGATAAAGCTTACCATCACCAACTGGCCCGAAGGCCGCACAGAGATGTGCACCATAGAAAACAACGCGAACGTGCCGGAGCTGGGCAGCCGCGAGGTGCCGTTCTCCGGAAACCTGTACATAGAAAGCGATGATTTCATGGAGATCCCCGCAAAGAAGTACTTCAGGCTCTTCCCGGGCAACGAAGTGCGCCTTAAGGGAGCGTATTTCGTCACATGCACCGGCGTAGTAAAAGACGAAGCAGGAAACGTCACAGAAGTCCTGTGCACCTACGACCCGGACACCAAGAGCGGCACTCCGGGAGCCGACGCGCGCAAGGTAAAGGGCACCATCCACTGGGTGGACGCAGGCACCGCGGTGGAAGTCCCCGTAAGGGAATACGGCTATCTGGCCTATCCCAGCGAGGAGACAGGAAGAAACGAATTCGATCCCAACTCCAGGACGGAGCTTAAGGCCTTCGCCGAACCTTCCGTAAAGGAAGCCAGGGCAGGCGAAAGGTTCCAGTTCTTCAGGAGCGGGTACTATATAGCCGACAGCGTCCTTTCCAGGGAAGGCGCTCCGGTATTCAATCAGATAGTCGGTCTGAAATCGTCCTGGAAACCAGTAAAGTAAGGTATAACGTATGAAGAAGATAATCACATTATTGCTGGCACTGGTGATGCTCGCGGGATTGTGTTCCTGCACGGTAAAGCTGAGCACCACCACGGTGCCCGGAAACGAGATCAAAGAGCCCGAGATCGTGGAGCCTGTAAAGACCTACGACGACATGACGCTCGAGGAAAAGATGGAGTACAAGTCCGTGCTTCAGCTGGTAAAGGCCGAGGTGGGGGACAGCACTCTGCTTGCTCCTGCGCTGGATAAGGAAAAGGCTCTTTGGGGTTACACCGATCTTACAGGTAAGTGGGTGGTAGAACCCACCTACAGGAGCGTCTCCGCGTTCAACGGCGATATTGCCACCGTTACGGATCCCTACGGTGACTACTCTATCTTAGACCGCAGCGGCAAGGTTCTCTGGTCCACCCTGGACAAGCACAACTTCACCTACGTCGGAAAAGCCGGCAGCGGCCTTATAAACGTGGCTCTGGACGTGGATGCGGACCAGACCATGACCTACATCAACGAAGAGGGCAAGACCGCGTTCAACATCAGCGATCTGCCCACTACCAAGGGTATAAACTACCAGAAGAAGAACTACCTTGCGGTAGCCACGCCGTTTGCAGGTGGCAAGGCGGCCGTGATGCGCATCACCAACAAGGCTCTGGCTGAAGCCGGAAAGACTTCCGTCCAGGAGATGGCCTACATCATCGATCCCACCGGCGCTGTACTTGCAGGTTTCCCGCAGGGCATAGATGTTTCCGTAAACGGTTTCGACGAGAACATGCGCATAGTCATAAGCAGCACAGAAGGCTTATACGGCCTTGCAAACGACAGCGGATCCGTAGTTCTGCCCTGCAGTTACCTCAAGGTGCTGCACTGCGACGGGGATCTATACCTGATCTGCGACCAGAACGGTTTCTGGGGCTATACGGATAAGGACGGAAACACCGTCATAGAGCTCAAGTACAAGAAGGCGCTGCCGTTCTCCGAAGGACTTGCAGCGGTCTACGACGGTACAGCCTGGGGCTTCATAAACGAGCAGGGCGTGACAGTCATAGCCCACCAGTTCGACAGCGTTGCGGCTCTTAAGACCGCTCAGATAGAAGACCCTGAGAACTCCGGAGCCTTCAGCAGCGGAATAGCCGTGGTCCAGAAGGGCAGATACTGGGGCATAATAGGTACCGCGGGCGCCATTCAGCTGGCCGCTGAGACGGAAGAATGCCCGGTGCTGGCGGTAAGCAACGGCTACATGTCGTTCAATTACCAGGGCGGCTGCGGAGTGTTCACCGTGGACGCCAGGTACGTGTTCCTGTCCGGCTTCGAAAACGTCGGAGAATTCAGATAATATCCGCATGAGGAACCTTCTTCTTACCATCAGGTACGACGGTTCGGCCTACCACGGGTGGGCGAGGCAGCCGGGCATCAGGACAGTGTGCGGACGCATGGAGGAGACCTTCAGCGAATATTTCCACACGCCTGTGGTCCTCGAAGGCGCCAGCCGCACGGATGCCGGAGTGCACGCCAACGGCCAGCGCGCCACCTTAAGGACGGAGCTTGGAGTGCCGACGGACAAGATACCGAGGGTCTTCAACACGGCTCTGGCGGACGACCGCATAGAGGGCTTAAGCGATATAGAAGTCGTCGCGGCACAGGAGATGCCCGAAGGCTTCCACGCGCGCTTCGACGCTAAGGGAAAGCGATATATCTACCGCATCAGGAATGCGAAGCTTCCCGACATATTCCTAAAGCACTACCGCTGGCAGGTGCTGCCGCCTCTGGACTTTGAGGCTATGCGCGCGGCCTGCCCGTACATAGTTGGGGAGAAAGATTTTGCGTGTTTCCAGAGCGCCGGGGGAACGCCCCGCGAAAGCACAGTCCGCGAGGTCTTCAGCCTTGATCTTACAAGGTCTTTAGAAGATCCGGCGGAGATGGAGATGCGCATCGAAGGCAGCGGCTTTTTATACAACATGGTAAGGATAATCACCGGGACCCTCGTGGAGGTAGGCCTTGGAAAAAGGCGCCCGGAAGATCTTGAATATATCATCGCATCCAAAGACAGGGCAAACGCCGGGATAATAGCGCCGGCAGGCGGTCTGTGGCTGGATGAGGTCTTTTACTAGGAGCATCTTATGGAAAAGAGCAGACCCAGCTGGGACGAGTATTTTATGGAGATGGCGGAGCTGGCAAGAAAGCGCTCCACCTGCATAAGGCGCGGCGTAGGCGCTGTCATCGTCAAGGACAACAGAGTCATGGCAACGGGCTACAACGGCGTGCCCAGGGGCATTTCGCACTGCAGCGAAACAGGGTGCCTGCGCGAACAGATGGGTGTGCCCTCCGGCCAGAGGCACGAGCTTTGCCGCGGGCTTCACGCCGAGCAGAACGCCATAATCCAGGCTGCGTGCCTTGGACAGTCCATAGAAGGCGCCACTCTCTACTGCACCACCCAGCCCTGCATCATATGCACCAAGATGCTTATCAACGCAGGCATCAAAAGGGTCGTCATAAGGGAATCCTACCCGGACCAGCTCGCACAGGATATGGCCAAAGAGGCCGGGCTTCAGATAGACGTTCTCGGCGTATGAAGATAATGACGGTGTTCGGGACGCGTCCCGAAGCGATAAAAATGGCGCCCCTCGCACTTGCTTTGGGCAGCGACGGGCGTTTTGAATGCTGTGTATGCGTAACGGCCCAGCACAGGGAGCTCATGGACCAGGTCCTGGAGCTTTTCGGCCTTAAGGCGGATGTCGATCTGAACATCATGCAGGAGGATCTTTCCCTTGCGCAGACTGCATCCTCGATACTTCTGGGCATGGACAGGGTCCTCAAAGAGCGCAGGCCCGACCTGGTCCTGGTGCACGGGGATACCACCACAAGTTTTGCGGCGTCTCTTGCGGCATTCTACAACCACATACCAGTGGGCCACGTGGAAGCGGGTCTTCGGACCGGCAATAAATACTCGCCGTTTCCCGAGGAGATGGACAGGCGCCTTACAGCGCGCATAGCGGAGCTGCACTTCGCCCCAACGGAGGAGAACAGAGCCGCGCTCATAGCCGAAGGCATAGATCCTTCGCGCATATATGTTACAGGAAATACGGCTATAGATGCCTTGAATATGATACGTTCACGCCTTCCCGAAGAGACGGTCCTTACCGCCCTTGGCGGGGAGCGTATACCGCTGAGCCGGCTGGAGAGCAAGCGCATCGCAGTTCTTACCTGCCACCGCAGAGAGAACCTCGGGCGCAACATGCAGCAGATATTTGCAGCGGTTAAAAGGGTGGCATCAGAGCATCCCGATGTGTGCGTGGTGTATCCAGTGCATCCGAACCCCTGCGTAAGAAGCGCTGCAAAGCAGCTGCAGGGGGCGGACAATATCATACTTGCCGAACCGCTGGTCTACGCGGACATGATAGCCCTTCTGGCGCGCAGCTGCCTTCTGGTAACGGATTCCGGCGGACTTCAGGAGGAGGCTCCGGCGCTCGGAAAGCCTGTGGCAGTCATAAGGAACGAAACAGAGCGCTTCGAGGCGATAAACAGCGGAACTGCGGTAATGGCCGGAGTGGACGAACAGAGCGTATACGAAACAGTCGGAAAGATGCTTTCGGATAACGAGAACTGCCGCGCCGCCGCGCCTTTGCGCACTCTTTACGGCGACGGAAAAGCCTGCGAAAGGATCATAGACGTTCTGGCTAAACTATGAAGAGATTTTTCAAAAATCTTATAAGGAGCATACTGGTGGTCGCGGTCTGCAGCGTACTTTTTTCTGCAGCCATGCTTGTCCCTTACCAGGAAGAAGAATCCGTGGATCCTCAGATAGTATACAGCGCCGACGCAGAGTATCTGAGCCAGGAGATATACCTCAACGGAGCCCACATAAACAACTGGACCCTCGCTGATCCCGTGGTTCTTGCCTGCGGTACGGTCTATCTGCCTCTGGACGTAAGCGCTCTTGAATACCAGGAGGAAGTCGCAGCCAGGGCGCAGGAACAGACTGTGTCCGACCCCGACGAGCAACCCGTAGGGATAGCGGTAAGAAACAGCCTTGTGGTGCTCCCCGAAGAGCCTGCCGAAGAAGCCGGATGGGAGGACTCCGCCATTGCCGCTCCGGATCTTCCCGGGCGCTTTGACGCAGTAGTCCCCGCGCTCGAGGCAGTGCGCGTGGATCACGAGTTCAAAGGTCTGTCGGGCAATTACGGCTATAAGGACCTCCGAGGCTGGGTGCTTGACGAGACAGACGATATACTCCTCAGCGATTCCGGTGTGTATTACGGCTCTTTGAGCTTCATTAAGAACAGCCTCGGAATAGACGCCTGCTACAGGGAGGGCCGCGGCCTTTACCTCAGCACCGATGCGTCCGTCAGCGCCGAGCAGTGGGCTGACAGGGACACCAATCCGTCCTATATAGAAGGCATGACGAAATACATCATGTCCGTGAACCGCAACCTTTCCGAGGAAGAGGCTGCGGATATAGAGTTCTACATACGCCACACAGCGGGGCAGCACAAATACATGAGCCCCGAGCTCATTTCCGGCATTATAATGGTCGAGAGCCGCTTCAGGCCGTCCATAACCAACAGCGTCGGCGCTACAGGCCTCATGCAGGCCCTCATAAAGTACGCCAGGCTCAAAGGCTACACCACCGAGATGCTGCTGGATCCGCACATAAACATAGAGTACGGCACTGAGTTCATGGAATCGCTGATACGCTCCTTCAGGGGCGATATAACCGCGGGGCTTGCCGCCTACAACATGGGCGCCGCCTATGTCACGCCCGGCGGAGATTACAACAAAGCATATCCTGAAGCGGTCTACAGCAGGATGTCTGAGATAAGAAACTGGCTGCAGCGCAACGGCTACAGCACTGAATTCAAGGAACAGCTATAATGGTCTACAAGGTAAAGCTCCAGGCTTTTGAGGGGCCGTTCGATCTTCTGGTCTATCTGATAGAGCAGAACCGGATGAGCGTCTACGATATAAAAGTCTCGGAGATCACAGCTCAATACATGGAATACATACGTGAGGCCAAGACTCACGATGTTGAAGTGGCGCAGGAGTTCATGGTGATGGCCGCGGAGCTGATCGAGATCAAGTCGCGCATGCTGCTCCCGCAGGAAAACGCAACGCCCGGAGAAGAAGAACCCGAAGACCCGCGCAGCCGCCTGGTGGCCCGCATCCTGGAGTACAAGCAGTTCAAGGAGATGGCGGAGTTCCTCAAAGAGCAGAAAGAGATCACCAGCCACATCCACTCAAAACCCGCCGAAGACCTTTCGCCCTACATGGGCGAGCCGGAAGAGATCCTTTCGGGAAGCCTTGAGAGCTTCGCAGCGGCGTTTATGGCGTTCCTGCACAGGAAACAGCGCCTCGAGGAGATGCACCGCACCTACGAGAGGATAGAGCGCGCCCGCATGTCCATGGAGACGAGGGTGATGCAGATGACAGAGTTCTTCAGGACCAGAAAGACCATGAAGTTCTCCGAGATGATAAAGGACGACGATTCCCCGTTCAACAGGGTGATAACGTTCATGTCGCTGCTGGAGCTGCTAAAGCAGCACGCCGTGAAGGCAGAGCAGAAGAAGCGCTACGGAGATATAACGGTGACCCGCATCGAGCAAGGAGAGGCAAATGACTAAGGAAAAGATCAAATCGGTTCTGGAATCCCTGATGTTCGTCATGGGAGAACCTCTTGAGGCGAAGACAGCCGCCGAGCTGTTCGAGATGCCCACCGCGGACATAGTTAAGATCTTCAGGGAGCTCGCCGCGGATTACGAGGAGAGGGGCAGCGGCCTTTGCGTGCGCGAGATGGACAAGGCTTTCCAGCTGTGCACCAACCCGGAAAACGACGACTACATACGCATACTGTGCACTCCGGTAAGGGAAAAGAAGCTATCGCAGTCCTCGCTGGAGGTGCTCGCCATCATAGCTTACAAGCAGCCAGTCACCAAGAGCCAGATAGACGCCATACGCGGCATACGCTCCGACAGAGTTCTCGAGAGCCTCATGAAGAGGGGGCTCATAAAAGAGCTCGGCCGCAGCGACGGAGTAGGAAGGCCTTATCTTTACGGCACCACCAGGCAGTTCCTGGAGCTTTTCGGCTTCGAATCGCTTTCGGAGCTTCCGGAGATAGAGGACGCCGACAGCCTTGTCCTTGAGGACGAAGATTTTGAGGAGCCGGTCCCGGATCAGCTCACCATGCCTGTATAGGGGGCGGAGAAAGTGCCGAAGATCAATCTGAATATACCGACTTTAAAGAAACTGCGGACGCTTGCGATAGTGATGCTCATAGCGTCCATAATAGTCTGCCTGTACGGCTGCTATATCATTCTGTCCTGCATTCACGAGTTTTCCGAACTTTCGGCTGAGGGAGAAATGGCGCGGGAAGCCGTGGCGCCGGTTGTGGCGGAGCTTGCCGAAGGCGTTGTGCTTGCGGTGCACTATTTCTTCGTGTCGAAATTCTTCCGGCATTCGATCCAGCACGGAGTTCCGTTTACGCACGAGGGTGCACGCGAGGTCAAGATACTGGGTCTTGAGACCATATTCCTGCCGATACTGGCCTGGATAGTGAGCGCTGTGGCGTACTCCGGAATAAAGCCTGCCAGCATGGTGTTCGCGATGTCTGTCTACGAGATAGTTCTGGGCTTTGCTCTCATAATCGTGTCGTACATGATCGAATATGCTACCGACAAGATCGAGGCAGGCCACAGGATACACCAGGCCATACGCTACATAAAGGATCACTACCCGAAAGTGGCGAACGAAGCCCGCGAAGCGGTCATCGCGCAGGGCTACACCTTCCCCGACCACGAAGTCGACAACGCAAAACTGTGAAAAAAAGCGGGGTCAGACCCCGCTTTTACATTTTTTTGATCTAGTAGTTCTCTGCTCTGAGCTCGAAGTAGCTTCTTGCGTGGGCGCAGACGGGGCATTCTTCGGGAGCTTTGGTACCGACCATTATGTGCCCGCAGTTGCGGCACTCCCAGACCTTTACTTCGGAGCGCTCGAACACCTGCGCAGTCTCCACGTTGTGCAGCAGAGCCCTGTAGCGTTCCTCGTGGCTCTTTTCGATCGCGGCAACGCCTCTGAACTTTGCGGCAAGCTCGGGGAAGCCTTCAGCGTCCGCGGTCTTCGCAAAGCCCTCGTACATGTCTGTCCACTCGTAGTTCTCGCCGTCGGCTGCTGCCGCGAGGTTCTCCGCGGTATTGCCTATGCCGCCCAGTTCCTTGAACCAAAGCTCGGCGTGCTCCTTTTCGTTAGCCGCGGTCTTTGTGAAGATGTCGGAGATCTGTTCGTAGCCTTCCTTCTTGGCCTTCGATGCAAAATAGGTGTACTTGTTTCTCGCCTGGGATTCTCCTGCAAAGGCCTCCCAGAGGTTCTTTTCTGTCTGTGTTCCTGCGTATTTGTTTGCCATATCCTTTACCTCCTGGATCATTTTAATTATATCATGTATCCTCGGAACGCATCAGCAGTTCCTAAGATACTCTATTTCTGCGGCGCTGAGTTTTCTGTAGGTGCCGGGTCTTGTGCGCCCCAGCTGTATGTTTCCGATCGCGATGCGCTCCAGAGCAAGCACCTTAAGGCCTACAGCCTGCACCATTTTGCGTATCTGCCGGTTCTTGCCCTCCGATATGCTTATCTGAATGACGCATTCCCCAGATTTTTCGGATACTATCTCCACCTCAGCGGGCCTGGTCATGTACTTCTTTGTGCCTTTCTCCGAACCCTTGCCGTAGACAGGGATGTCTATCACAACTCCGCTGCGGAGCATGCGCAGCTGCTCCCTGGTAAGGATCCCGTTGAGCCTTGCGAGGTAGGTCTTCTTCAGTTCCGCCCTGGGGTGAGCGATCCTGTTGGCCAGGCTTCCGTCGTTGGTCATTATAAGAAGCCCTGAGGTCTGGTAGTCGAGCCTGCCCACGGGGAAGACCCGCGCCTCCACGTCCGACATGAGCGACAGCACGGTGGGGCGGCCTTTTTCATCGCTGGTCGTTGTTACGAAGCCCTCCGGCTTGTTAAGCGCGTAGTAGCAGAGCTTTTCGGCTGCGCTGACCGGCTTTCCGTTGACGCACACCAGATCGCCGTCTTTTACATCGTAGCCAGGCTCCTTTAACACGGCGCCGTTGACCGTTACTTTTCCTTCTTTTGTGAGTTCGTCGGCCCCGCGCCTCGAAGCGACCCCGGCCTGAGCTATATACTTGTTCAGTCTCATCTTGACCCCCGTGTTTCTCCTGAACTATTTTATCACGTTTTATTAGTTCACTGCATAAAAAATAAAGAATAAATAAGTATTTTTGAAAAAAATAAATGACGTTTCCACAAAAAAGAAATTCTGTGGAAAACTTGTGGCTTGACAAGCTTTATTTTTCGTGAAATCCTTGGAATTGCAAGGGTTTTCGGCGCTGAAAGTTTTCCACAGGACCCGGTGGAAATCTGTGAAAAGACCGTTTACAATTTTTTGAAAAACGGACGGAACCCCTAATTCTTTACGATGTTTTCAGCCTGTTGAAAACTTTTCGCGAACAAACATAAGAGGCCAAAAACTGTTGACATAAAACGGGGTCAAAAAAAATATTTTTTACGGTTCAGGGAGCCTTACAGGGTCAAAAGCCGTTGACTAAAAACGCCCCTGGTGCTACAATCAAGGCGTAATAATATATCTTTAAGTTGGTACAGAGAGACCGACAAGATCATACATATCCTGCGTCCGTTCCGGAGCGGAAAAGATGGCGTCTTGTCGGCAGGCAAGGCGGTTTTTTATGGAAAAAGATCTTAAACCAAAAGCTCAGCTCATGAACGAAGAAGCTATGCACCGCGCCCTTAAGCGCATGGCCCACGAGATCCTGGAGCAGAACGAAGGTTCCGACGATCTGGTGTTCCTGGGGATCAGGCGCAGGGGAGTGCCTCTTGCGCAGGAACTCGCAAAGAACATCAGGGAGATCGAAGGTTCTGAGATCCCTGTCGGAGAGCTCGATATCACGCTCTACAGGGACGATCTGACCGAGGAGGACGTCGTTCCCCACATCAACGAGACCAAGGTCTATTTCCCGGTCAAGGACAAGATCGTTGTCCTTGTCGACGATGTCATCTACACCGGCCGCACGGTAAGAGCCGCGCTGGACGCTGTAAGCGCCATCGGAAGGCCTGCCCAGATCCAGCTTGCGGTCCTCGTAGACAGAGGACACCGCGAGCTTCCCATCAGGGCGGACTACGTCGGCAAGAACGTGCCTACCTCAAGAAGCGAGATCGTTTCCGTCAGCGTTACGGAGTTCGACGGGCAGATGTGTGTCAATCTGTACGCCAAGTAAAAGGAGAAATCAAAAATGAGTGAGAAAAACGGAGCTATCTACAACGCCAGAGAGCTTGGAACAGGCAAGACTCTGGTACTGGGACTTCAGCATTTGTTCGCCATGTTCGGCGCCACCGTGCTCGTCCCCATCATCACTGGCCTGAGCGTATCGGCAACACTGCTCTTCGCGGGTATAGCCACTCTGTTCTGCCATCTGGTCACCGGCGGCAAGGTCCCTGTATTCCTTGGATCTTCCTTCGCGTTCCTGGGCGGATACGCAGCTATCGCGCCGACCCAGCTTGCTGACGGTTCCCCGAATCCGGAACTGTCCAGGCTTCTGCCCTACGCGTGCGTAGGCGTTGCCTGCGCCGGACTTCTCTACCTCATCCTTGCGCTCATCTGCAAGGCGGTAGGAAGCCACAGAGTCATGAAGTTCTTCCCGCCTGTTGTCACAGGCCCCATAATCATAGCCATAGGCCTCAACCTCGCGCCGTCCGCTATCAACAACTGCGACGACAACTGGTGGATAGCTCTGGTAGCCATAGTCGTAGTAATAGTCTGCAACATCTGGGGCAAGGGCATGATCAAGATCATCCCCATACTCCTGGGTGTTCTGGCATCCTATGTCGTAGCCGCAGTCACCGGCAACGTGGACTGGACTCCGGTAGCCGAAGCCAAGTGGGTAGGCCTTCCGGTAGCCATGGAGAACACTGTGTTCGGGCTCTTTAAGGGCGGCGTTGACGGCAACCTGATCGTAAGCGCTATCATCACCATCGTTCCTATCGCCGTAGCTACCATGATGGAGCACGTAGGAGACATCTCCGCTATCGGCTCTACCGTAGGCAAGAACTTCATCGATGATCCGGGCCTGCACAGGACCCTCATCGGCGACGGCGTAGGTACCACCATCGCGGCTCTGTTCGGAGCTCCTGCAAACACTACATACGGCGAGAACACCGGCGTCCTGGCCCTCACCAAGGTCTACGATCCGTTCGTTATCAGGCTGGCGGCCATCTACGCCATAGTGCTCAGCTTCTGCCCGAAGTTCGCTGCGGTCATCAAGGCCATGCCGTCCGCTACCATCGGCGGCGTATCCCTTATACTCTACGGAATGATCTCCGCAGTCGGTATCCGCAACGTAGTAGAGAACAAGACCAACTTCCAGGAGAGCCGCAACGTCATCGTAGCAGCCCTGATCCTTGGCCTTGCGATAGGCATCGGCTACAGCGAAGCCGGCTCCATAGCGATCGGTTCCGTGCACCTCTCCGGCCTTGCGGTAGCTTCCATAGTAGGACTCGTTCTCAACGCGGTCCTGCCCGGAAAGGATACCACATTCGCCGAAAAGCCCAACGACCAGCTCTCCGGCTCCCTCGGCAAGTACTGATCCCCGTGGAGAGGGACGGTTCTTCTCCACCGTTTTTCGAGAATAATAAAAGCGGGTCCGATCGGATCCGCTTTTGTGTTACTATGCTTTTGCGACAGAAGAAATGGCACGATCATTTCCTCGTTGTAACAAACCCCTCGCTGTTTTCGTGTATCTTAAGTGAAAGGCCTTTTCACAGAAGAGATCAGATGGAAGACGAAAAGATAGTAGAACTCTACTGGCAGCGCAGCGAAAGCGCTCTGGCGGAGACGCAAACTAAATACGGCAGATACCTGAATACGGTGGCAGACAATATCCTGCAAAGCGGCGAAGATGCGGCCGAGTGCGTAAACGACGCTCTTCTTGCCGCGTGGAACGCTATACCGCCCGCAAAGCCGCAGATGCTGCAGACGTTCCTCGGAAAGCTCGTAAGAAACCTGGCTTTGGATAAGTGGCGGGCACAGAGCGCCGAAAAACGCGGAGGCGGAAGGGTGGCGGAAGCACTGGACGAGCTTGCGGATCTTTCCGATGGTAACGACCTTGCGGAAAGTGTCGCGGAGCGCCTGGACTTTTCGGCACTGATCGGGAGCTTTCTTTCCGGGCTTAATGAAAAGGATCGCCTTGTCTTCATGAAGCGCTACTGGCACTTCATGAGCGTCCGTGAGATCGCGGAGGACCTGCGGCTTTCCGAAAGCAACGTACGGGTGATACTCCACCGCTGCCGCAAAACACTTAAAACACAGCTTGAGAAAGAGGGGTTTGAATCATGATAAACGAAAAGATATTAAGCGCCTTAAGCGACGCGGATGACGTGCTCATAGCCGAGTCTGTCCCCGGTATAGACAGCGCTCCGGCAAACAGGACCCGAAGACGCAGCAGAGGGTTCAGGGCAGCTGTAGTTGCAGCATCGGTGGTGCTTGTATGCGGGGCTGTGGCTTATGCAACAGGCATACTGACTGCTCCGTTCAGCATATACAGGTCGGCAGAAGCCGAGGTGAAGAACCGTACAATGACCGTAGACGGGGTAGAAGTCGATTTTATCGACATTGATGTACAGGTGCCTAGCATAAGTCAGAGCGAAGTGCGCGGCGCGCTGAGGACTGATCTTGAAGCGCTCATACAAAAAACTATGGAGATCGAGGGCACAACTGCAGACTGGGTAAAACTGGACGAAGACGGCATGGGCCGCACAGATGAAAATCACTGTGAAGTACTGAAGGGCAAGATATTTGACGATCAGCAGAAGGCGCTGGATTACATCGGCCTGAAAAACTACGAGATCCAGTACTTCCCTTATGAAAAGTGTACTGTATATGTTTACGGACTTGCAGATACTCTCAGAGAAAAAGGGGTCAGCGGGATGGACATCTATGACTGTATGTATGAAATAAAAAGCCCCGACGAAAAGATCAGCGTCGAGCTCTGGACAGACTGCAGCCTTGTCTATGTAATGCCTAAAAAGGGAGCGATATGCTACATGGGCATGGGCGGGTTTCCCGATGATGGTTCTGTGACTGTAGAAACCTTTACAAATGCTCACGGATATAACGGCGCGAAAGCATATGCAAGCGATGGGTCAGCCGAAAAGTACAGCATCACCGGTCTCGTGGTAAAAAACAACGTGCAGTATTCAAGCAGTATTTCGTGCGAATGGGAAGATAAAGAAGAAGCTGATCAGATCTTTAAAAACTGGGCGGAACACTTCTAACCCAGCGCCAGCTTTCTGCACTCCCTGGCAAGCTCGGAAAGGGTGCTGCAGGGCACCATGCGGCACAGAAGCGACATGGTCTGGACGCTTTTGAGGCGGCTCCACTTGCGCTGCGGGATGGGGTTGAGCCATACCACGTCCCCGGCCAGCTGGTTGGCGCGCAGAAGGCTCTGCTGGGCGGAATCGAGCTTTACGGTCTTGGCGTCGGAGACTATCAAAAGGGTGGTCTGAGGCCCAAGGACGGCGGGCTTTGCGGCGCAGAGCTTTTCCAGGGCGGTGCCAAGATCCGTTCCCTTGCCGTAAAGACCGGTCTTTCTTACGTAGCTTACGAACTGGTCCATATCCTGCAGGGCGAAGGGATCCACCTCCACCATGTCCTCCGAAAAGAGGAAGGTCTGGCTGCTTTCCGAAACGTCCGACATAGCCTTTATAAAGCGCAGCGCGAACTCCGAAAACTGTATCATTGAACCCGAAACGTCGCAGAGCAGAACGAGCCTGCGGCGTTTTGACCTGCGGCGCTTGTATTTAAGGCGCATGAAGCTTCCGCCCGTCTCAAGGCCTTTTCTTATGGTGCGCTTGAAATCCAGGGCACCCTTGCTTGCCGCGGAGGCCTTTTTCTTAGCCGAAAGCTCGCCGTTTATCTGGCGGGTGACTCTCTGGATCATGGCAACGGCGCGGGGCATCTCGGAGTCGTTTATCTGCGAGATGTCGCGGAAAAGAAGGCCTATCTCGGGGTCCAGTTCCTGAACGCCCAGCTCCGAATCCTCCATCATAAGCTGCTGCTCCATGATGGACCTCATGAATACAGAGCGTATAAAACCCTCGTATAGCTTGGGATTGCGCTCTGCGTTGTCCCTGAACTTTCCGAGGAGCTTTCTTAGGCGCTCTTTTTCTTCTTCGGGAAGCTCCGCATAGCCGCCTATCATCTCGTCGTCGGGGTGCAGGAACTGCCTGTCGCGGGCGAGCTCTTCCTCGGCCTGGCGGCGGCGCTCCTCTAGCTCCTGCTGCTCTTTTAAGGCCTTTTTCAGGTTCGCGAGCTTTTGCTCCGCGCTTACGAAGAAGTGGTCGAAGGTCCTGTCGAAGACTGAAAGCTCCGCCTGGGACTTTGCGCATATGGCCTTAAGAGCCGCGCGTACGGTCTCCCTGTCCTCAAAACCGGTCATCTCCAGGACTTTGCAGGCGTCCTCGGCTTCTTTTGTCCCAACAGAAAAACCCTCCTCAGAGAGGAGGCGTATAAATTCTGCTATTTTGGAGAGGTAGATGCTGTTGTCCATGGCGGGGTTCAGTGGTGATGGTGCCCGCAGTGGTGACCAGGCGCTCCGTGGCCTTCGCAGACAGTGCCGTCAGAATGCTCCGTGCACCCGCAGGAGCCGGCCGCTGTGCCCAGCTCTGCGATGTCCTCTTCGTTCTTGAGTATGAAGCCCGCAGTCTTCTGCAGCACTTCCGGGGTAAGATCCGGCTCGCCCAGAGCTTCCAGGGCGGCTACCCAGTCGAGGGTCTCCGCTATGGAAGGCTTTTTGAGTATGTTCTCGTTTTCACGAAGATCGTGCACGGCCTGAGCCACGGCAAGCGCCAGCCTGTCGTCAGCGTTTGGCATCTTGGCCTTTATGATAGCGACTTCTTTTTCGATGTCGGGGTATTTGATGTAGAGGTATGCGCAGCGCCTTCTTAAGGCTTCGGAAAGGGGCCTTGCGCGGTTGGAGGTGAGCACCACGAAGGGCACGGATCTTGCCTTTATCGTGCCTATCTCCGGTATGGATACCTGAAGTTCAGACAAAAGCTCCAAAAGGAAGGCTTCGAACTCTTCGTCGGCCTTGTCTATCTCGTCAATAAGAAGCACCACGGGCTTTTCGGAGCGTATGGACTTAAGAAGAGGCCTTTCCAGAAGGTAGTCCTCGGAGAACAGTGATCTTGTGAGCTCGGCTGTATCCGCGCCGTCTTTTTCGGCCTTGCCGCCCATGCCTACCTGTATGGAGAGCAGCTGCTTCTGGTAGTTCCATTCGTAAATGGCCTTGCTCTCGTCCAGGCCTTCGTAGCACTGCAGGCGTACAAGCTCCCTTCCAAGGGCGTAGGCCATGACTTTTGCTACCTCCGTCTTTCCGACTCCGGCGGCGCCTTCGATAAGAAGAGGGCGTCCGAGCTTTAAGGCCACAAGAAGGGTGGTGATGAGCGTATCGTCGTATATGTAGCCGGTCTCGTCCAGCTTTTTTTTGAGTGTTTCCGCTGTCATTTGTTCAGTCCTGACTGTCAGGTATTATTTCGTACTTTCCGCCGAGCCTTCTGAAGTCGTCCAAAAAGCCGCGGTTGAGTTTTTCGGCGCAGTGCTCGTCTTTCAGCACTATAGGCTTTGCGAGCTTTCCGGCGGCAAGAGCCATGGACATGAATATCCAGGGGTCTCCTGCGCAGTCTATGACCGTATCCTCGCTGTATTCGGGCTTTCCGGTGCCGATTATCTTAAGGCCGTCATCCAGGAGCTCTGCTTTCTGGCCCAGGGCTTCGCAAATGCCCTTCATGACCCTCATGCGGTCCGTCTCCTTGTTTTTGAGCTGCGGCACGCCTGTTATCGTAACTGTTGCGCCTCTTACCGCTGCCATCGCGGCGTAGAAGGTCGCAAGGCTGGGGCAGTCCGAAGCGTCGAAATCCAGCTCGGTAAAGTCCTGGGTTATCAGCGGAAGCTCCCTGGTGACGTTCCTGTAGAGCTGGGGCGATACGTCCGGAAGGTCAGTTACTGTAACTATCCCGCGGCCTTCTCCGCAGGCGGCTCCGGCAGCTATCCAAAGCGCTGCCAGGCCCCAGTCGTTCTCCACGTCTATAAGGCCCGGGGAGTCGTAGTACTGCCTGCCCGGGACGAAGTAGCCGTAGTCGGTCTTTTCTATGCGTATGCCGAACTTTTTGAGGGACTCTATCGTAAGATCCACAAAAGACGGATCCACCAGGGGCGAGCTGAGCTTTATCGTGCTGTCCGCCGAAAGCAGCGGCAGCGACATAAGAAGCGAGCTTATGAACTGCGAGCCCTCGTTGCCTTCGAACACGTACTCGCCGGGGTCGAGCCTTCCCTGCATGGTAAAGGGCAGGGTAAAGCCGGTAAAGCGCACGCCTCTTAAGGCCATGCGGCTTATGAGCGAGAAGTTGGAATGCCTTGCGATATCAGAAGACGCCGTGCACTCGGCCTTGATGCCAAAAGCCGCTGCCATGGTGATGGCAAGCCTTGCTGTTGTGGAGCTGTGCTCAAAATCGAGGTAGACCGTCTTTACCGGATCGTTCTTGTGGAAGGGCACGACAAGGACGCCGTCGTCGTTCCTTACGACGGTGCATCCGAAGCCTTTTATACAGGAGATGGCGGCGTCTATCTGGCTGCAGTCCGGTACGTTCTGTATTATCGTATTTCCGGCAGGCACTGAAGCCATGAAAAGCAGCCTCTGGGCATGAGCCACAGCGGCCGGGGCTTTGAGCGTGCCGTTGAATGTCGACGGGTATATCTTTATCATGAGTGCATTATACTATGAAAATCCGTGAAAGACAAATACGAAATATATTACACAGACTGTGCCAAACTTTGCGCACTTATGATATAATGTTCATAGTATGGTCAGTAAAGGAGGTCTCTATGGCTATCAGCGAGAGTAAAATGGAGTATCTGAAGCTTCTGGCAAAGACGTACAAGTCGGAAGACGAAACGGCCGCGGAGATAATCAATCTGCTGTCCATACAGAACCTGCCCAAGGGCACGGACTACTTCATGAGCGATATCCACGCGGAGTACGAGGCCTTCTCGCACATCCTGCGCAACGCGTCCGGTACCATAAAGCGCCGTATAGACGAGGTCTTTACAGAGCTCGACGAGGACGACCGCCGCACTCTTGCCACCATAGTCTACTACCCCGAAGAAAAGCTCGAGATACTGCTCGAGGGCATGAAGGACAGGAACGACTTCTACCGCACTACGCTGTTCCGGCTCATAAAGCTTCTTGCTGTATCCACCTTCAAGTTCACCAGATCCTACGTCAGAAAGCGCATCCCGGGCAAGTTTACATACATCGTCGAAGAGCTTTTATACAGCAATCCCGCCGAGGACTCCTACGGAAGCGTAAGCCACAAAGAATACATCATCAACTCGATCATAGAAACAGGCTGCGCGGAAGAGCTCATATGCACCCTGGCGCACCTTATCTCCTACATCTCGGTCTTCAGGCTCCACATAATAGGCGACGTCTACGACAGAGGCCCCGCCGGGGAGAAAGTCATAGAAGAGCTGATGAAGTACAACAACGTAGACATACAGTGGGGCAATCACGACATCCTGTGGATGGGTGCCGCCGCGGGAAACCGCGCCTGCATCACCAACGTGGTGCGCAACTGCACCAAGTACGACAACATCCACACGCTCGAGGTCGCATACGGCATCTCATTAAGAAAGCTCGAGACATTCGCTCTTAAGTACTATGGCAAGATCGAAAGGCCCATGACCAGAGCTTCTGCCATCATGCAGTTCAAGCTTGAAGGCCAGCTGATCCAGAAGCACAAGAACTACGAGATGGATTCCCTGCTTCTGCTGCACACGATAGACTTCAAGAAGGGCACCGTAAAGATCAACGGCAAGGAGTACAAGCTCAACACCGACTATTTTCCGACCATAGACCCGGACGATCCGTACAGGCTCACCGACGAGGAGGAAAGGGTCATGCAGAGCCTCGAAAAGGAGTTCGCGGAGAGTAAGATCCTTCAGGAGCACGTCCGCTACCTGTTCAACAAGGGCAGCTTCTACAAGGTGTACAACGGCAACCTGATGTTCCACGGCTGCATTCCGCTCACCCCGGAGGGCGAGTTCGACCCGATCAACACTGAGGACGGATACAAGTGCGGAAAAGAGTGGTTCGACTACGCTGAAAGGCTCATACGCACGGGCTACTTCGGCAAGGGCGGACGCGACAAGCAGCGCGGCATAGACCTGTTCTGGTACCTGTG
This sequence comes from Bacillota bacterium, assembly GCA_017443515.1. Classification (GTDB taxonomy): domain Bacteria; phylum Bacillota; class Clostridia; order Peptostreptococcales; family Anaerovoracaceae; genus RUG13409. The sequence goes on along the minus strand of JAFRXM010000063.1, from coordinate 25,857 downwards.
GTGCGGCTTTAAGAGCCCGATGTTCGGCAAAGAGCGCATCACTACCTTCGAGCGCCTGTTCGTGGACGATCCGGAAACGCACGTGGAGAAAAAGAACCCGTATTACAGTCTCTACGACAGGCCGGATATCATCGAGAAGATCCTGGAGGAGTTCGGCGCCGACAAGGAGAACGGGATCATAATCAACGGCCACATGCCCGTAAAAAAAGGCAGCAGTCCTATCCACGCGGGCGGAAGGCTTATAGTCATAGACGGAGGCTTCGCGAAGGCCTACCAGAAGACCACAGGCATAGCCGGGTACACTCTGGTACAGAACTCCAACGGCTTCCTGCTGTCGGCGCACCAGCCGTTCACCTCAAAGGAGAGGGCTGTTGCGGAGGAACTGGATATCGAGACCAGGCCCGTAAAGAACGAGCCGGCCGCCAACCGCATACGCAACAAAGACACAGACGAAGGCCGCGTAAGGCAGAAAGAGATAGAAAACCTCAAGCTGCTGCTGGAAGCGTACAAGACAGGCCTCATAAAATAAACACGAAAGAAGATCCGGTCAAGGATGGAAGAAAACAGAGCTAAAAAAACGTTTATAGCCGGAGCGGTGCTTCTTGGCGCCGCGGGCATACTGGTGAAGGTGCTGGGGCTGTTCTTCAGGATACCGCTCACCAATATCATAGGGGCAGACGGAATAGGGTACTACCAGACCGCTTATCCGGTCTATACCTTCATGCTCACGATATCGTCTTCGGGGCTGCCGACGGCCATCTCCAAGATGATATCCGAAAGGCGCTCGACAGGCGAGTACTACGAAGCCTACAGGGTGTTCCGCATCTCGTTTAAAGTCATGCTGGCTCTGGGGCTGGGCACGGGCCTTGTGCTGTTCATCTTTGCGCCTCTTATCACAGGACAGATCCAAAAAGAGCCCGACGCGGTCTACGCAATGCGTTCGATGGCGCCGGCGCTTATACTGTGCCCTGTTCTCAGCTGTTACCGCGGTTTCTTCCAGGGGCAGCGCAACATGGCGCCAACTGCAATATCCCAGCTGGTAGAGCAGATCTTCAGGGTAGGACTGGGCCTCGGCCTTGCACTCATCCTAAGAAAGATCGACCTTGCGCACGCTGCAGCCGGAGCAAGCTTCGGAGCCTCCGCCGGCGCTCTGTTCGGACTTATAGCCATCATGTTCATCTTCCAGGCCAACAGGCCTAAGATGCTCAGCGAGATAAAGACCAGCGGCAGAAAGCCCAGGCAGAGCTCGCGCAGCATAATGCACGATCTTCTGGCCATAGCCATCCCGACCACCATCGGTTCGTGCATACTTCCGATACTCAACACCATAGACACAGTCATCGTCAAGAGAAGGCTTTTAGGCCTCGGCTATCCGGACGAGATAGCGCGCACCATGTACGGCGAGTTGTCCGGCATGGCTTCGCCTATAATCAATATCATCCAGGTAATAACCCAGGCCATCTGCCTGAGCCTTGTTCCTGTCATCTCCGACGCATACAGGCGCGACGACATGGACTTCGTGCGCAAGAACATCAGTCTCGGGCTGCGCTACGCGTTCACCGTGGGGCTTCCCTGTGCGGTAGGTATGTTCACGCTGGCAAGGCCTATAATGCAGCTGTTCTACCCGACCCAGACCCCAAGCCTTGACAACGCCGCGGCTTGTCTTAGGATCTATACCATAGGCCTGGTGTTCCTCGCCGTCAACCATTCGCTTACCGGAGTCCTGCAGGGCATAGGAAAGCAGGGCATACCGGTGCGGAACCTGTTCATAGGCGCCATAGTCAAGACTGTGGTGACCTTCGTGCTCACCGGGATCCCTTCCATCAATGTCAGGGGCGCAGCAGTGGGAACAGCCGTTGCATACCTGGTTGCGGCAGCTCTGAACTACGTGGCGGTAAAGAAGTACACCTACGTCAAGGTGGACGTGGTCCTGACGGTGATAAAGCCTGTCATCGCGGCTGCTGTTATGGGCGTGTGCGTGTTCGGCGGCTACAAACTTGTTCACGCGAAGATGGGCAACACCGTGTCCACGCTGGCTGGTGTTGCGGCCGGAGTTATTGTCTACGTACTGATGGTATTCATCACCAGGACCATAACCGCAGAGGAGCTCGAGAGCATGCCCAAGCTGGGGAAACTCTCACGTGTGCTCAAAAAACTGCACCTGGTGAAATAGGCATCTCAAAATCAAAAAAAGCTTGAAATTTTAAGGTTTTCCGGGTTTTTTGGGTTGCAATATCCGGACAATAGTATATAATAGAACCGTAAGCGAAAGCTTAATAAAATAAGGCTAACCAAATAGCTGAATATTTAGGAGGAACATAATGAACAAGTCTGAATTAGTAGCAGCTGTAGCAGCTAATACCGGTCTCACCAAGAAGGATACCGAGGCTACCATCAACGAGGCTCTCACCGCTATTCAGAAGGAGCTCAAGAAGGGCGGCAAGGTCCAGCTCATCGGCTTCGGCGCATTTGAAGTAAAGACCCGCAAGTCCAGAGAGGGCAGAAACCCCCAGAAGCCGGGCGAAGTCGTAAAGATCCCCGCAAGCAAGGCTCCGGTATTCAAGGCTGGAAAAGCTCTGAAGGATTACGTCAACAAGTAATACAAGCGCAAGCTTTAAGAAAAGGCAGGCCCTACGGCCTGCTTTTTTCGTTTTATATTTTCCTGAAATATGGTATTATATATTATTACACGATTGATATATCATGAGGTTATTATGACGCCTGATTTCACGAAAAAGATGAAGGAAGAGTATACGATCATCGCACCGGACATCTTCCCTACACATATGGAGCTCATCGAGGCTGCCTTCCACATTTACGGCTACAAACTGAAGGTGGTGCACTACGAAGGAAAGCAGGTCATAGACACGGGTCTTAAGTACCTGCACAACGATGTGTGCTACCCTGCGATCTGCTCGTTGGGGCAGCAGCTCTACGCGCTTTCCTGCGGGGATTTCGATCCGAAAAAGAGCGCTCTTATCATGTTCCAGACCGGCGGCGGCTGCAGGGCTTCGAACTACATCATGCTCCTTAGAAAAGCCCTCAGGAACATGGGCATGGAGTACATCCCCGTCATTTCCATAAGCTTCGGAACGCTTGAAAAATACAGTGGTTTCAAGATCACGCCGGCCATGGCGCTCACCGGGCTTCGCGCTCTTATCTACGGCGACATGCTGCTTCTTCTCAAGAACCAGACTCTGCCTTACGAGGTCAACAAGGGCGACACCGAGCGCGTGGTCCACAAATGGACAGAAGAGCTTACCAGGCAGTTTGCTGCAAGGAAGGGCCTCACCAGCGGCGCCATGAAGAAAAACCTCGCCGCTATAGCGGAGGATTTTCACAACATCCCGCGCGAGAAAAAGGACCTCACCAAGGTCGGTATAGTGGGCGAGATATACGTAAAGTACGCAGCGCTTGGAAATAACGGCCTTGAAAAGTTCCTGCTGTCACAGGGCTGCGAGTACATGGTTCCCGGGGTGCTTGGCTTCTTCCAGTACTGTTTCGCGAACATGGAAAAAGACCACGAGTACTACGGCGGCGGCTTTGCCGCGCTTTGGGGCGGCCGCATAGCGGGGCGCATCTCCGACAAGTGGGAGGAGGCTTTGATCAAGGCTCTTGAGCCCTATCCCGAATTCGTAAAACCGGTCAGCTTCGACAGAGTAAAGGAGCTGGCGGACAAGATCATAGACCGCGGCGTAAAAATGGGTGAGGGGTGGCTCCTTCCCGGCGAGACCGCGGAACTCATAGAAAAAGGCTACAATAGCGTCATCTGCGCTCAGCCCTTCGGCTGCCTGCCCAACCACATCGTAGGAAAAGGCACCATACACAGGCTGCGCGAGCTATATCCTAACGCCAATATATTCCCGGTAGACTACGACGCGGGCGCGTCCAAGGTCAACCAGGAGAACCGCATAAAGCTGATGCTGGCCATCGCAAGAGAACAGGAGGGGAAGGCATGAAAAAGCTCGGAATAGATGTCGGCTCCACAACCCTTAAGTGCATGGTCCTGGCAGAAGACGGCAGCCTGCTGTTTGCTGAATACATGCGCCACCTTTCGAAGATAGAAGAAAGGCTCACAGAGCTTTTGGAAAAGGTCTCGGAACGCTTTCCGGGGGAGAGTTTTGACGTGGCGGTCTCGGGCTCGGCGGGCATGGGCCTTGCGGACGACACAGACCTTCCTTTCGTGCAGGAAGTCTACGCGGAGCGCGTAGCTGTAAAAAGGCTCGCTCCGGATACAGACGTTGTCATAGAGCTGGGCGGAGAGGACGCCAAGATCCTCTTCCTCACCGGCGGTTTTGAGATGCGAATGAACGGTACCTGCGCCGGCGGCACGGGCGCTTTCATAGACCAGATGGCGTCTTTGATGCAGGTTCCGGTGGAAGCCCTTAACGGCCTTGCCGAAAAGCACGAAAAGCTCTACACCATAGCCTCGCGCTGCGGCGTGTTCGCAAAGTCCGACGTGCAGCCCCTGCTGAACCAGGGCGCCCGCAAGGAGGACGTATCCGCAAGCATATTCTACGCGGTAGTCAACCAGACCATAGCAGGCCTTGCGCAGGGCAGGGAGATACAGGGAAACGTGCTCTACCTTGGCGGGCCGCTGACATATATCCCGCAGCTTAGGGCAGCCTTCAACGATGTGCTCGGCACTGAGGGGAAATGCCCTGAAAACTCGCTCTACTACGTTGCCATGGGCGCAGCGTGGGCAGGTGCCAACGAAACGCTGACTACGGCAGAACTCATAAATAAACTTAAGAACCGCGTCCACAAGAGCGCCTACGTGGCCTGCAGGCCGCTGTTCACATCGGAGCAGGAATATGAGGAGTTCACGGCAAGGCACCGCAAGGCATCAGAAGGCATCAGAGAGATCGCAGCGCCCCAAGGGCCCATGTTCCTTGGAATAGACGCAGGCTCTACGACGGTAAAACTGCTGCTTACCGACGCGGACGGCAACCTCTTCAGGCCATTCTATGCGCCCAACAACGGCAATCCCGTGCCTCTTGTAAGAAAGTACCTTCAGGAGCTCTACAGGGAGTTCCCGGACATCCAGATATACTCCTCCGCGGTAACAGGTTACGGCGAGGAGATCATAAAGAACGCTTTTGGCATCGCCAACGGCATAGTCGAGACCGTGGCTCACTACACCGCCGCGAAGAAGTTCCGCCCGGACGTGGATTTTATCCTGGACATAGGCGGGCAGGACATAAAGTGCTTCCAGATAAGAAACGGCGCCATAGACAGCATATACTTAAACGAGGCCTGCTCTTCTGGCTGCGGGAGTTTTCTTCAGACCTTCGCGGGGGCGCTGGGCTATTCACCTGCGGCGTTCGCAAGGCTGGGGCTGTTCGCCCAAAAGCCCGTGGATCTTGGCAGCCGCTGCACGGTGTTCATGAATAGTTCCGTAAAGCAGGCTCAAAAAGACGGCGCCACGGTGCAGGACATTGCCGCGGGGCTTTCGATAAGCGTCGTGAAGAACGCTCTCTACAAGGTCATCCGCTGCGCCAGCGCGGAGTCTTTAGGTAGGAACATAGTGGTGCAGGGTGGCACTTTCCTCAACGATTCTGTTCTCAGGGCTTTCGAGCAGGAGATAGGCGCGCAGGTCATACGCCCGGCATTCGCGGCTCTTATGGGCGCTTACGGAGCTGCGCTGTTCTCCATGGAGCACCTCCCCAGAAACGGTGCCGAAGCGGTGCTTAACTCCGCTGAGCTTAAGGCCTTTACCCACAGCGTAAAGACCGCTACCTGCAAGGGCTGCGGCAACCACTGCAGCCTCACTATAAACGACTTCGGAAACGGCAGGCGCTTTATAGCCGGAAACCGCTGCGACAAGCCTGTCAGCGGCGCCGATACCTCGGAGCACTACGACCTGTACCAGTACAAGCTGCAGCTGCTGTCCGCCTTCATGGACAACTACAGAGACCCGAAGAAGTTCACTGTAGGGCTTCCCATGGGGCTCAACAACTTCGAGCTGCTGCCTTTCTGGCACACGTTCTGGACGGATCTTGGCTTTAACGTCATAACCTCGCCTTTTTCCGACAGGAAGCTCTACCTGCGCGGCCAGCACACCATACCTTCGGATACGGCGTGCTACCCGGCTAAGCTGATGCACGGCCACCTGGAATACCTCCTGGACGAGCAGCCCGACGCGATATTCTATCCGAACATGAGCTACAACACCGAGGAAGGTCTGGGCGTCAACCACTTCAACTGCCCGGTCGTGGCCTACTACCCTCAGGTCTTAAGGCTCAACACCGCTGCGCCGCAAAAGACGCTGTTCATAGACGATTTTATAAGCCTTGCCGATCCCAAGCAGTTCGCAAAACGCATGGGGCAGATAGTGCCCAAGTACTTTAAGGCCGTGACGGCGCAGCAGGTAAAGAAAGCCTCGGAAAAAGCATACGCGGCGCTTGCGGAATACTTCAGGAACGTGCGCGAAAAAGCTGAAGAATACCTGAAGACCGCCGAAGAAAAGAATATGCCCGTGATAGTCCTCGCCGGACGGCCCTACCACGTAGATCCGGAGATAAACCACGGCATCAACACTCTGATCTGCAGGCTCGGAGCCGTGGTGGTAACAGAAGACAGCCTTTCCGACAGGGTGAAGCCCTTCGCAGTACACGTGCGCAACCAGTGGACCTACCACGCCAGGCTCTACGCCGCGGCTAAGTACATATCTCAGCTTCCGGCGGATAAGAACATAAACCTGGTGCAGCTGGTATCGTTCGGCTGCGGAGTGGACGCCATAACCACGGACGAGGTGCGTTCCATACTGGAGAGCGCAGGCCGCATATACACGCAGATCAAGATAGACGAGATATCGAACATGGGAGCCATAACCATAAGGTTAAGAAGCCTCTTCTCGGCGGCGGCAGACAAGGCTGCGGACAGCTAAAGCCTGTACGGTATGTATCTCTTTGTCTTACATAACAAAAAAGTCGTACATAGTTTGTGAGATATGTAGGTAGTTAGCATGGTATAATCAATTATAAATAAAACTGCTGTCTGAGTGCTTCTCCCAAAAGAGGAGATAATAGGGAAGCGGGTGAGAATCCCGCGCGATCAGGTCACTGTATCGGAACAGTTCCTGCGCTTCATACCATTGCCCGAAGGGTGAGAAGGTGCGCAGGGGCGCGAAAGCCCAAGCCAGGATACCTGCTCAGACGGAACGGTGAGTAACTTCCAGTGAAAGTACCTCATCTGAATACGTAAAAGGGCAGCATTTTTGCGTGCAGCCTGTTTATGGAGCAGATGGGACGCTTTCCGCGGAAACGGGAAGCGTTTTTGATTACCTGCATCAGGAAGACTCTGAAAGAGCAAGGAGGAAAACATGAAGCTCAGAAAAACTATCGCACTGGTGCTCGCGGCAGTAATGCTTATCTGCGTATTCGCAGGCTGCGGCGGCACGACCCCGGCCAACAACACGCCGGCCAACAACACACCCGCAAACGATACGCCTGCCAACAACAGCTCAAACGATGCGCCTGTTGAAAGCAAGCACTATCCTGTTACCATCGACACCTTCAACTACGCAAAGGAGCCGATCAAGGTGACATTCGAGAAGACTCCTGAAAAGGTCGTCTGCACCAACCAGACCCAGACCGAGCTCATGCTCTATTTCGGACTGGACAAGTACATCGCCGGCATGGCGTACCTGGACGGAGCTGTCCGCAGTGATCTTCAGGCACAGTATGACGCGCTCAAAGCTGCCGGCAAGGAACTGACAGTAAAGGGTTATCCCTCCAAGGAAGTCGTGCTCGCTCTTGAGCCGGACTTCATCTTCGGATGGAGAAGCGCGTTTGCGGAAAAGTCTCTCGGAGACGTTTCCGAGTGGCACAAGCTCAAAACAAACACCATGATACTCCGCTGCTCCAACAACACCGTGGGCAAGAGAGATCTTGATGCTGTTCTTGCGGACATCGCCGATATCGGAGCTATCTTCGACATCCAGGACAAGACCGACAAGTACATCGCGGACGCTAAGGAGATGATCAAGAAGGTAGACGAAAAGGTCGCCAGCCTCGACAGAGCCCCCTACAGAGCCATCATCATCGAACCGGGCAGGGACGGTACCTGGTACTGCTGGGGAAGCAACACCCTCACCGGCAACCTCGTAGTAAAGGCCGGAGCTGAATACGGTCTTCCCGCCGGCGGAGATCTTTCCGTAGAGGATATCGTAAAGATCAATCCGGAAGTCATCATAGTCGACTACATGGAAGAGGAAGGCAAGACCACCGCTGAGTGTGAAGCTGCCGCTATAGCTACCGTCAAGGACCAGGCTGCTCTTGCCGAAGTTCCGGCAGTTGCAAACGGCAAGATCATGGCTGTAAACCTCACTGACGTTTACGGCGGAGGCATAAGGATGGTGCCCTCTGTCCAGGCTATGTTCGAGTTTATGTACGGAAAATAACCTCCTCCTTTAATAAACGGCAGCCCCGCAGAGCGATCTGCCCGGCTGCCGTCGTTTTGGTGAAATGAGTAAAAAGACAGAGACAAAAGTCTACACTAACAGCAGGCACGCTTTTTTAAGGGTGCTTATAATCGTTTTTGCGATAGCTCTGGTCCTTTCAATACTGCTTGCTGTTACCATAGGCGCGGTAAAGATCTCTTTCGGAGATGTGTACCGCATAGTCATATACAACGCCACACATTTTAAGATAGGTTCCGTCGAGACGGGGATACTTATAGGCGATCTTGATTTCGCGTCCAAAGGCACCATGTACGAAATAGTATGGAACGTCAGGATGCCAAGGGTAATGATGGGTGCCATAGTAGGTATACTTCTGGCGATGTGCGGCGTAGTGATGCAGGCTACGGTCCAGAATCCGCTTGCGGACCCATATATACTGGGAATATCCTCCGGTGCGTCTCTTGGCGCGACCTTTTCCATCATGATAGGCGCTTCTGCGCTGTTCTCCGGCGTTCTTGCCGGAATGGGTACGGCGTTCTGGGCATTCGCAGGCGCGCTGGGCGCGATGGCGTTGGTCATGACCCTTGCGCACGTGGGCGGAGGCCGCATAACCTCAGCCAAACTGGTGCTTGCCGGCTGCGTGGTCGGCAGCCTGTTCGGAGCCTTTACGAATATCATCGTATACATAGGACAGGACGCTGAGAACATGAAGAACGTCACGTACTGGCTCATGGGCAGCATGGCCGCGGCAAGGTGGCACAATCTGGCTCTGCCGGGTATATGCATGGTGGCGGGGCTGCTGTTTTTCATAACTCAGCTGCGCACCATGAACACGCTCCTGCTAGGAGATGAAGCCGCCATCACTCTCGGAGTCGATCTTGGAAAATGGCGCAGGGTATACATGGTAGTGACATCGCTTCTCTCAGCGGTTGCGGTCTGCACCTGCGGCATCGTGGGATTCGTGGGTCTTATGATCCCGCACATAGTAAGGGGCTTCGTGGGTTCGGACCACAGGTTCCTTCTTCCCATAGCGGCCCTTGCCGGCGGCATCTTCCTTATCTGGACCGATGTCCTGGCCCGCGTTATAATACCAAATTCGGAGATCCCCATAGGCGTCATCACATCAGCCATCGGAGCTCCCATTTTCGTCTATATGATGATCAAGAAATCCTACGGATTCGGAGGGGCGGACAGATGAGACTTGAGACAAAGGATGTAGTCGTATCGCTCTCCAGAAAAGACATAGTCAAACAGGTGTCGGTGCAGGTGAGGGAAAACGAGTTCGTGGGTCTGTTGGGCCCTAACGGAAGCGGCAAGACGACTCTGCTCAAGAGTATTTACCGCGTGCTTAGGCCTTCAGCAGGTTATATCTCCATAGATGGTACGGATATGCGCCAGCTACACGTAAAAGATACCGCGAAGCGCATGGGCGTAGTGAGCCAGTTCAACAATCTGGCCTTCGATTTCACTGTGGAAGAGATGGTGCTGATGGGAAGAGCGCCGCATAAGAAAGCTTTTTCCCAGGATACCGAGGAGGATTACCGGATAGCGAGGGAAGCCCTGGAGAAGGTGGATATGCTGGATTTTCGGGACAGGAGCTTCATGACTCTGTCCGGAGGCGAAAAGCAGCGTATTCTTCTGGCAAGGACGCTCGCACAGCAGGTGGAGATGCTGGTTTTGGATGAACCGACCAACCATCTGGATATAAAATATCAGATACAGATCATGGACGTCGTCAAATCACTGGGTATAGGCGTGCTTGCGGCGCTGCACGATCTCAACCTTACGCTCATGTACTGCACTTACGTATATGTCCTTAAGGATGGCAGGATAGTTGCTGACGGACCTACGGAGGATGTGATCACTGAGGACCTGATACGCAGAGTGTATGAGGTGGATTGTTCTGTCGAAAGACATCCGAAGAGCGGAAAGCTCCACGTAACGTTCTTTTCAAACCTTCAGGAGGACTGACATGAGAATAGCTATAATAAACTGCCTTAAAGCAAACGAGGTCTGCAGCGGCGCCGGATGTCTTAAGGCTTTGAACAGCAGGACAAAGCACTTTGAACAATACAGGGATACCGACATCGAACTTACGGCCTTCGCGCGCTGCAACGGCTGCGAGGCGGGGATAGATGATGGGTTTAAGGAAAAGCTCGACAGGATCATAAACGTGGGTACCGAGGTATGCCACGTCGGCGTGTGCACTTTCAGAAAAGATCTGGAAAAGGAATGCCCTGTGATAACTCAGGCGCTCGCTTATCTGCAGGAACACGGTATACGCTGCGTAAGAGGGACGCATTAGACGCCGCTGTGCGCATGGTCCAAAAAAGGAACAGCCCGCGCTTAGCTTATGCAGCGGTCCGCGCGGGAGTAATGAGTCTTGCAGCAGTATAATAACATGCCCGGAAAAGGATTATAAGCTCCCCGGGGGGATAAAATTTCAAAAAAATAATAAGTTTTTTGGCGCAGTTTCTTTGCGGAAGCAGCGCCTTTTTTCATTGATATTCGGGCGGAAAAAAGGTACAATATAATATCAGGCATTGATGTGTTTTTGTGTTATGTAAAAATCGTTTGCGGGGGATCGTATGAAGGATTATAAAGCGCTGCAGAACGGATCTGATATAAGGGGAGTCGCGCTGCTTACGGAGGGCGGAAAACCTGTAAATCTAACGGATGAGGCCGTATCGGACCTCGCCAGGGGTTTTGTAGCCTGGCTGTCCGAAAAGACCGGAAAGCCCGCAGGCAGGCTCGGCATAGCCGTCGGAATGGATTCGCGCATCAGCGGCCCCCACATAAAGAAGGTGCTCTGCGAGGCAATGGGCAAGGCCGGTGCGTCAGTTCTTGACTGCGGCATGGCCACCACGCCCGCGATGTTCATGGCAACCGTAAACGAAGAGATAGAGCCGGAAGGCTCTGTAATGATAACAGCAAGCCACCTCCCGTACGAAAGGAACGGTCTTAAGTTCTTCACAAGGGACGGCGGTCTGGACAAGGCAGACATCTCAAAGATCATAAGCCTGGCGGAAGCCATGGAGCCGTTTGCGGATCCCGCAAGGCCGGATATATTTACGAATTACCTGATGGAATACTATTCCTGGCACCTGCGCAGCGTCATATGCGATGCTCTTGGTGCGTCGGAGGCGGATAAGCCCCTTGCGGGCCTTCACGTTGTGGTAGACGCGGGCAACGGAGCCGGAGGATTCTACACCACGCACGTTCTTGAAGCCCTCGGCGCCGACTGCAGCGGCAGCCAGTTCCTCGATCCGGACGGGATGTTCCCCAACCACCAGCCCAACCCGGAAAACCCGCAGGCTATGGAGAGCATCTGCGAGGCAGTAAAAGCCGCCAAGGCGGATCTTGGCATAATATTCGACACCGACGTGGACCGCTCCTCCGCCGTGGACGAACAGGGCCGCGAGATCGCAAGGAACCGCATAGTGGCTCTGGCCGCGATACTGGCTTCTGAAGGCCACCCGGGTACAACAGTGGTCACGGACAGCATCACCAGCACACAACTCGGGCGCTTCCTGACACAAGACTTAGGGCTTAAACACCTGCGCTTTAAAAGAGGATACAAGAACGTCATCAACAAAGGGCTGGAACTCAACGCCGCGGGAACTGACTGCCAGCTTGCTATAGAAACTTCCGGGCACGCCGCTATGAAGGAGAACTACTTCCTGGACGACGGCGCGTACCTGGCCACACGCATAGTTATAAAGGCGGCCCAGCTCAAGAAGCAGGGCAAAGCTATCTCGTCCCTGCTCGAAGGTCTGCAGGACCCGACGGAGGCGAAAGAGTTCCGCTTCAGGATCGAAGCTCCGGATTTCGCGGAATACGCTCAGGGCGTTTTAGACCGCGTGGAGGCAGCCGTAAAAAACGGCGAGCTTCCCGGCGCAAGCCTGGAACTGCCCAACTACGAGGGCGTCCGCATTAACTTCGACAAGGACCACGGCGCGGGATGGCTGCTCATACGCAAGTCCCTGCACGACCCTGTCATGCCCATGAACGTGGAATCAGACGAAGAGGGCGGCGTGCAGAAGATCTTTACGCAGATACAGACCATACTGAATGAGTTTGGAAAACTCGCTCTGTAAAAGGAATAATAAATGGCATTTACTCACTTACATGTACATACAGAATACAGCCTCCTTGACGGTGCCTGCCGTATAGATAAGCTCATGGCGCGGGTAAAGGAGCTTGGCATGAGCTCCATAGCCATAACTGACCACGGAGTCATGTTCGGCGCGGTGCGCTTCTACGAGGAAGCCTTAAAGAACGGCATCAAGCCCATAATAGGCTGCGAGTGCTACGTCGCAAGGCGCAGCCGTCACGACAAGGACCCCAACCAGGACCGCAAGTCCTACCACCTGGTGCTGCTGGTAAAGAACGACACCGGCTACAGGAACCTGATCAAGATGGTGTCTTTGGCGTATAAGGAAGGCTTCTACTACAAGCCCCGCATAGACCACGAGCTTCTGGAAAAGTATCACGAAGGCCTCGTGTGCCTTTCCGCCTGCCTTCAGGGCGAGGTACAGATGGAGCTGCGCAACGACGATGAATACCAGGGCAGCTACGAGACCGCGAAACAGACTGCTATGTTCTATAAAGGTCTCTTCGGCGAGGACTACTACCTTGAGATGCAGGACCAGGGCCTGGAGTCTGAAGTAGCAGTAAACCGCGGCTTAAGACGCCTTTCCAAAGAGCTTGGCATCAAGCTGGTGGCTACTAACGATGCGCACTACATACACCAGGAGGACGCTCCGGCTCACGACGTCCTGCTCTGCATAGGTTCAAAGCATCTCATGACAGACCCCGACAGGCTGCGTTTTCCTAACGACCAGTTCTACCTCAAGTCCGAAGATGAGATGCGAAGGCTGTTCAGCGACGTTCCGGAAGCCATAGACAACACTCAGGAGATCGCAGACAAGTGCAATTTCGACTTCGAGTTCGGAACCTACCACATACCTAAGTGCCCAGTGCCGGAAGGCTATACCGAAAACGACTACTTCGAGTTCCTCTGCTGGTCGGGCCTTGAGTACCGCTACGGCACCACCCAGAACCACCCGTCCGCAGGCCGCGAATACCCGAAACTGCCGCCTGAAGACATGGAAAGCCTCGCGCCCACAGTCTCCGCGGAGCTAAAGGACCGCATGCGCTATGAGGTCGAAACTATAGAGAACATGGGCTATGTAGGGTACTTTCTCATAGTCTGGGATTTTGTAAACTACGCCAAGGGAAACGGCATCATGGTTGGCCCCGGAAGAGGTTCCGCGGCAGGTTCCATTGTTGCCTACACCATGGAGATAACGGATATAGACCCGATACGTTTCAAGCTGATATTCGAGCGCTTCCTCAACAAGGAGCGCGTATCCATGCCGGATATAGACATGGATTTTTGCATAGAGCGCCGCGGGGAAGTAATAGACTACGTCAAGCGCCGCTACGGCGTGGACAACGTGTCGCAGATATCCACATTCGGTACTCTTAAAGCCAGGAACGCCTTCAAGGACGTGGCCAGGGTGATGGATCTTCCGTTTGCAAGATCGCTTGAGATCACCAAGATGATCCCGGACGACCTCAAGATCACCCTGGATAAGGCCCTGGACCAGAGCCCGGACTTTAAGAACGTCTACGATATGGATCCGCTGGTGCACAATATAGTGGACACCGCGCGCATACTGGAGGGCCTGTCAAGGAACGTGGGGACGCACGCCGCAGGCGTCGTCATCTCGTCCGAACCGGTGGACGACGTTGTGCCTCTTGTGGCATCCGACAAGGGCCTTGCCACCCAGTTCACCATGACTGAGATAGAGCACCTTGGCCTTCTTAAGATGGACTTCCTGGGCCTTAGGAACCTCACAGCCATACAGGACTGCCTGCGCATGATAAAAAAGGACACGGGCCTGGATATAGACCTCCAGAAGATCTCCTACGACGACCCGGACGTCTTCAAACTCATAGCGAGCGGCAACACCGTGGGCATATTCCAGCTTGAATCAGGCGGGATGACGAGCTTCATGAAAGATCTCCAGCCGGACTGTCTGGAAGACCTTATAGCGGGTATCTCGCTGTACCGCCCCGGTCCGATGGACTCCATACCCAAGTACGTCGAGTGCAAGAAGAACCCGAAGAAGGTCAAGTACCTCGTGCCCCAGCTTGAGCCTATACTTTCGCCGACCTACGGCTGCATAGTCTACCAGGAGCAGGTAATGGATATCGTGCGCGCCCTGGGCGGCTATTCATATGGCCGTGCGGACCTGGTGCGCCGCGCCATGTCCAAGAAGAAGGCGGACGTAATGGCCAAGGAGAGGGAGTACTTCGTAAACGGCAAGCTCAACGAGGACGGAAGCATAGACGTGCCCGGCTGCATCAGGAACGGCATACCTGAAGCCGCGGCAAATCAGATATTCGACGAGATGACCAGCTTCGCGGCCTACGCCTTCAACAAGAGCCACGCCGCGGCATACGCTGTGGTAGCTTACCAGACAGCCTGGCTCAAGTGCCACTACCCGGCGCAGTTCATGGCGAGCCTTATGACCTACCCGGCTAATAACGATGCGGTCGCCGGCCTCATACGCAACTGCAGCGACATGGGCATAGAAGTGCTTCCGCCGGACGTCAACCGCAGCCAGAAGCATTTCGATACTGACAACGGCAAGATACGCTACGGACTTTTAGGAATAAAGCACGTCGGCGAAGGCATGGTGGAGGAGATCATACGCGCAAGGCAGGTAAGGATGCCTTCGGACATCTTCGAGTTCGTTGACGGAATGGACGTGCACCAGATAAACCGCATGGCCATGGAATCTCTGGTAAAGGCCGGCGCTTTGGACTGCTTCCCCGGAAACAAGGCGCAAAAGCTCGCCGCAGTGGGCGACCTCATCGAAAGCGCCCAGAATACCGCAAAGAACACGCTGGAAGGGCAGATGAGCCTGTTTGCCATGGGCGATTCGGCCCCCAGCCTTACGATAAAGCGCACCATGCCTCCTGCTTCGGAGTTCGACAGGGCGGACCTTCAGCGCATGGAAAAGGAGATGCTGGGCATCTACCTCACGGACCATCCCCTCAACGATGTGGAGGACAGGCTCCGCGAAGTCATAACCATGGACACGGAAACGCTTGCAAATCCTGAAAAAAGTGATAATATCAAGAGCGGCACCAGCGTGGTCATGGGCGGCCTGATAACCGCGATAAAACGGATGATCACCAAGAAGAACACGCAGATGGCCTTCCTCACGGTGGAAGACTTCTTCGGGACCATAGAAGTCGTGGTCTTCCCCAAGGCTTTCGAAGCCTACCGGCAGAACCTCGAGGAGGACAACGTCGTGGTCATGAAGGGCAAGCTGGATCTTAAGGAAGAAGGCGCGCCAAAGCTTCTTGCGGACAGCGTGGTGCTTCTGGATGATTACGGCTACAAGCCCAAGATGGTAAAGATAGTCATTCCCGAAAGCTACGAAGAGGCGGAAGGCCTGAGCAAATTCAGGTCCATAGCAAAGCAGCACCTGGGCGACATGCCGGTTGCTGTGATGGTGGCAAGTACGGGCCACAAATACAAGCTGGATTACGACCTGTGGGTCGATCCGTGCGACGAATTCTACAGAAAGATACGCGAAGCGTTCGGAGACAAGTGCCTGCGTTAGCAGGTCCGGCGCACGCGGCAGATAAGGAGGACAACTATGAGAGTGGGTTTACTTACAAGCGGAGGCGATGCTCCCGGCATGAACGCCTGCATTAGGGCGGTCACCAGGGCCTGCCTTTACTACGGGATGGAGGTCATCGGCTTCCATCAGGGCTACGAGGGCCTTCTGGACGACGACTACGAGATCATGAAAGTCTCATCGGTAGCAGATATAATCCACAGGGGCGGTACCATACTTCAGACCGCAAGGTCCGCCAGGTTCCAGACTACGGACGGAACGCTGGACGGATACGAGGTGCTTAAAAAGCACGGCATAGAGGCTCTGGTCGTAATAGGCGGTGACGGAAGCTTAAGGGGCGCTCTGCAGCTGTACGAGATGACAAGGATGCCTGTGTTCGGGCTTCCAGGCACCATCGACAACGACCTTGCGTACACCGATTTCACCATAGGCTTCGATACGGCTGTAAATACAGCGCTCCAGGCCATAGGAAACATCAGGGATACTTCCAGCTCGCACGGCCGCACCACTATCATAGAGGTAATGGGCAGAAACTGCGGCGACATCGCTCTTAACGCGGGTCTTGCCGGCGGCGCCGAGACCATACTCATACCTGAAAAATCCTTTAACCTGGACGACATAGTCAAAAAACTCCAGGCAGGCCTCGCGCGAGGAAAGAAGCATTCTATAATCATCAAGGCTGAAGGCGCGGGCATCAGCACAGACGAGCTTGCGGCAGTGCTGGGCGAAAAGCTCGGAAGCGAGACCAAGCAGGTCATCCTCGGCTACATCCAGCGCGGCGGAAGCCCCACAGCAAGGGACAGGATCCTTGCCAGCCGCACCGGAGTGCGCTGCGTGGAACTGATCCGCGAGGGTGCCAGCAACGCTGCCATAGGCATAAAAGGCGACACCATTGTGGACTATCCGCTTGCCGTAGCGCTTGCCATGGAGAAGGACAGCCACCTTGAATTCCAGCGCATCTGTGATATACTGCTTTAAAGGATATTTATGTTTAAAAAACTGGATTTTATACTTCAGAAATACGACGAGCTGAGCGTCACCGTGTCAGATCCGGCGGTCATAGCCGACCAGGCGCGCTGGCAGAAGCATATCAAAGAGATGAGCGAGATGGAGCCCATCGTTTTGAAGTACCGCGAGTACAGAAAAGCTCAGGAGGACAAGGATTCCGCCCTGGAGCTTCTGAACGATTCCTCCATCGACGACGAGATGCGCGAGATGGCCAAGGAAGAGCTCGCGGAACTAAACGAAAAGCTTACTTCCTGCGAGCAGGAGCTTAAGATACTGCTCCTTCCCAAGGATCCCAACGACGAAAAGAACGTATACTTGGAGCTAAGGGCTGGCACGGGAGGCGAGGAAGCCGCTCTGTTCGCCGGCGATCTTCTGCGCATGTACATGCGCTATTCCGAGCGCCGCGGTTGGAAAGTGGAGCTTACGGATATCAACGACACCGGTATCGGCGGAGTTAAGGAAGGCGTCATCAGGATCATAGGAAAGGGCGCTTATTCCAGGCTCAAGTACGAGTCCGGAGTGCACCGCGTGCAGCGCGTGCCCGAGACCGAAAGCTCCGGCCGCATCCACACTTCGGCAGCCACAGTCGCTATAATGCCTGAGGTGGAGGACGTAAACGTGGATCTGCGCTGGGACGACATCAGGGTCGATACCTACAGGGCTTCCGGACACGGCGGCCAGTACATAAATATGACGGACTCGGCGGTGCGCCTTACGCACCTTCCCACAGGCGTCGTGGTGCAGTGCCAGGATGAAAAATCGCAGCTCAAGAACAAGGAAAAAGCCTTCAACGAGCTCAAATCAAGGCTCTACGCGTTCTACCAGCAGCAGCAGCACGACGAACAGTCCGAGCTGAGAAAAGGCCAGGTAGGAAGCGGCGACAGGTCCGAGCGTATTCGCACCTACAATTTCCCGCAGGGAAGGGTGACGGACCACCGCATAGGCCTTACCATATACAAGCTTGACGCCTTCATGGACGGCGACATGGACGAGATAATCGACGCCCTCATCACCTCCGAGCAGGCCGAAAAGATGAAAGATTTCGGAAACCAGTAGCGGTGGAGAGGGACGGTTCTTCGCCACCAGAAGATAAATGCTAGAGACTTTACTGTTATCAACTGAAGATGCGGATCTGCAAAAAGCGGCGGAGATACTTAAAGGCGGCGGGCTCGTGGCTTTCCCCACGGAAACAGTCTACGGCCTGGGGGCCGACGCGTTCGACCCTGAAGCCGCGAAAAAGGCTTACGCAGCCAAGGGAAGGCCTTCCGACAACCCGCTGATAGTGCACATTGCAAAGACAGAGGATCTGTACAGAGTGGCGGCGGAGGTCCCGGGGGAAGCCTTAAGGCTGGCCGAAGCCTTCTGGCCCGGGCCCCTTACCATGGTGCTTCCCAAACGCCCCGAGCTCCCAAAAGAGACCACCGGAGGCCTTAGCACAGTGGCCGTGCGCATGCCGAAAAGCGCCGCAACTCTGAAGTTCATAGAGCTTTGCGGCACAGCGGTGAGCGGCCCCAGCGCCAACGTTTCGGGAAGGCCCAGCCCCACCAGCTGGCTGCATGTGAAAAACGACCTGGACGGCCGCATAGACGCCATCATCTGCGGCGATACCTGTGACGGCGGCATAGAATCCACCGTTCTGG
The DNA here is from genome assembly GCA_017443515.1 of Bacillota bacterium. Lineage (GTDB taxonomy): Bacteria > Bacillota > Clostridia > Peptostreptococcales > Anaerovoracaceae > RUG13409. Next base: position 7,144 of record JAFRXM010000063.1, on the reverse strand, counting down.
ATCTCACGGATCCTGCGCATCCTGCCATACTGCGCCCCGGCCTCGTAACGCCGGAGATGATATCAGCAGTTACTGGCTGCGAGGTCTCCTACGACCCGGCGCTTTTCAAAAAGCCGTCAGAGGACCCGGCTTTCAGGCCCAAAGCCCCCGGGCAGAAATACAGACACTACGCTCCCAAGGCGCCCATGGTGCTCTTCGAGGGCGATACAGAGGACATACAGGCTGCTATAAAGGAGAGGCTCCGGGCAGAGCTTGAGGCCGGAAAGAAGGTCTTCGTGATAGACCGCCCGCAGCCCCGGACCTTCTTCGCAAGGCTCAGGGAAGCAGACGCGCAGGGCGCGGACATAATACTTGCCGCAGCCCCCGAAAGCGGCAGTTCGCTGGGGTTTTCGCTTGAAAACCGCATGCTTAAAGCTGCGGGATATAATATAATAAGAGTCGGAGGAGGACAGAAGATGAAGATCGCGATCGCGTGCGACCACGGCGGCTTCAATTTGAAGCAGCCCCTCGTGGAGCATCTGCAGGAAAAAGGTTATGAGGTCACAGACCTTGGCATTTACGGAGAGGAGCGCGTGGATTACCCCGAATACGGCAAAAAATGCGCCGAATACGTGGTCTCCGGCCAGGCGGATCTGGGCATAGTCCTCTGCGGTACCGGCATAGGCATAGGCATCGCCGCTAACAAAGTGCACGGCATACGCTGCGCGGAGCTGGTCACGCCGTTTATGGCCGAGATGGCTAAAAAGCACAACCATGCAAACATGGTAAGCCTCGGCGGCCGCATCCTGGAGCCGCAGCAGGCGATAGAACTCGTTGACATTTGGCTGGATACCGAAGAGGAACACGGCCGTCATGATAGAAGAGTAGCATTACTGGACGAAATGTAACCTAAGGAGGAAGACATGGGTAAAGTTTACGTATTTGATCATCCACTTATTCAGCACAAGACAGCGCTTCTGCGCGGCAAGGAGACTTCCACTAAGGATTTCCGCCAGCTCGTAACAGAGATAGCCACGCTCATGACTTACGAAGCCACAAGAGATCTTCCCCTCAAGGACGTCGAGGTGGAGACACCTATGGAAAAGTGCACCCTTAAGATGCTCGACGGCGAAGATGTAGCAATAGTCCCCATCCTTCGCGCAGGCCTTGGATTCGTGGACGGCATGCTGTCCCTGATCCCCAATGCCAAGGTAGGTTTCATAGGTCTCTACAGGGATCCTGAGACCCATCTGCCGGTAGAGTATTACTGCAAGCTGCCCGCTGACATCCACAAGCGCCAGGTCTTCATCGTAGACCCGATGCTGGCAACAGGCGGAAGCGCAGCTGCTGCAATAGATTTCGTAAAGCAGCACGGCGCAAAGCAGATCAAGTTCATGTGCATCATCGCGGCTCCCGAAGGAATAGAGGTGCTCCAGAAGGCCCATCCGGACGTAGATATCTACATCGCGGCCAAGGACAGGCAGCTCAACGACCACGCTTACATTCTGCCGGGTCTTGGCGATGCAGGCGACCGCATCTACGGAACAAAGTAGTACAGAACGCGCAGTGATTTTTTCCTTGACAAGCGGTCGTTCTGTAGTAGAATAATTTTATTATGAGAAGCTTTTTTGTACTTACGGTAAACTATTATGCCTATCCAGGCCGCTGCTGCGAAAGCATCAGCGGGTATTGACATAGTAAGAAAAGTCCAAAATAGTTTTGCAGGAAAAGTATATTTCGCGGCGCTGTTTTGGCAGCGTCGTTTTTTGACCCAAGGAGAAAGATAATGTTTAAGATCCCAGACAACGTTTCGACATTCGATAACGTATACGACGTGCTCAAAGAGCGCGGTTTCATAGAGCAGACCACGGACGACGAAGGTATAAGAAGCCTTCTCGGCCGCGAAAAGGTCAAGTTCTACATAGGTTTCGACGCCACAGCAGACTGCCTGCACGTGGGCCACTTCATGCAGGTCATCATCATGATGTACATGCAGAAGTACGGTCACACCCCTGTGGTCCTCATCGGCGGCGGCACCACCATGCTGGGCGATCCTTCGGGCCGCACCGACGCGCGCCCCATGATGACCGTGGAGCAGATAGACGAGAACGGCAGGAAGTTCAAGAGCCTCTTCGACCGCTTCCTGGAGTTCGACGAGGACTGGAAGCACATCCAGGGCGAGGGCGTTCTCGGCAAGGGCGGCGAGAGCAAGACTCCAGAGCCGGGCAAGGCTATCTGCGTCAACAACGCGGACTGGCTGCGCAACCTCAACTACCTGGAATTCATCAGGGACATAGGCAGCAAATTCTCCGTCAACGACATGCTCCGCGCGGAGTGCTTCAAGCAGCGCATGGAGAAAGGCCTTTCCTTCCTCGAGTTCAACTACATGCTGCTTCAGGCCTACGATTTCTACGTACAGGCCCGCGATTACGACTGCAAGATCGAGTTCGGCGGAAACGACCAGTGGAGCAACATCCTGGCCGGAAGGGACCTTGCACGAAGGATCCTGGGCAAGGACGATTATTACGGCATGACATTCGCTCTTCTCACCAAGTCCGACGGCACCAAGATGGGCAAGAGCCAGAAGGGCGCCCTGTGGCTGGATGCCAGCAAGTGCAGCCCCTACGACTTCTACCAGTACTGGAGGAACGTCGAGGACGCTGACGTGGAAAAATGCTTAAGGATGCTCACCTTCCTGCCCATGGACGAGGTAAGAAGGCTCGGAGCTCTTAAAGATCAGGAGATCAACCACGCCAAGGAAGTTCTGGCGTTTGAAGTGACCAAGCTCGTGCACGGCGAAGAAGAGGCCGCGAAGGCTCAGGAGGCCGCGAGGGCGGCGTTCTCCGGCGGAGCGGACAGCGCCAACATTCCCACAAAACAGGTCAGCGTTCCTGCTGAAGGCATAGGCGTAGTGGCTCTCATCAAGCAGGCAGGCCTTGTTCCCTCCAACGGCGAAGGCTTCCGCACGATAGAGCAGGGCGGTCTTACGATGAACGGTGAAAAGGTCACCGACCCCAAGATGATAATAAAGCCCGAAGATTTCGGCGACGGCATAGTGTTCAAGAAGGGCAAGAAGACCTTCCTGAAGGTGACTCTGTAAATGCAGTTCCTGACTAAACCTATACTCCAATGGGAGCCCTGCGATGATGATATCTGGACCAGGAAGCTGGTGGAATACTATGGGGATGATATTATTCTGGGAGAGCTGTCCCCTGATCAGTATCTCAGGAAGCTTTCAGATGTGTTCACTTTGGTGAAAGCAGACCGGAATATGATTCCTGACAGCACTTATGAGATGTGTTTCAGGACATTAATGCATAAGGCTCTGTTTAGAGATGTATGGATAGTAAAAAAGGATGACCGGTCTGAATTGTTTTATGACTTATTCAGACAGGACTATGAAGACGAAACGATGTGCATTCTCTATAGTGGGGCCGGTATAGACCATCAGTTTCACTCAAATGCAAATATCTTCTCGCACTTTCTGCACTATTACAGGGGCATCAATAGTGAAGACCTGCATTCGCTCAGCAACAGAGCAAGGATATATCTTAATGTTTTAGATGGCATGTCCACTATGCTTACTGCAGAATATGGTGAAAACGTTCTCTTGAACCTGACAACATCAGTATCAGACCATGGATCGTATTTAAAGCTATAATGGGGATTGGTAAGTACTAGTAAAAATAGAATGATGGTATTGTAGCAAGGAGGATAAGATGAATTCTATTCAGTTAACAAATGGGTCATCTTTATATCCATGTGTTTATTATTCTAAGTCTAATTATAGTTCAACTTATGGATTGGGGCTATCGAGTGGAACCGTCTCAATTGGTGATGTAATACTTACCAATAATGTAGATTTGGATGAAGTCTATGTTACAACAGATAATGCAAGAATGTACTTGTATGTTTACGGGTGGTATTATACAGACGATTTGGTTAATATTCATGTGTATAACAATTAGTATTTATCATGCAGTTTTATACCAGAAAAATATTTAAGGCAGAGCCATGTGACGACGGTATCTGGACTAAAAAACTGATTGATCATTACGCGAATGATCTTGTATTTGGGCATTTGGATTCCGAACAGTTTTTAAATAAGTTGTCAGATTCATTCACGCTTATTAAAGCAGATCCCGACAATCTCCCCTGGAATACATACGATATTTGCTACAGGACATGGAGCCGTAAAGAATTCAAAGATGTTTGGATCATTAAGAGGGATAATAAGTCTGAGTTTTTCTATAAAATGTTTTATGAAGACTTTGGTGGCTTTGAAGATCGTTATATTTGTGTGCTGTATGCAAAAGGTAGAGAATTTACGGAGTTTACATCAAACGATAATGTGTTTGGATGTTTTTTGACATATTATCAAGGTATTGATAAAGAAGACATTGATACTTTGAGCGATTGGTGCAGGGCGTATGTTAACAGTCTAGACGGTTTATCAATGATGCTGACAACCAAGTTCGGGGAAAATATGCTTTTGAATCTAACAACAATACCTATTGATCACACATTGTATTTGCGCCAATGATCAATTTGGCAATAGATAAAAACTATGAACAATAACGACAAGCGCTGGCACAGAAAATGGAACCTGGACATGACCGCAGAGGAGGTCCAGAAGATAGTAGACGAAACAGTGCCCGAGGACGCCAGAAAGTCCATGCTCCGAGGGCCCTATACCCCGGAGGATTCGGACGCTCTTACCGGCTGCTGCCTTAAGTTCCGCGGAGATGATCACGTGCTGGAGTGGACCTTCCTCGAAAAGAACAAGCTTCAGCTGGTGGAAGACGGGCTCGCCTACGAGCAGGCCTACTGCCAGGTGCTTACCATGGACGGCGTCATCTTCCTGGTGCACAGCATCATAAAAGAGGCAGTGCCGCTTCGGGCTGTGGATCTGGTCGTGGATATGGCTACGGGCAACGCAACTGTCCTGTTGTCGCAGATAGGGACCCAGTGGTCTGCCCGCGACGTAGACTGCGACTTCCTCTTCGGCCGCATAGAAGGCGAGTTTGAAAAGTCGGCCCCGCTGCACGGCTTTACCAACGACATGCTGGGCCGCGCGATAGTCTGGACCTACCGCGACGGCGACTACGAAGTGCGCCACATATACAACACCAACCACTACTACACCTACACCATGCAGACCGAGAACGGAAGCTGGGTGGCCAGCAACCCCGCGGACTACATAAAGGTCAACGACCACACATTCATATTCACCTTTGCCGAGGAGAGACAGCCGGGCATACGCTCCATCTTCGTGATGGACCTGGAAAAGCTGCACGACATAGGCGCGGTCTTCGGGATAGGCGGAAGGGAAAGGCTTTTAAACAGCTGTTTCGGGGCAGTCGGAAAAGAGATGCCCATGACGCAGGTATTCGAATAGAGTGTAAATACCCGAGGTTTCCGGAAAAATAACGATTGACAAACAGCGCACCTCCATGTAAAATGAACGGTGCGTTGTCTTATCCAGCGTTTTTAGCGCTGCAGGTAAGGATCGCAGTTACACGTTAATGTAGCAGTGCTGAAAATGATGCAAAGACATTGGCATCAGAGTAGGCGCCGAAAACTATGCGCAAAGGAAGCGCATTCGAGTAGGCAAAGGAGGTAAAAATGTCGTCTTACATCGCAAAGCCCTCGGAGATCGAGCGCAAGTGGTATGTGATCGATGCAGAAGGAAAGACTCTCGGACGCATCTGCACAGAAGCTGCCATGATACTCCGCGGCAAGAAGAAGCCCACCTACACTCCGTTCCTGGATTGCGGTGACTATGTCATCATAGTCAATGCAGAAAAGGTCCAGGTCACCGGAAAGAAGTTCAAGGAAAAGATCTACAAGCACCACACCGGTTATCCCGGCGGACTCCGTGAGATCACCTTCGACAAACTGCAGGCTAAGAACCCCGAAGAGATCATTCGCCACGCTGTAAAGGGAATGATGCCCAAGGGACCTCTCGGAAGACAGATGTACAAGAAGCTCAAGGTTTACGCAGGCCCCGACCACAAGCACGAGGCTCAGAAGCCTGAAGTCTGGAACTTTTAAGGAGGTAAGAAATGGCTAAGATGCAGTATTACGGAACAGGCAGAAGAAAGTCTTCTGTAGCCAGAGTAAGGCTCGTTCCCGGCAAGGGCAACATCATCGTGAACAAGAAGTCTCTCGACGATTACTTCGGCGGACTCGAGCTCCTCAAGAACGAGGTCAAGAGGCCTCTGCAGCTTGTAGGCGCAGACACAAAGTTCGACGTAGTAGCTACCGTTAAAGGCGGCGGCACCACCGGCCAGTCCGGCGCGCTTCGCCACGGTGTTTCCAGAGCTCTCTGCCAGGCAGACCCGGAAAACAGACCGGCTCTTAAGGCAGCAGGTTTCCTCACCAGAGACCCGAGAATGAAGGAAAGAAAGAAGTACGGACTTAAGAAAGCCCGCAGAGCTTCCCAGTTCAGCAAGCGTTAATTGCCGGCTTCAACAACAGCAAAAGACCCCGAAAAGCTCCGGCTTTGCGGGGTTTTTTCGTGCCCGGAGATCTTTGATTGTTTTCATGGCGTTCCATGGTTTTCGACCGATTTTTTATAGTTAACGAGGGGCTAACCGCCGTTTTTTGAGCCTTTATAGTTAACAAATGGGCTAAATGAGGGAGAGCAAAAAGTGCGTTTTTCGAGGATTGAAGGGCGGCATGTCTCCTCCCCGAAAAGCGGTTTCATCCCCCCTTTCCATGTCTCTATTCAGACTACGATTTGAAATTGGTCCGTTTGGCCGAATCTGACCGAAGCAGACATTTTTAATCAGGTTTTATCCTAATCTAAGGTGCTCAGCAGACAGTTCTTCCTGCCGGGCATCTTTTCTTTTCCAGAAGAAGACCTCCATACATAGCCCGGTTACTGTTCTTTTGGAAGAACAGGAAAGTCGGATGCACCCTCAAAAAAGAAAACTGCTACTACCTGGCGGAGTCCCCGAAAAAGACATCACCTTGTGTAAAGAGTAATCCTGACATAGAAGATAATCATTTCATAAGATCCCAGAGTACGGTATAATCTTAGTATCCAATACATCAAGGAGACGAATCATGTTTAATCATCACGATATAATTCGGGACAGTTGCATGCTGCATGGCCCCCTGGCGCACCACGGATATGATTGGTGGTGGCACTCTTTCACCG
>JAFRXM010000062.1 GCA_017443515.1 Bacillota bacterium | reverse complement strand
GGTCTGGTTGTCCGGGTTGGATCCGAGCGCGTCGTAAGCTGCATTGCTCCAGCTCAGTGCGCACATATCCAGGGTGATCTCAGATCCGTCAGTTGCCTTGAATTTAACTTTGAAGAACTGATCCAGATCTATGCACCTAAGACCCGTGATGTCGAGGACGTACTTGTCGCCTTCCTTGACCAGTGTTCCGGCCTTGCCGTCGACTGTTACTTCGACCTCTGCATTGAACTTCACCCTCAGCCTGGTGTCTGCTGCCAGATCCAGACTCATTCCGGAATAGCCCTTCTGCTTGTAAGCTGCATCAGATACCACCAGATCATAAGCTGCATCCTTCTTGAATGCTGCCATGTCGTCGGCCAGGTATCCCTTCGGGTTAGCCGGGTTGCCCGGGTTGTAATCGTCGAAGTACTTCTGCGCCTCGCCGCCAAGGTTGAGGACGGACATCGCAAGCCATGCGGTCTTCTGCGTCTTGTCCGGTCCGTAATGCTCGATGGCTGCGTTGCACCAGTCTGCCGCGCTGTAAACAAGCGGATCGTCCTTGGTGTAGGTCTTATCGTTGGTCTTGCGGTAGATATCCATGGCGTTGCCGTTCTTGTCATAGACCGTAAGCTTTACGCCCTGGCTGATCATCCTGGTGGTGATCTCGGAGTACTTGACTGTGTATACGCCGCCTGCTGCGTTCTCGAGGACTACCTTTACAGGCTCGTCGAATGTGCCGTCGGTCTTCTGGAGAGCAAGCTCAGCGTAATCTACGTTCTCGTCCTCCTGGATCTTGAACTGGATGCTGATCTTGTCCTGCAGGTCGAGGCTGATGCCTGTTACGGTAGCAGTGGTGACTTCAGGTGCTTCCTCGATAACGATATCGTAGTTCTGCAGCCATCTGGACGAGATGTCGGACGAGCCGGTACCGGTACCTCCGTCTATCCTTGCGGACACGCGGACTGTTCCGGGTGCGGTGCAGATGAGCTTGCTGCCTTCGATAACAGCGCCTGTGTTCTTTCCTCTTACAACTTCTGCGTTGTAGACGGACCACTGGACATCATCGAGGGTCATGCTGGCGTTGAGCGGGAAGATGACTGCGTTAGCTGCAAGGTCGATCTCCTTGCCTACTACACCCTTGGTCGGGATGCCCATGATGTTGGACATGGCCACGAACTTGCTGTAATCCTCATCGTCCAGTATCCTGTACAGCGTGTAGTAGGTAGCATAGTTCATGATACCTGCGTGATCGCTGATGTACAGAGCATCCTGGCATTCGGTCGTGAACAGGCCGAGGACCTTGTTCGCGAAGCTTGCAGCCGGTACGTAGAGCGCGCCGTTCTTGCTGATCGCAGGAGCGTCGAGGATGACGCTTACGCCGTCGACCTCTACTGTCTTGCTGCCGGCAACGATGCTGATGGAGCTCTTGGCGTCGGAATCGCCCTTTCCGCCAAGGACTTCGGAGCTGATCAGGGACCTGCCGAGAGTGATGACCGCACTGTCAGAGCTTCCGCCAAAAGCAGTGGAGAGTATCTCTACCGGCATGTAGATGAAGCCGTCTTCTCTGATGACTTCGTTTGTGAGAGAGACCATCTTGTTGTCAACATAAATGTTCTTTGTTCCTGCAACGACTGCCACAGCGCCTTCATCGCCCTTGAAGGTGATGCCGTTGTCTGTGAGCACGTGAGTTTCAGGATCTCTGGTGTAACGGCCGATGAGCTGATCGTATGCGGTCTGTGCTGCATCTACCATTACCTGGTGAGGATCGCCGTGCTGGGACTGGAAGAGCACGTCTCCGAGTCCGTCCTTGGCGCGGTAGAACTCATAGTTGTTGATGCCGATGATGCTGATCTCAGGAGCCTGCTCCGTGTTGTTCATCTTCAGCCACATCTGCTTGGAGTACTCGTTGCTGGATGCGACTTTCTGACCTTCGGATACAGGATCGATGATGTGCGGGTTGCGCTCGCCGTCTTCTCTTACAGTCATTGCAGCCAGGTCGTTGGAACCTCTGTGCTGGTAGACAGGTACGTTGTACTTGGGCTTAGCTTCGATGCTGTCGAGATCGTCGAGGTGCAGGAGCGGGTTATCGGTCCATGCGGAGCTGTAGTGGACAGCACCGCCGCCTCCGATAGCACCGGCCAGACGGTAACCGTACTTGGATGCCGCGAAGCGGTTTTCCATAAGGTCGCCGTTGGAGAATCCGCCGATGAATACCCTGCTCTCATCGATGTTGTACTCCTCAAGAGCGTAATCGATGAGGCTGTTGAGGAATTCGATATCCTGGTTCTCATCTTCAGGAATACGGAATACCTCCTGCCATGCTGCACCGCGTCCGGTTCCTATTCCGCCGCCCGTGCTGGACGGGAAGAACACGATGACGTTGTTGAGCTCAGCCATGTAGCGGTAAGACTTATCGCTTGCGCAGGTGGAAGGACCGCGGCCGCCGTTTCCGTGCAGGAAGATGAGCAGCGCGACCGCTTCGCTTCCGTCGTAGCTGTCAGGTACGTACTCTGTCCACTCGTGGTCGAGTCCGTCTCCGATGAGATCCTTTTCAGCCTTTGCAGTATCTGCAGAGGATGTCACGTACTTGCCGGTCTTTGTCAGAGCGCCGGGCAGGAGCAATGTGCTTCCGGAGATTATGGTGTGCTCCGGAGCAACAGTTCCTTCAGGTGCGTCTGTGAGGATCTCAGCAAATCTTGCGCCGAGCTTTTCAGCCGAGGTGATAAGCTCTTCACTTATCGCAACTATTCCGGCCTTGCTGTCCGCAAGTGCGTACTTGCCGAGCACCAGCTCAGCGAATGTTGCGACAGGCAGGTTGACGGTGCCGTTCTCGAAGAGAACAGTATCGGCAAGCCTTACGAGCCTCTCGTCGACGATGATCTGCTCGGTGCCTGCGTTGACGCGGACCTCTCTGCCGTCAGCAAGTGCTATGACAGCTGCCTTGCCTTCGTTGTAGTACGTGATCCTCGTACGGCTGTCGAGCTTCTTGAGGAGGTCGACAGGTGCGTAGAAGACATCCACGTTCTCCATTACAGTCACGAAGAAGCCGTCGGGTACAGATCCGTTGGTCTCGTCAGTTACGCCGTTCCTCTTGCTTACGGTCTTTGTGAAGACCGGAGCTTCGAGATCTGCTACCGCTCCGTTGATGTAAGCCTTGGCCGATCCGGCTCTCAGACCGATGAGGTCTTCGTAGCTTTCGGGTTCGGGTTCAGCGTTCATCTGAGCGAACAGTTCTTCTGCAGCAAGGAGCATGTCGTAGTTGCTTACGAAGGCCTTCTGCTCTGCAGGAAGTGCATCGTAAGCTTCACGGGCCGCCTTGATGGCAGCTTCGCTGTCGAGCGATACCTCGCCGATAGCGTCGATCAGCTTTTCGACATCTGCGTACATGGCGTTGTTGGAGGAGATGACGAGCATCTGGTAGTCCTCGTACCATGTAGCTGTTGCGGAGAGCTTCCTGGCTGCGATATCAGCCTGAAGATCGGTGAGACTTACTGTTCCGGTATAGCTGGTGCCGAAGTACTTGTTGAGCACGTCAGCCGGGATCTGAGGTACGCCTTCTGCCAGGGTCATCGGTGCTGCGATGTCTCTGTCGACGTAGTTGATAACAGCCTTGGTGGAATCCGGATAGAAGACTATCTTCGTTCCGCTGGCGCCCTTCTTCAGGTAGTTGTCCCAGTAGAGCTGGAATGCTTCCTGGATGGATTCGGGTCTGCCGTAAGCGCTGTAATTGTTGTAGGATACGACGCTGTTGCCGAAGTAGAAGTTCTTGACTCCCACATCCTGCAGCGCCTTTTCGGTACGTACGGACTGGTTGTTGGTGATGTTCTGTCCGCCGCCGAATCCGCCGAACTCGATAAATACAGGATCGTCAGGTGTGCCGTAGTATGCGGGGCTTGCAGCCTCAGCACGCTTGATGGCAGCCTCAAGATCTGCATGTTCATAGGTGTATGTACCCTTTGTTACTGTCGGGTTGTTACCTGTGAACGCGTTCTGTCCAAGATCCTTGAACCACTTGTCGATGTAAGCATCGTCGATAGTCAGAGTCCACGGGGAAGCGAGGAACTCAGCGAGCTTGCCTGCTTCTTCTGCGGCAGCGCGCTCATCGAGGTAGATGCGCAGGACGAGGTAGCCCTTGCCCGGGCCGCACCAGTCGATGGCCTGTGCGCACGGAGCGCTCTCACCGTCGCCGCCCTGGATCATTCTCTTTACGAGAGCGTCATCGTAGTCATGGTCGTGGCGCTGATCGTATCCGAAGTAGAGTCCGTCAGACCATGCGTAGCCAGCGATACCGGCCTGGATCCTGCTGGATACATCGGTGTTGCCACCGACTTCGCCTTCGAGGAATTCATTGCCGCCGCTGATGAGCATCATCTCCGCGGTATTTCCGCCCAGGGATACACCGTAGATACCGAATCTGTCGGGATCGAGTCCGAGCTCTTCTGCGTGTGCGCGCAGGTATCTGATATCACCCTTGATATCCTGATAGTAGAGCGGGTTCTCGTTCGGCGGGTAGTTCCTAAGATCGACGCCTGCGATAGCGTAGCCCTTGTCGAGCATCTTCAGCAGGTTGGTGTCGATATCGATGGTGGTTCCGCCGAATCCGTGGATGTAGAGTATGACAGGAACAGGACCGTCAGCGTCGGCCGGCATGAACAGATCGATGTTCAGAGTCTTGTCTGCCGGCAGGAAGAGCAGCTGGTTTGCAGGTACGTTGCCTGTCTGGTTTGTCACTGTATCAACGTGGAGCTGATACTCGCTGGGGAACGGAGCTGTATGAGCCTGTCCGCCCTTGTAATCCTGAACGATAGCGTTCTTGATCACTCTGGAACCTTCAGTCAGGAAGGTGAAGCCTGCATCGAACACAGCTGCGCCGCTGGCGTCAACAGTGTACTTGTTCTCGCCCTTCTCGACATCGAGCTTGGTCCACATTCCGTTGGAGTACAGGTACCAGTTCTTCTCAAACAGATACATGGTTCCGGGGAAGCTGGTGCCGTCCTCGAAGGTGACGGTTCCGTTGAAGGTGTTGCTTACGTTCTCGACTACCGGGAGGCTGATGAAGGAAGCCTTCTCGCCGCCCTCGTAGAGGGTGATGAGCGGAAGGTCGTCGCCTTCTTTGAGGACATACTTGTTGTTCTCATCGATGACGTAGCTTCCGTCAGCGTTCTTCTGGTAGTACGGCTTGTGCTGGTACACCTTGGTGTTGGCGCAGGTGACTGTCAGACGGATGCTGCTTCCTGCGGCAACTCTGTAGGCTACTGCCTCGAGGTTGAACTTGAGCTCTACCGGTGTCTTGAGGCCTTCTGCAAGAGCAGCCTCTACATCCTTGGTAAGGCTTGTGTGGTAGTAACCCTTAAGGCCTTCTGTAGCATCCCACAGATCGTTGGATCCGGTAGTGCGGTGAGAAGCTCTCACGACGCCCTGGGTGATCATCTTGGAGGATCCGTCAGCCTTGACCTCTTCGAGGTAGCAGACGAAATCTGCATCATCGCTGTTGTCGCAGGATACCCATAGATGGACATCGGGGATACCGACGAGCTCTGTAGCTCCGTTGAGAGGTGCGGTGGTGAATGTGAGACCCTTAGCGTCTACAGCTTCCTTCATCTCGCCGGTGTTGGACAGGTCGATGTTGCTGAATCCTATCGGGGAGACGGAGGTGTCTACTCTGTAGTTCACGGATGCGCCGTCGGGCTTGATGAGGGACAGCTTGCCGTTGTTGCTCTGAGCACCGTCAAGAAGCAGTGCTTCAGCAACTTCCTCACCGCTGTCGCTTCCGGCGAAGTACAGAATGTTGTTCTGGGTGTTCTGGAGCGGGAAGGTGTCGGAATAACGCCACTCCTCGCCCTTTGCTGCATTGAGCACATAGTATGTGAACTTCGGCTGGTCTTCGTAGCCGTTGTCCATGCCCTTGAGCAGATAATCGTAGAACCTGAGGCTGTCGATATCGTTGCTAAGCGCGCTGTTGTTGTAGTTGGCGTTTGCGGTTCCGCGCATCGCTCCGCCGTGTCCCCACGGTCCTATGACTGCTGTTCCGCCCCAGGCGTTGGCAGCAGCGATCTGGAAGGTGTTGTTGGAATCGAACCATCCTGCATACTGATGGAACTGGATGCCGCTTTCCTTGATCTCCTTGCTGTATTCCGTCGGCGGAATGGTGAGGTTGACGACTTCACCGTACAGCTCTGTGTGAGCCTCATCGCGGAGCATGTTCTCCTTGAGGAGGTACTTGGTGAAGGCCATGTTGTTCATGGTCTGATACACGTAAGCCTGGTATGCGGTCTTTCCTTCAGGATCATCGTCCACTAATTCGACTCCGGGCCTCTTGATCCATTCGTCGTAGGGCTTTGCAACGGGGTCTGTACCTGTTCCGGAGAGGTTTGCACCGCCGCCGGGCACGCAGGAGACGCCGTTCCTGTAGTCCTGATAATAGAAGTCAGGATTGTTTACTGCCGGGGAAAGACCGAGCAGAGTCTCGGGCTGGGTGGTAGCTGTTGCCCACTGGATGAGGCCGCGGTTGGATCCGCCTTCGGTGGCGCACTTGCCGTCGGACCATGCCTGTGCAGGCAGCCAGTTTTCCATGATGTACTTGACATCGAGCCTGTTCTCAAGGGATGCGAAGCTGTTGTTTATACCGAACGAAGCTCCGTTGCCCCTCATCTCCACTACCACAACTGCGTAACCGTGGCTCGTGAGATAGGCTGCGTCATTGCCCCAGAGCCTTGCTCTGCCACCTCTTGAGAGCTCGAATATCGCGGGGAATCTTCCCGGTGCGGGGTTCTCGCCGTCATTCGAAGGCAGTATATAGGAAAGAGCAAGCTTGATGGTCTTGTTCTCAGCGTTGTAGCTCGGGTCGTCTTCCGGAGTCAGGTCGGACGGGAATTCGACGAGATCCTTCGGATACTGAGCAGGAACTTCAACGTAGATGCTCTTTGTTATGAAACTGTCGTAAAGATCGCCCTCAGCGTAGTAACCTTCGTACTTTCCGGGCTGGGAGACCTTTTCGGGTTCCACGACTGCGGAGGGCTTTGCAGCTGCAGCTGCAGGAGCGCTCTTTGTGAAGACTACGGATGTCCTCTTTTCTATCTCGGTATTTCCGACATAGACATCGTAATCAGCATAGGTCTTTACGGTAACGCCGGCGATCTTGATGCTGTCGACCGCTACCTTTTCAGAACCGTAGCTGCTTCCGAAGTACTTGTCGAGGAACGCGCCGTCCACTTTCAGGACGCCGTCTTCGGATACGACTGCGTTCGCCCATGCGATGTCCTTGTCGTTTACTACTGCGTTCTCTCTTCCTACGGTAACAATCGCGCGGACTCCGCCGGGACGGTGCTTGATAGTGTTCTCGAGGAAGTTGAACATTGCAGCGACGACTTCAGCTTCGTTGCCGTAGTTGCCGAGCGTGTTGCCGGCCATAACAGCGGGAACGCCCATAGCCGCAGCCTGCTTGAGGGTACGAGTAGACTGAGTGTTGGTGATGTTCTGAGTTCCGCCGTAGCCTCCGTAGAGGAACATAGCCGGGTCGTCAGGCGTGACGTGATACAGCGGGCTTGCTGCGTGCGCGTATGTCACCTTGTCCATGAGGTAGTCATGCTTGAAGGTGTATGTGCCCCTGGAAACTGTCGGGGAATCACCTGTGAACGCGTTCTGCTGAAGTCCGGTGAACCACTTGGCGATATAATCGTCGTCGATGGTGAATGTGTAGTCGGAAGCGAGGAACTCATCGAGCTTTCCGGCTTCTTCAGCAGCTTCTCTTGCAGCAAGGTAGTTGCGGAGCACGAGATAGCCTTTGCCGGGGCCGAAGAAATCGATGGCCTGTACGCAGGGAGCGTTCTCGCCGTCGCCACCGCTGATGAGCCTGCCGAACAGTGCGAGGTCGCCCTCGGTGTCGGTGCGCTGGTCAGCTCCGAAGTTGAGAGCGTCGGACCATGCATAGCCTGCGATGACACCCTGGATACGGCTGGAAACGTCGAGGTTTCCGCCTACTGTTCCTTCGGTGTACTCGTTGTCGTTGCCGACTGCGCCCATGAGCGAGCTGTTGCCGCCCAGGGACTGGCCTTCGATGCACATTCTGTCCGGATCGAGTCCGAATTCGGCTGCGTGAGCGCGGACATAACGGATGTTGCCGTTGATATCCTGATAGTAGGTCGGAGCGAACTCAGGCGGATAGTTCCTGAGGTCGATTCCTACTACCGCATAGCCGGACTGAAGAGCCCTGCGGCAGAGCGCATCATTGGGAGCACTGTAGGATCCGCCGAACCCGTGAACATACATCAGGACAGGCAGCTTGCCCACATCGCCGGCTTCTACTCCGGCTGTCGGCAGGAACACCGCCTGATAAAGGCCCCAGCTTGCTGGCAGATACAGGTTTGCTGCCCATGCCTGGGTAGGAACTGTATCAACGTGCAGCTTGCGCTGGGTCGGGAACGGATATGTGGCAGATCCGCTGGCCTTGTAGTTGCTCTGGACAGCGCCAGCCTTGAACGAGCGCAGAGCTTCGAATGTGAAGCCTGCATATACCGCCTCGCCCTTGGCATTGACTGTATAAGGAGCATCTACGGGAGCCTTGGCTACCCACGCCTTGGTATCATGATTGTACAGATAGAGATTTTCAGCCAGGAAATAAAGAGTTGCGTTGAAGATGGTACCGTTCATGGTAGCCCTTCCGTTGTAACCTGTCTCTGACTGGTACAGAGTCTGGATCGCTATGCTTGAAGCCTCGCCCTGGGTTACGGAAACAGGTGCATCAGAGGTGATGTGCACTCTGAAGCATCCGCCGGCTCTGACGAGATAAGCCAGGAAATCCTGATCTGTGCTCTGTGAATACTCAAAATCGTTTGAAAGCTTGACAGCAACTGCTTTCGCAGCCTGTGCAGGCACGGCAGCTGTTCCCTTTGCGATGGAAGTTACGGTCTCCACGCCCTCCTTAACAGTGACATATTCAAGTGCAACTGTTACATTCGCAGCAGCCTGCGCCGCGATGGTGAGGTTAGCTGTCAGGTCTTTCTGAAGCAGAATAACACTTCCGCCCGTCCCTATGGTACCGGGTACAAGGACGCTTGCTGAAGTGTATTTCAACTCTGTTACAGCTTCTGATTCCGTCGCTGTTTTTGCGAAGAACTGCGAGAGCGATCCGTCTGTGACTATTCCCTTTGCGGGAACGACCAGCTCGTTATCGTTCTTCTCGAGATACAGGACCGCTGTGCCAAGATCGTCTTTCTGTGCAAGCGGGTCGGCATCCCAATAATGCCATCCTTCGTTCTGAACAAAATACTTCGACGGTTCATCTATGGCCTCCGGGGCCGGATCCGCTGCGAATGCAGCTGCCGGGACCATCGAGATGACCATAGCTGCGGCTAGAATAAAGACAAATACTCTTTTTAGCCGTTTCATTTGTGTTACCTCCTACAATAACAACCTTAATAATAACAGAAAAAAATTACAGTATGTTTGGCGGTATACCTCCTTTCATCGTATTTCCCCCTATGATTAATATTTTAACATTCTTTCAATAGTTAATCTATAAACAAGGATTTCTGATAAGCGAACGAATAAAACACTTTTTATGTAAACCAAAAAGAGCTGCCGGAAGACTCTGAACTCCTTTAAACACTGACAGCATCAGTGTTATTATGTGCATGGCTATATGCAGTGAAAGAATAAAAAATAAAATAATAGGTTCTGATTTCTTAAATTAATAGGATTAAAAAAGGCCGGGGAGCGCTAAGCGCCCTCCCGGCCGGTCTAAAAGACTGATTATTTGAAGTAATATTCAGCAGCTTCGCTGTAGATATTGACGGCTTTGGCAAGCCTTAGAGTCTGGTTTTTCGGTTCGGAAGCCAGCTTATCCATGGCGGCATTGCACCAGCTGAGGGCGCACATATCCATGGTGATCTCAGATCCGTCTGTGCCCTTGAACCCGACCTTGAAGAACTGGTCGAGGTCTATGCACCTCAGGCCGGTGATGTCGAGAACGTACTTGTCACCTTCTTTGATCAATGTTCCGGCCTTATCGTCCACAGTCACCGCAACGTTATCCGTGAACTTCACCCTCAGCCTGGTGTCCGCCGCAAGATCCAAGGTCATTCCGGAATAGCCCTTCTTCTTGGCGTTGGCGTCGGAAATATACTGGTCGTACGCTGCATTCTTCTTGAACGCTGCCATGTCGTCTGCCAGGTAGCCGTTCGGGTTAGCGGGATTACCAGGATTGTAGTCTTCGAAGTACTTCTGGGCTTCGCCGCCGAGGTTGAGAACTGCCATTGCGAGCCATGCGGTCTTCTGGGTCTTGTCCGGACCATAGTGCGCGATAGCGGCCTTGCACCAGTCTGCTGCGCTGTAAACAAGCGGATCTGCCTGGGTGTAAGTCTTGTCGTTAGTCGTACGGTAGATATCCATGGCGTTACCGCTCTTGTCGTAGACAGTCAGCTTGACGCCCTGGCTGATCATCTTCGTGGTGATCTCGGAATACCTAACAACGAACTTGTCCTCGGCCGCCTTGTAGACGCTCGTATCAGCCTTGTTCAGAACGACCTTTACCGGGGTATCGAAGCTGCCGTTGGGTTTCTGGACGCTAAGCTCCGCGTAAGCGACGTTATCGTCCGGCTGGATCTTGAACTGCACGCTGATCTTGTCCTGCAGGTCGAGGCTGATACCGGTGACCGTGGCAACATTAACAGTTTCGGTTATAATGTTTACAGCCCCATCCACATGCAGATAATAGTATGCATCATCGTTCTCATAAGTATACGATACAGTTACAAACCCCTCGTCCACCATCTCGTTCTTTTTACCTTCAGTATAGGCCTTAATAAGTTTCGGGCATTTGCTGATATCAAGAACTTTAAGACCGGGATTATCTACACAATACAGGTATTCCAGTTTTGTATTGTTGCTCAGATCCAGTGTGCTGAGCTTGATCCCATTGCACATCAGTTCCTTCAGCTCGGTATTGTGACTTACATCCAGATCTCCTAAACTGTTACCGTAACAATAAAGTGTAACGAGCGCAGTATTTTTGCTCACATCAAGAGATGTGAGCCTGTTGAAACCACAGAACAGTGTAATCAGTTTCGTATTCTTACTGATGTCAAGCGATGCCAGATCGCAATCAGTTAATTTAAGGACTTTAAGCTCAGCTTTATTGCTGACATCAATCTCTGTGATCTCGTCATTGAAACTGCAGTTGAGCTCGATCAGTGCCGGATTCTTGGAAAGATCCAGACTCTTCAGATGATTCATCTCGCAATTCAGGTATTCCAGATCAGTGTTTTTGCTCAGATCAAGCTCTGTCAGGAGGCAGAACTGGCAATTAAGAACTCTGAGTTTTGTACATCCCGAAACATCAAGCCTTCCGACTCCGCAGTTTACGCATTCCAGGATCTCGAGCCCGGTATTGCTGCTCAGATCCAGTGGCTCCAGACTGGTATTGAAACTGCAATAAAGCTTCTTGAGGGATGGGAAGTGCTCCACTCCCTTTATTGATTCTATACCCATGGAACTGACTTCGATCTCGTCGACCTCTCCGATCTCGGATGCGCTCAGTACTCCATTTCCATCCTCATCGAAATTGTCGGATACATAGCTGCGGAACACTTCGTCCGGGAAGTTTTCAGCATTGATCACAATTCCATCTGCAGGTGCTTCGGCTTCAGCAGCCACTATCGCGACAGGCGAAAGGCTGGTGAAGGTCGCGGTGATGTTGGGCGCAGTGCCCTTTCCTGCGAGCTCCCACTCGCTTCCGTTGAAGTGGAAGACGTAGAGCGGCTGGCCTTCGCTTACGTTTTCAACGCTGAATTCCACTGTGACGGGGAACTGCGTGCCTTCAGAAACGCTGAGTTCCTTCTGCCAGAGGACCTGCAGCTGCGAAGGATCTGTGTCGCCGCCGATGACAGAAGAAGCTATGATCTCGGTAAGCTGCGCTGATGGATCAGTGGACTCTGTCACCTCAACATCCAGCGGGTTTCCGCCGGCATCCGCGGCTTCTTCCACAGCTACAGGCTCATCGACGTATGCCTTGGTGGGAGAGATGCCCAGTTGCTTGGTCATGTATCCGAGATCAGTGAATATATTGAGGAACATCGCCGGGTCTGCATAATCTGCACCCCAACCGGAGCCGTAGTAGAAATCCATGTTATACTCAGATCCTGAATCGACCATATAGCCGCACTGATAGTACTGCGACGAAGTCTCCGCCTCTACCAGGCATACAGAAACATTTTCGGCTCCAAGAACAGTTTCTATGGAATCCTTAATGGCCTGCGCACGGGATAGTTGTATCGAATTGTTTTTTACATAAACTATATCAAGTATCACAGGATAGCTTACATCCTGTCCCAGCTCTGCCTTTGCCTTTGCCAGAGCTGCTTTCGCAGCATCAGCGCTGAACCATCCGTCCGTTCCGTCGGACGTATCTATATGGCTGCCTTTAGCTTCAAGATAGTGCTGCACAAGGTCTCCGAAGGAGCTCCCCTTCTTAAAGGTCTGTCCATCCGCTGCGACATCTTTGGAAAGGTGCAGCAGTTCCGGATAGGTGAGCATGTTTCGCAGAGCCAGATATTTCATATCTTCCTCTGTGGTCACTGCGTTGTAGCTTGCTTTGTCAAAAGCAAACAACAGGGCTTTTCTGAAGTTCTTGTTTGACAGGGCAACAGCTGTACTGATCTTCTGGGCTTCAGTTTTCTGTGAGGCTACGCTTCCGTCGCTTAGCGCGAAGGTGCCTCTATTCACGTTAAGAGTCCCCAGGTAGACTGTCGGGGAATTCGGGACCACATAAGCGTACTTTTCAAAATTCCCGTCGTTTACAGCAAGAACTCTTGTAAGGTTATTCAGATTCAAAGTGTCCAGATCGCCGCTGACCAATTTGTTGTATGCTTCCTCTGGATCGGAACCGTCGACCAGGATGAACCTGACTGTATCCACAGCAACTTTACCGGCATCGTAGTATCCGCTGTTCTTTGCAAGAACTATCTCGTCATCGGCGATGGACGCGATGCGGAAGGCGCCGCAGTACAGCTGGGAAGCAGGATCCGAAGCGCTGGCGTAGTCATCGCCCATCTCGGCCTTGAAGCTGCTGCAGACAGGAGCAAAGAAAGACAGCAGGGAAAGGAACCCCTGATCTGCCCTGTAAAGATCTATCACAAGTGTGGAATCATTCGGGCAGGATACCCCTGCTACGTTTTCAAACAGCCAGTAATTGGGGCTGGAAGTGGAGGATATATATTCGAAGCTGTCCAGCAGGTCCTGCGCGGTGAGCTTTGCGTAGACAGTCCCGTCGCTCCTGTACCAGTTCACATCGCTGCGTAAATTAAATGTGTATTCCAGGCCATCCCCGGATACCATCCAGCTTTCTGCAAGCGCAGGCACTATCTGCCCAAACATGTCATAACGCACGAGGCTGTCGTTGACATTTGCGAAGATATCCATTGCCGATGCTCTGGTGTTGTTTTCCCAGTCCAGATCCGAAGGCAGCGTGCTGAACGAGAACTTCAGTTCCGTCTTGAGCTTATGACCTTTGGAAACAAGATATGCCGCAGGATCATAGCTGCCTTCTCCGCTTCTGGCGGCCTTCCAGCGCTGCTCAAGTTCTTCGCGCTCCGAAACGGATATAAGGTCCTCAGATGCGACAGCATATGTTACTCTGGAACTATCGTACCCGAACAGCCCGAGGCTTTTGGTGTGTGGAGCAATGCGCCCCATGGCGTAACCTGCGGTCTGTGATGTCATCGGGAACACCAGCGCGCTGTCAAGCAGCTCTGCCTCCGCTTTGGCGTAAGCAATTATCTGCTCATCCGGGTCTGTTACGGCTTTCGCCTTGTTCATCAGATGCTGGAAGCTGCCCAGATAGTAACTGAAGGCTTCGTCGTCATCCAGCCTGGTGTAGGTATCGGTGCCGTAGTCCAGGGCATAGGCTTTAGGGCCAGCCACAAACGCAGCAGACAGCACCATGATAAATGCGATAATCAGGGAAATGATCCTTCTTCTCATAGTGTTTTCCTCTTTACTGAAAAAATAACGATTTAAATAATTATATCACATTTTTAACATTGACAAGCGTTACATGAATAAAAAACCTCTGCAGAAATAATTCTGCAGAGGCATACCAGAATATGTGTTATGTTTACATGCGCTGTTTTTACTTGAAATAGTTCTCAGCTGCCACGCTGTAGAGTGCTACAGCCTTGGCGAGTTTTAATGTCTGGTGGTTCGGATCGGAACCAAGTGCGTCGCAAGCGGCGTTGCTCCAACTCAGAGCGCACATCCTCATATTTATAGTCGATCCGTCAGTGGCCTTGAAGCTGACCTCGAAGAACTGGTCCAGATCTATGCACCTAAGACCGGTGATGTCGAGGACGTACTTGTCGCCTTCTTTGATCAGGGTTGCCGGCTTGCCGTCGACTGTTACCGCTACGTTTGCTGTGAACTTCACTCTCAGCCTGGTATCTGCTGCCAGATCCAGAGTCATGCCGGAGTAACCCTTTTTCTTTGCGTTAGCGTCGGAAATGTACTGGTCGAACAGTGCGTTTTTACTGAACGCGGCCATGTCATCTGCCAGATAGCCGTTCGGATTGGCCGGGTTGTCAGGATTGTAGTTTTCGAAGTACTTCTGGGACTCGCCGCCAAGGTTAAGCACTGCCATTGCCAACCATGCTGCTTTCTGGGTCTTGTCAGTTCCGTACTTTTCGATGGCTGCATTGCACCAGTCTGCAGCGCTGTAGATCAGCGGCTCTACTGGCGTATATGTTGTCTCGTTCGATGTGCGGTATACATTCATCGGAATTCCGCTTTTGTCATAGACAGTCAGCTTTATACCTTGGTTAATCATCTTGGTAGTAATATCAGAATAAGCTACAACGAACCTATCCTCATCTGCTCTGTAGACATTCGGATCATTTTTATCCAGAGCCACCGCCAAAGGCTCTGCAAGGCTTCCATCCGTATTCTGGACTCTTACCATCGCATATGACACGTTTTCATCCGGAAGTATCTTGAACTGCACACTGATCTTGTCCTGCAGGTTGAGGCTTACGCCGGTGACTGTGGAAGTCTTCATCAGGCTTTCATAAACAACAGAAACATCCTTGTCAACACCGAGGTAACAGGCTTCATCATCAGTATCGAACTCATATTCAAGATAAACATGATCCAGATATTCCTGTTCGAATCTGTCTCCTTCCGTGTATGCCATTATCAGACCCGGACAACTGCTTATATCAAGGTCTGTCAAATCATTATATCTGCAATCCATATATATCAGCGCAGTATTGTTACTGACATCAAGCAATTCAAGGTAATTATGCCCGCAGTCCAGAAAAATAAGCCCGGTATTATTAGATACATCAAGTTCGGCGATATGAGTATCTGAACAATCCAGATACAGCAGCTCTTTATTGTTTCTTACATCCAGAGCCGACATAATGTTTCCTTCACAATCCAGATATATCAAAGCTGTGTTTTGGCTTACATCCAGAGATTTCAGCCAAACATTATGCGGACAGGACAAATAAACGAGATCGATACAATCATTGAATTCCAGGATCTGCAGGTTACAATCGCCGCAGTATAACTCTTCAAGTTCCGTATCATCGTTGATATAAAGCTCCTCCAGACATCTGAGACCATTAACATCTAAAACAGCAAGCCTGTTGCCGGAGCAGTCCAGGACTCCCAACCAAATATTATTACTGAGATCCAAATCAGTCAGATGATTATTGGCACAAAACAGATGTCCCAAAGATTCGTTTTCACTCACATCTATAGCCGCAAGTTTGTTATTTGAACAATCCAGCCAGCATAGATTTGTGCTGCCATTGGTATCAATCGAAGTCAATGAATTGTCGTTACAGTATAAGTACCTCAGTACCGTGTTTCTGCTCACATCCAGAGATGTCAGCTGGTTATTGTGGCAATCCAGCTTGTTCACCATGCTGTTCTGACTGACATCCAAGGAAGTCAGCTGATTCTCGTTACAGTAAAGCAACTGAAGCTCTGAATTGCTGCGTACATCCAAAGAAGTCAGCCGGTTGCCATGGCAGTACAGCCAGACCAGATCAGAACTACCGTTTGTATTCAGCGATGTCAAAAGATTGTCGTTGCATTGAAGATCCTTCAGATTGGTGTTCTTGCTGACGTCAAGTGATGTCAACTGATTGTTGTAACAGTACAGACCATAAAGCTCAGGGTTTTTGCTGACATCCAGACTGGTAAGCTGATTGCTGTAGCAGTAAAACTCCGACAAGAACTTATTCTTACTTACATCCAGAGTCTTCAGACAATTATTTGAACACTCCAACCAGGACAGATTAGTACATTCTCCAAGATCTAGAACTGTAAGCTGATTGTTCTGACAGTACAGTTTGCTCAGAATCACATTCTTGCCCAGTACCAAAGAAGTCAGTTTATTGTCATTACAATACAAAGTACTTAGGTCCGCATTATAACTTATATCCAGGCTTGTAAGTTGATTGTTGGAACAGCTCAGATCCAAAAGGCATGCATTATCTCTTATATAAAGTGTATTAAGCTGATTATCGGCACAATACAGACTTTGCAACACACTACATCCGCTGACGTTCAGACTGGTCAGCTGATTTTGCGGACATGTAACATACATCAGAGATGTGTCATTGCTGACATTGAGACTCGTCAGCCTGTTGTTGTCACAGTCAAGTCGTTCCAGCATCTTTTTGTTGCTCAGATCCATGGATGTCAGCTGATTATAACTGCAAAACACCATCCTCAGCTTCGTACAGCTGCTCACATCAAGGCTGGTCAGTTTGTTGTACATGCAGTTAAGATCAGTAAGCTCTGTGTTTTTGCTCAGATCAAGACTTGTCAGTTGATTTTCCCTGCAGTTGAGAGTTTTCAAAGCTTTGTTACTGCTCAGATCAAGTTTAGTCAGCTTATTCTGATCGCAATTCAGCCATTCCAATGCTGAAAAGTACTCAATGCCCTTCAGATCCGAAATGGATTCAAAACTAAAACTAGCATTGATGACCGCAGCGATCTCCGAAGTACTCAGCACTCCGTTGTTGTCAGTATCGTATCTGCTGGACACAATGCTGCGAAAATTATCATCTGGGAAATTTGTCGAGTTGATTGCGACGTCGCCGTCTGCGGCAGATGCGGTAGTTGGACAGACTATGATGAATACAAATAACAAAAACAATAGAAATACAAATCTCTTTTTCATTGCCGATTCCCCCTTTGAAATGGATCCAGATCTGTGCCTCATGAAAAACACCAATACTTATATTGATATTATATCACGAGACAGGCACAAAATGGAAGTATCTTACAGCAAAAAAGACTGGTCCCCCAGTAGCCAAGAAAACAGGGCAACTGGGGGACCTGATCCTTATTTGAAGTAATTCTCTGCCGCCTGGCTGTACAGGCAGACCGCTTTGGCGAGCTTTAAGGTCTGGTGGTTCGGGTTGGAACCGAGCGCGTCATAGGCGGCATTGCTCCAGCTGAGAGCGCACATATTCATGGTGATCTCAGATCCGTCTGTAGCTTTGAATTTTATTTCGAAGAACTGGTCCAGATCTATGCACCTAAGACCTGTTATATCAAGGACATACTTGTCCCCTTCCTTGACCAGTGTTGCCGGCTCACCGTCCACAGACACCGCAACGTTGGCAGTGAACTTCACCCTCAGCCTGGTATCTGCTGCAAGATCCAGTGTCATACCGGAGTAGCCCTTCTTCTTTGCGTTGGCATCGGAAATGTACTGGTCAAACAGTGCGTTTTTGCTGAACGCAGCCATGTCGTCTGCAAGGTAGCCGTTCGGATTGGCCGGGTTGCCGGAGTTGTAATCTTCGAAGTACTTCTGGGACTCACCGCCGAGGTTCAGAACTGCCATCGCAAGCCATGCGGCCTTCTGAGTCTTGTCTGTCCCGTAGCGGTCGATAGCGGCCCTGCACCAGTCTGCCGCGCTGTAGATCAACGGATCGTCCTTGGTGTAGGTCTTTTCGTTGGACGTGCGGTAGATATCCAAGACCTCGCCGTCTTTGTTGTAGACAGTGAGTTTTACGCCCTGGCTGATCATCCTGGTGGTGATCTCGGAGAATCTTAATACGAACCTGTCCTCGCCTGTCCTGTAGACGCTGGTATCAGCCTTGTCCAGAACGACCTTTACCGGCTCTTCGAAGCTTCCATCCGGGTTCTGGAGAGCAAGCTCCGCATACGCGAGGTCCTCGTCTGGCTGGATCTTGAACTGCACGCTTATCTTATCCTGAAGGTCCAGACTGATGCCGGTGACTGTGGCCACAGGAACGGTAAGCTGCGCTATCTCGACATCTTTTGTCTGAGTTTCGAACGCCGAATTAATGAAGACAGCAGTGTAGCGGCCAAGGCCGGGCGCCGCAACAGTCGGCTCCTTTACAACTTCGTAAGTGGCCTGCGCGGTCTCAGTTTCCTTGTGGCCGGCATCCCTGCTGCAGGTCCTGCTGGCCGTGACCGAACTGTTGTCCTCCGCCCAGATGTATGTCGGCTCGCCCCAGTCGTGGCCCAGGGCGTCAGTTTCTTTATGCTCCCTGCTCAGTTCTTTTCCGCAGGCCGTGCAGTAGACTACTTCATCGTAGCTGCCCTTTTCCATGCAGCTTGGCGCAACTTCATTCTCCCTAACAGGCTCGCCCTTGGTGTGGCCTGTTGCAGGTATTATCTCTTCGTGGATCTGCACCTTAAATGCGCTATTTTTGAAGGCTTCAGAGGTCCAGCGCCCAAGGCCGTCCTCCTCGCAGCCTGCAGGTGCAACCACAGCGTACGACGCGCTTACAGTCTCTGTCTCGGTATGGGAGACATCCCTCTTGCAGGTCCTTGAAGCTACCACGTTCGTGTAGCTCTTGGACCAGATGTACGTCGGCTCGCCCCAGTCGTGGCCAAGAGCCTCTATGATCCAGCTGTTTTCTTCTATCTCGGTCTCCCCGTCCGCGTCCGCGAAGAACAGCCCGCATATACTGCAGGTCCAGTACTCGTGCCTGCCGGGTTCTTCGCAGGTCGGATCGGCGGCCTCGGTCTTTACGAGCTCGTGCACGTGCTCGGGCATCTTCCACTGCGCGTACAGCGTGATATCCGCTGTTGCAGTGATCTTTCCGCCGTCTTCATACGCGGTGCCGCTGCCGTCGGCTTCAGTGTTCCACCCGATAAATTCGACTTCGCCTGTAGCGGTAAATGCGTTCGGTATCAGCGTGCACTCTCCGGAGCAGACTGTCTGGGTGTAGCCATCGCCCTGCCCTCCGTTGGCGCTAAAGCTTATGGTGTATCTGCGCCCCGTCTCCCACTTGCCGTGATCGGCGCAGAAGAAGTATACTGCGCCTGCGGATGCGCCGGCGGTCTGAGTATATGAACCGTCGACGTTATGCAGCCACGGAGCGTTAACAGCTATGGCAGAATACGAGATGTCGGTGCCGCTCTGCGTAGCCTGATAGGTGTTTGCGGATGCTGCCGGAGCTGCGGCAAATACCACCTGGCCGGTCTTTTCGCTGCTGATGATATCGGCGCCTCCGGACGTTGTGTAGAGCTTGCCGGACACGCTGACAGTTCCGTTGACATCCACAACAGTGTCCTTCATCATCGATGCGGAGAAGGTGGTCTTGCGGGTCGGGGAATAATAGCAGGCTCTCATGTCGGTGTTCGGATAGATGTATCCCTTTCCTGCCCACTCATCCCTGTCGTAGACGTAGATGTTTTTGCCGGCCGGTATGTTTACCGTCGCGCCGCTGTCCGCAGACATTTCGGATCCGGGTATCATGCAAAGATCCTGATTTACGGTGATAGTTCCGGAATGCATGCGGATGGATGTGCTCTGCATTATCGGCAGGACGTATTTGGCCGTATCTATGCTGATGCCCGCACTTATAGAAATAGAGTTAAGCGATGAGCTGCCGTAGATATCGTAGCAGACTCTGTCTGTGGACGGATCGTAGGTCTTTTCGAATCTGCCTCCGGAGGTCATGGTGAACATGGCTCCGCTCGATCCCACGAAGGTAACCAGAGGCGTTTCGGTGGAGTTCTGAACAGTTGCCGAACCTACGACCTTTTCAGTGGCTCCGTATTCCATTATCAACCGGGCTTCTATGTTCTGGATATAGTACTGCGAGAAAGGCATTACCTTGCTGCTGTTGCCGTTCATGCCTGTGGTGGCTGTGCCCCCGCGAAGATCGTGGATCTGGAAAGGCTCGTACACCGAAGATCCGGGTTTTGCGGTCACGGAACCGGCGCCTGTGATGTACCCCCAGCAGTACAGGTTTGCTCCGTTGTTCAGAATGACGCTGCTGCCATCGTACAGATGCAGGCGTCCGTACGCTCCGGAGGTCACCCCTGTATAGCTCACATTTGTAGAGTTTACCTTGCCGTTAACGTTGAGTGCGCCGTTTATTATCAGTTCTGCGCCGGGAGAAAGGGTAAGCGAACTGTACGCCGAAGGCGCAGACGGCCCGACGCTTTTGAATATCTCAGGTTTTGTCGTGGATATTTTGCCGCTGCCCTCGTAGGGGATCAGCAGAGTTTTGCCTGAAGGGATGGTGTAGCTCCCCGCGGCGAGCATGCCGCTCTTCATAAGAGTTATCTTGCTGCTGCCGTGCGCTGAAGCATAGCCTGCAGCCTCGTTAAGATCGCTGTAATACTTGCCGTCTACGTTGAATATGGCAGTTCCCTCTTTGACGAAAACAGCAGTCACCGACATGTTGTCGTCGGAATAATGCGTGTATGTGGCGTTCGGGGCAAGCCATCTGTCGTGAGACGGGCTGTACCAGCCCATGAAGGAATACCCTGCGGACGGGGTCGCAACCAGTGAGTACGGTACCGTGGAATCCTGGGTGTTGGAATACTGCTCAGATACTGCGGCTCCGCCGGCTTTGAACGAACCGCCCTCACCGGCCGGGATGAAGGTCGTGGTGACTGTCTTTTTTACGGTAACTTTAAGGTTCGAGAGCTCTACGGATGAGGTGTAGGCTCCGGCGCTTCCCGAAACTATAACGACATTTACCGACGCCCCGTTTGCGAGTTCTTTGGAGAACTCGCCCGCGGCAGTAACAGCGGTACCGTCAACAGTGACCGAACCTCCGGAACCGAGGACAGGCTTGCTGTACGAAAACGACAGCATAGCCGCCGCGCCGGAACTGTTCTTGAGCGTCAGCGTGGATGTGACCGATGTGGCGCTGCTGCAGGAAGACTCTGCTGTTCCTGTGGCCGAGCCGTTAAGAGTGCTGCCCGATCCGCTCCACTCGCCGTTGCTGTAGCTTGCTGTAAGACCGCTTACGGTAAGGCCGGACACATCCGCCGCATAAGCCATCTGCGGCACCGCCGTGATAACCAGTGCTGCAGTCAGCAGAAAAATGACCGTCCTCTTCAGTATGTTCCTGATCATCCTTTACACCTTCGTCTCCTGTTGAGTTCTATAAGAATGCTTGCACCCAATGCTATCGATATGAAAGCCCATATGTGGGCGATGTGCAGTATCCCCGCCGATGAGGATACGCGGAACGGCTCTGCTATAGCCCTGAATATGCCGTAGCTGAGCATGTACAGCGGATACGCTCTGCCGCCCGAAACAGCCCTTCTGACGCGCGGGATCATGAGAATGAGAAATACTGCGTAGTACACCATTTCCGCTTCTCTTACGGGCCATCTGAGGCCTTCTGCGGCATGTATGACCCTGCCCAGGCAGCATCCGCTGGCGAGGCAGTTGATCCTGGCGCAAAAAAGCGTAAACACAGTGCATATACAGAAGGTATCGAAGACCTCCGCCATGCTTCGCTTAAAGACCTTTGACCCCGCAAAGTACAGCAGCGGAAGGAAGAACACCGCGCCGAAAAGGCTCATGCTGCCTGGCTCGCCCTTCCCTGCGGATTCCAGGAACGCAAACACCCTGACGCAGGCTACGCCGAGCAGAACGTGCGCCGCCGCAAAGACCGGCACCGCCCACGGGGCCATTCCCAGACTTTTTCTCTGCATCCAAAGCCAGCAGCAGGTGAATACCGCCGCTATGACAAGGACCGCTTCAAGACTGTGTTCCTTAAAAAACTCCGCCATGCTCCTTCCCCGCAAAACGCGCTATTTGAAATAATTCTCCGCAGCCTGGCTGTAGAGGTATACTGCTTTGGCCAGCCTTACGGTCTGTACGTTGTCGTCTGTGCCGAAGCTATCGAACACCGTGTTGCACCAGCTAAGAGCGCACATCACGAGCTCCCTTTCGGTTCCGTCAGTGCCTGTGAAGCTGACGCTGTGCATCGTTGTAAGATCTATGGACCTTAAGTTTCCGATCACAGCCATGTACCTGCCTTCGACCGGCATGAGGACTGCCGGCTTTCCGTCTACAGACACATCGAGCATTTCTTCGAACCTGAGCCTTATTGATGTGCTCTCCGCAAGATCCAGGGACATCGACCTGTAGCCGTATTTCCTCGCTTCCTCCACATTGCCTTTGAGGTCGTACTGTGGATCGGGCTCAAGAGCCGA
Source organism: Bacillota bacterium (assembly GCA_017443515.1). Taxonomy (GTDB): domain Bacteria; phylum Bacillota; class Clostridia; order Peptostreptococcales; family Anaerovoracaceae; genus RUG13409. The sequence goes on along the minus strand of JAFRXM010000062.1, from coordinate 10,398 downwards.
CATTTCATCCGCAAGATACCCCTTGGGGTTGGCCGGCTTGTCGGAATTGTAATCATCGAAATACTTCTGAGCCTCAGCTCCGAAGTTGAGGACCGCCATAGCCATGCGCACGCTCTTGTGGGACGCATCCTCTCCGTATCTTGCAAACACATCGCCGCACCAGTCCGCAGCGCAGTAATCTATTTTGCCTGCGTAAAGCGCCTGCTTCGTAGTCCTGTAGATATCCAAAGGCTGGCCGTCCTTATCGTACACAACGAGCCTTACGTGGTCCATCATCTCCCTTGAGGTGATCTCCGGGAAAGCAATGACGAACTGGCCTTTTGCAGCATCGTAGTACGTGCTGTCGGACGGGTCCAGAGTTATTGTCTTCCACGGTGCGGCGTACGCATTGCCCGAAGTATCCCTGTCCGCCTCGAAGTATATTTCCGCATGGTCCGCGAATTCCGGTACGTGCAGCTTGTAACGCACGCTGATCTTGTCAGCAAGCTCAAGGGAGACTCCGTCCAGCTGCACTGCGCGTTTGGATTCGCTGTGCGCAAGGCCGTCGGGGCTTTCTTCTGCGGATACGGAAACCGTCACCGCGTAGTTGCTGTAGCTCTGCTGCGCAGCTACTTCCATGATCTGACCGCAGCCGCCGCATCTGAAGACCGCTTTCTGGCCGCTGAAGATGCTTCCTGTTTCGTCGGTCGGCCATTCAAAGCCGCTGAAAGTCCAGCTGTGGCCGGTCGCCGGAATCTCGACTTCGAGAGTCTGCACCTCGAACGCCTTGTTGCCGAAGGCTGCGGTGTACAGCCCGGTCCCGGCTTCGGTGCAGGTGGCAGGCTTTGTGACTGAGTAGGTCGCCTTGACCGTCTCGGTGATGTTCTGCTTCGGATCCTCGTTGCACTCCTTAAGTGCTGTTGCAGTGTATCCGTCTTCGGTTTTGTTCCATGTGTAGACCGGATCTTTGTAGGTATAACCGGTCGCCGGAAGGACCTCCACCTTGGTATCGGTATAGGTCTTTCCGTCCGGGCCGGTAACTGTTGCGGTGTACGTGACACTGCCGTTTGTCGTGGGAGTCGGATCAACTGTAACAGATGCAATATTTGCATTAAATGTCTCGACGTGGGTCTTGTCCCTGCCGCAGGTGAACTCTGCAACTGCAGAAGTGTACCCTGTCCAGGTCCAGACAGGATCGCTCCATTCGTGGCTCTCCGGGATCTCTATGGTCTCGACCTCGCCTTCTAAGTCGAGAGTCTCGTTCTTTTCAAGCGTCTCGAGGGTTATCTCCGCCGCGCTGCAGCTGGCCTCGAATTCGAAAGTGAATATCGTATCTCCGGCTGCCACAGCTTCAGTAAGCGCATAAGACAGTTTTACAGTGCCGGGCTCGGAATCGTTCAGCGCGTAGAACGTGCTGGCGCTGTCCTGGCCAAGCCCCCTGAACGTGAGCTTTTCAGGATCGTAGCTAAGTTCCACCACGCCGTTGCTGGCGTCGGCAGTCTCGGTGTATCTCACGTCGACTGTAACAGTGCCGTCACCGTTGTCAGTTTCAGTCATCCCGGCGCCATTTAAGGATGCATGGCTGCGTCCTTTCATCACAGCGCTGATGCTGTTGAGCCCTCCGACAGGCCTGTTCCGGCCGGATCTTGCAGCTTCTGCGGCAAAGCGCGCCATTATCTTATCGCTCATGAGCTCGCTGCGGCTCATGACAGGCCTTAGCGCTTCGGCATCCTGGGCTTCAGGCTCAGCTTCCGCCTCCAAAAGTTCATCTTCTGCCGCTGCCGGCGCTACAGAACCGTTTACATACATGCCCCCTACAGGCCATACGCTCTGGCCGAAATCTCCGGCGCGGTAGATGACCTTACTGCTGGGGTTGATGATTATTAGCTCAGCTGTGTCTCCGTCTGTGTGGGTCCAGTACAGATATGTTCCGTCGTAGTACAGGTTCTGGTACATGAAGGACGTGCTAATACCCGTTTCCATAACCTTGGTCAGGGTGCTGAATCTGTTACTGTAAGATAGTGTACTTTGCCAAATGATGCCGTTCTCATCGAGAACATAGTACGAGCTGCTGGTCGTGGACCTGCTTCTGCAGGCTATGGCAGCCAGGTAGGCTCCGTCCAGAGTCTCTTCGCAGTCGAGCAGCGCCTGCGGTATACCGCAGTATGTGCCGCCCTGTCCGTCATCTCCGGGAGTTAAGGGTCCCCCTAAAAGATAAGGACCAAATACATATACTATCTTTTGATAACTCTTATTTGACGGTCCTACCGCCATATCCGTTGCCAGCACGTAGTTGGTGCCGTACTCCGTCAGCGCGTAGCTGCTGCGGTCGACAGTGTAGATGACAGATTCCTGCGCGTTCGCGTCGAGCGTTGCCGCATACAGATCAGAGGTGTTATACATGAAGGCAGAAACGAGCTCTTCCGTCTTTGCCGCAGTGTGATTCTTCGTCCAGGCCGGAAGCGATCCGGTGTTGAAAGTCGAGAAGTACACTCCGCCCTCTTCGTCCCAGATTATTGCGTTGAGATCCTTGTCGACACTTGTCACCTTGACGCTGCAGCTGGCCTTGACTGAGCTGTTGGATACCGAAGTTGCAGTGATGGTGGCAGAACCTGCGCCTACTGCCGTTACATGACCGTTCGTGTCCACGGACGCAACTGAAGTGTTGGAAGATGTCCAGCTGACGCTGCGGTCGGACGCGGTAAGAGGCATGACATTTGCCGAGATATCGGAGGTCTTGCCCTTGTAAAGATCCAGCGAGGACGGTACGAGGGTGATAGAACTTACCGTGTACGGATCCTCGGATGTATTGTTGTTTACCTTAACGGCCTTTGCAGCTTCGTTGCCCGCGTAGTCTGCGGCAAACACCGCCACATAGCCTTTGGCGTTCGCAACAGCGTTGGACACGTCTATGCTCACGCTGTAGGACGCTGCAGCAGGCGCGGCTTTGGAATAAACGGTATTGCCGTCCAGCGAAAGCACCGCAACGTACGCAAGGCTGCGGTCGTCGCCTGCGGTAACTGTCAGTGTATTCGAACTCAGCACCGCGCTGTTTATGACAGGTTCGGTGTTGTCTACTGTAAAGTCGTAGCCGATGAAGGCTCCCCGGCCGAGCACGTTGGCTTTGAGCAGGTTCCTGAATCCTGCCTGGCTGAGTATCCCTGCGGATTCCGAGCTGTAGTCGCTGTTCACGGCCATGGCGTTGTATTCGGGGACAGCATAGAACCCTATGCGGAACACATCGCCTTCCTTAAGGCCGAATGCTGCCGCGGACTTGTTGATGCTGTAGGACTTTGTCCCGAAGTTCTGCCAGCTGGAGCTGGACTGGTTGTACCATATGCCGTCCACTTCGTTTCCTGTGACGCTGGCGCTGATCACGTCAGTAACGTTTCCGCCGACCTCGTCCAGCTTTGATACGGCAAAGCCTGTGGTTCCGGCGGAGCGGATGAGGTTGTAGCTGATGCTCCCCATTGCGGAATTGCTGTTCACCGCGAGCCTGTCTGCGGGGAAGCTGCTTTCAGCCATGTACGGGTTTCCGGCGAACTTGCTTAGGGTTCCGTTATAACGCACGGTCAGATAGTTGGTGTCGGAATGCCCTGTGTAAGGCGTCTTCTCCGTGCCGTAAAGGCTGTCCGTGAAGGATGTGTTGTCGAACATGGAAGGATCGGTCCAGCTGCCGAAGAAGCCAAGTACGGGAATGCTGTGCTGGTGCGAGTAGTCCCTGCCCTCGGAATCCGTTGTTCTGCAGGTGATATATGTGAATCCTTCGATGTAGGCGCCGGAAGTGTATGTCTGCTCCAGCGCTCTCTTCTGCGCATCGGTGAGCCTTATGGCTACGTTGACTGTCCTGGAAGAACCTGCGGCAACGACACCGTCTTTTGCGGAAGCGTTTTCTATCTCATTGAGAAGAAGATAGGCGTCCAGCGAGCTGATGCCGCTTTTGCCGTCCATTTCCGCCGCGCTAAGATCCAGGCCGCCCGGATACCTGTCCGTGCCGCCGTTTCCGACTATATAGTCCAGCACTGCCTGCACGTCGTCAGTATCTGTATCGCCGTCCTTGTCCACATCGTGGCCGGAAACGACAACCGTGCCGTCCCAGTTGTAGGACACGGAAGCGTCTATGCCTGTTGTGGTCTGGTCCATGAACACGCTGCCGTCTTCGGTGTAGTTTGCCTGCGTGAACAGGTCTGTCGACAGTTCGAACTCAAGATCACTTCCGGAGGTGTTGTAAATGGTGAATGAATAGTTGTAGGTGCCGGTCCTCTGCGGGTCGTCGCCGAGCTCAGCCTTGACTTTGCCGTCGGAGGCGGCCCCGGTCTTTGCGGTCAGGGTGCTGTCGTTTTCTCCCATCATGACTACGGAGTACGCGCCTATTGCCCTGGACACTTCGACAAGGCCTGCGCCCTGCTGGAGCAGCGATACGTATTGTCCGCTGTTCTTCATCGGGGTGGCTGTTGACATCAGAAGGCTCTGCATTATAGCCCTGCGGCTGTATTTTGATGCAAGAGCAGAGTTCTTTACAGAAATATCGTTACGGTCAAGATATTCCGCCAGCACGCCTGTAAGGCCTGTAACGTGCGGTGCAGCCATGGAAGTGCCGCTGTAGGATACGTAAGATGTGTGATCTTTGACGTTTTCGTCGGATGCGGTGCTGTAGCCGTTTACCGAATAGATATCTCCTCCGGGAGCGCTGATCTCGGGCTTTAAAAGAAGCGATCCGGGAACGCCCCAGGAGCTGAACACGGAGACTTTTGCTTCTTCCCTTGCGGATACCTGCCCGTGCGTAGCGGTGCTTGTTATCTGCACAGTTCCGGTGTAATAGCTGTAGCTTCCGGTGGTCTTCCTGGTCGAACCTTCCTTGATGAGGAGCGCATCCTCGAGGCTGACTGTTCCGACAGGTACTTTTCCTGTGTAGCCGCTGACGGAAGCTCCCAGAGCGCCGGATTCATTGTTTGCGATAATTATGGCTTTAGGCGAATAGGAAGCCGCGTTCGTGGCTTTCTCCGAGAAATTGATGGAACCGCGGTCAACGATCACGACCTTGCCGCTTAAGGATGCTGCGCTGTTGACTGCGGAAAGGCTGGCGGTATCGCCTATCGAATCGATATATACGTAGGAATAGCTTCCGGCGACGGAACTAACAGAAGATGCGTTGGCAGCTTCGCTCACTTCGCTGTAGAACACCGTCTGGCTGCCGTTGAAGACCATGGGCGCTCCTGTAGCTCCGGTGTTGTCTATCGATGCGACACCCATGCTGTTGACATAGGTCCCCGGGGACCCGCCGGTGTGCATGGAAACATCGTCTATGTAAAGATCAGTCTCGAGGAACTGAGGGATCCCGTAGGAGTTTCCGGCGGAGATCGATACCAGCATATCCGGATTCTCCGCGCCGGCGAGCTTGTTCATGACGCCCTGATAGCTGTTGGCAAAAGTAAAACCCTGCACCGCGGAACCCAGCGAGAGGTTCGCCGCGTCGCAGCCGAGAACTATAGCATCTTCAAGAGCTGCCATGTAGTCCGAATCGTAGGCTCCGCCGCCGCTTCCGAACACCTTCATCACAACAAGCTGCGCGTCCGGAGCCATGCCCACAGCGTGTACGGCATTTGCGGACTCAACGTAGCTGCTGCCGCTCTTTATGTAGCGGTTCGCGGCTGCTATGCCTGCAACGTGGCTGCCGTGGTTGCCCTTGCCGTCGGAGTGATCAAGACTGGTGGTGTTGCCGTCAACGTAGTTGTACGCAAAAGGAACCTTGGCGCTTACGTACTTGCCTTTTCCGTTCAGCTGGCTCTGCACGCTGCTGACGAAAGAAGAGGTCATAAGGTCCGGTGTGTACGAAAGCTTACCTATGGAATAATTGAACGCGTCCGCATTGAAGGACTGGTGCGAGGTGTCCAGTCCGGTATCGATAATGGCAAGCCTGCTGCCCGCACCCGTATAGCCTGCGGACCATGCCTGGCTGGCGCCTACCATGAAACTGCTGGTATTTGCGGTATTCGGCGATGCTTCGCCGTCCTGGGGCTCGTAGAGCCTTTCCAACTGCACATCCTTTACGCCCGGAACAAGTTTGATCTTATATATATCCCCGAAGCGCACATTTGCCGAGATGACGTTCATCAGGAGCGTAAGGTTCCACTTCACGTCCAGGGCTTTGCCAAGGCGCTGCTCTATGGCTGCGGCGACATCTGCCTGCTGGCGCTTTACGGAATCGCGGTAGGAAATCGCAGCAGCATTTGTTCCAACGCCTTTTGCGGAGTATCCCGCGTCAAGCGTTGACTTGCTGCTGAGGAATATGGATACCCTTACGATATCGTCCAGATCATGGGATTCTCCGGCCAGAGTCTCTTTTGCCTCATCGATGATGCCGAGCTTTTTTATGCCCAGCAAAGAAGGATCGAGATCCTCCAGTTCGAGCTCCCTGCCCTCTTTTGGTGTGTCTGCGAAAGCCTGCACACCCATCGAAAGCACCATTATGATGGCCAGAAACACTGAAAATACACGTCTTGAACTCTTGCTCATACTACCCTCCGGGTCATGATTTATAATATTTAATTATACCCCCCGATGAAATCCAGTTCAAGCAAAAACCGGGAGAGCATATGCCCTCCCGGTCTTTTACTTAGCAGTGTGAGATCAGGGACCGTCCCCGGTTTCATTACTTGAAGTAGTTCTCTGCTGCTGCGCTGTACAGGCATACTGCCTTGGCGACCTTGACGGTCTGGTTGTTTGCATCAGATCCGAGTGCGTCCAGAGCCGCATTGCTCCAGCTCAGTGCGCAGAGTTTCATGGTGATGGTGGAACCATCGGTACCAGTGAACTCAACGTTGAAGAACTGATCCAGATCTATGCACCTTAAGCCTGTGATATCGAGGACGTACTTGCCGCCTTCCTCGATAAGTGTTCCGGCCTTGCCGTCAACAGTTACTGCAACTTCAGACTTAAACTTCACCCTCAGTCTGGTCTCTTCAGCCAGATCCAGAGTGATTCCGGAGTAACCCTTGTCCTTTGCCTTAGCATCAGAGATCACAAGATCGAATGCAGCGTCCTTCTTGAATGCTGCAACATCGTCTGCCAGGTATCCATTCGGGTTGGCCGGGTGCTCAGGATTGTAATCGTCGAAGTACCTCTGCGCCTCTCCGCCGAGGTTGAGGACTGCCATTGCCAGCCATGCTGCCTTCTGAGTCTTGTCCGGGCCATAGTGTTCGATGGCGGCGTTGCACCAGTCTGCTGCACTGTATACCAGAGGATCTGCAACTGTGTAGGTCTTCTCGTTGGTCGTGCGGTAGATATCCATCGGGCTGCCGGCCTTATCGTAGACCATCAGTTTTACGCCCTGGCTGATCATCCTGGTGGTGATCTCGGAATACCTGACTACAAACCTGTCTTCAGATGCTCTGTAGACAGTAGCGTCGCTCTTATCCAGAACTACCTTTACAGGATCTGCGAAGCTTCCGTCCGGATTCTGGAGCAGAAGTTCTGCGTATGCGACGTTCTCGTCCGGCTGGATCTTGAACTGTACGCTGATCTTATCCTGCAGGTCGAGGCTGATACCGGTGACGGTAGCAGTCGTGATCTCTGCTGCGGCAGCAACGCTGACCTTGGCAATTGCAGGAACTATGTTGTTCTGCTCGTCGGTAGCGATGATGATGTAATCGCCCTTCTCGTAGAATACCAGGCTGTAGGTTCCGTCGCCGTTATCCTTTGCGAAGTACTTGGAAGCATCAACGGCCTTGAGATCCTCGGTGTAAACAGCTATCGCCGCACCGATCTCGGGAACGATAGCAGGCTGCCAGTTCTCGTCGAAGGTGGACTTTTCGAGCTTGACACTAAGTGTTCCGTCCTCGGAAGCATACTCGAACTTGTCGAAGAATGCGTAAGCGTCGGTATAAGTCTCCTCGTCCTTGAAGGTGTATGCGTAGATCACATCGCCCGCTTCAACTGGATCATCCAGGCTGTAGCAGGACTCGTTGTTGTTCCAGTACATTACGGACTTGTTGGTGTCGCCCCAGAGCTTGGTTATGGATTCGCCCCATGTAGTCGTTGCGGTAGCGTATCCTGCTTCAGCTCCGCCTTCATAGTAAGCTTCGTGTGTTGCTATGATAGCTTCGCCCACGGAAATGATTCCGTCCGCGTTGAGGTCGGAAACGGTAACGTCTGCAAGAGCGATCTGTACTTCACCCCTTACGGAGATAGAAGCCTTGACATCGATATCGTCAGCAGCACCGAACTCGACCTTGACAGTGGTAGTCTTTCCGGCAGCAGCGTCTGCTACTGTGCCGACAGCCTTAACGACTGCCTTCATGAGGTCTTCGATAGTCTCGGCATCTCTGAGCTCCGGAAGTATTCCTTCAACAGCTGCAGCATCGACGCCTTCAACAGTGATAGTAGCTGCTCTGTTCAGCTTGGCGAAGCTGCTTCCGACTGCCAGTTCGGTTCCCTTTGCAAGGACGATCTGGATCTTGCTGTCTTCTGCGGTCTCGAGCTTAAGAGCCTTTCTCACGGTCTCATTGAGAGCCTTGAGGTCGCTGAAGTTGTCGAGCTTGAGGTCTTCCTCGGACTCGAAGCTGAGCAGCGACTTACCCAGCTGGATGCTGGATCCGTTGGCAAGGATGATGTAGCTGTCTTCATCCTTGGTTCCGGTCTCGATATTGACATCGTTGACTATTGCATTCCATACAGCGGATGCGTTGTCTGCGGAATCCGGAGCTGCATTGAATCTGTAGCCAGCCTTGTCGGTCCTCTTGATGGTGTAGGTCACTTCGTCTTCGCCGATCACAGCCTTGACCTTGGTCTTGCCGCTGGCGTCGATGGCCTTGAAGAGGTCGACTATGGTGGTCACAGGAATGTCTCTGGATCCAGCGCCTGTATTGATGGTAGCGCTGTAGCTGCGCTCATCCTCGATGCCAAGGCTTGCAACGTGGCGCATGATCATATCGAGCGTCAGGTTGCTGACATTGACGTTGTCGCCTTCGATGACGAGATCTGCGGTGTAGTCGCCGTAAACAGCGCCTGCCACGTAGCCTATGCTGCCGTCAGCAGCCTCGGAGGATACCTGAGCCAGGAACTTGTAGGCAGGAGCCTCGTCCGTGTACTCGTTTCCGTCCGGTCCGGTGACTGTAGCAATGAACTTCTCGCCTTCGAGAACAACGTCTGCGTATACGATCTCATGATCGCCGCACTTGTCGCAGGTGAATACTGCAGCTGCGTATCTGTTGCAGTCATCCCAGAGCCATTCAGGCTCATCGTTCCACTCGTGGTTGGTGATAGCTTCCTCGGTAATGGTGCCTTCGCCGTTGTTGATCTGCTTTGTATCGATGGTCATGGAGCCGACGCATTCATCGCCGTACAGTATGGCCTTGATCTTTGCGAGTGCATCGCCCTTGGCGATGACGTCCTTATTGACAAATGCAAATGTGATAGTACCGGCTTCAAGGTCTTCTTTGTAGTCGCTGATGTCTGCCTCTACGGATACCAGCTGGGCGCTCATAGCGTCCTTATCGTAAGTGAGGACTACGAGACCGTTGTGGGTATTGGTATCAGCAGTTACATCGAAGTTAGCCATTATGGTCGGAGTGATCTCAGGCTTGCCCATACCCATCGGACGGACTTTGCCTTCGCCCTTGATGACAGCATTGAGGCTGCCCTTGGTGGCTGCAGCTTTGTGCTCGATTTTCTTGACCTCGGTGACTTCTGCGGCCTCGAGCTCATCTGCCTTAGCCTTGTCGATGGTCACCCTGATGGCTCCGGTATCCCCTTCTTCCTCTTCTTCGTACGGTTCGTACAGACCGCCTACCGGCCATACGGAATCGGCAAAGCTTCCGGCCTTGACAGTATCTCCAAGTGTAGCAACATATCCTTCTTCCTCTTCGTCATAAACATAGATGATCTCGGTTCTTAGGATGTCTACCTTGTTCTCATCCATGTCGAATCTGCTCCAGTAGAAGAATTCATTGTCGTCTTCATCATAGGAGATGTATGCGGAGTTGAAGTAATCCGTACCGGTGGAGTATCCGATATTTCCAACCACATTGTCGCTGAACCAGTAGAGCTTTCCGCTCATGTAGATGAATCCTGTATCGTGGATATTTCCGTCTGTATCAACGAAGAAGTACCAGTCGTAGTAGAGGCCCGCGGCGTACTGTCCGGTTCCTTCGTAGGCTACACCTACAAGATCTCCTGTGAACTGATATGCCGTTATGTATTCGCCTGTTGCAGCATCGATAAATACTGCGTAGTTGCCGTATGTTCCGACAAGTATGTCCTTACCGTAATCGATGGACAGACCCGGAGCTATGGCAAGATCTGTGTAAGCGATCGAAGAAGCGCCGATCTCCTCAAGAGCGTATCCCTTTTCAGGATCCAGTGTATACAGGCTGGATACGAAGTTCTCTGAATCGAAGCTTGCGCCGTACATCACGCCTG
>JAFRXM010000007.1 GCA_017443515.1 Bacillota bacterium | reverse complement strand
TCTTCGGTCGGCTCCGGCGTGCACTCCGGGGTCCTGTACTGGCACCTGTCCGCGAACGGGCAGCCGTTGGTGCGGATGCTCGGGTCGGGCATCATGCCGTCTATGGGCCTTAGCCTGTCTGTCGTGTCGGAGTTGATGTCCGGCAGAGAGTCGAACAGGCCTTGCGTGTAGGGGTGGGCGGTCTCCTTGAATATATTGCGCAGCGTGCCTATCTCGACGATGCGGCCCGCGTACACTACCGCCACCTTGTCGCACATCTCGGCTACCACGCCCAGGTCGTGTGTTATGAGTATGTTGGTGGTGTTCCTCTGTTCCTTCAGCTCGTTTATGAGGTGCAGCACCTGTGCCTGGATGGTAACGTCCAGGGCAGTGGTGGGCTCGTCGGCTATCAGAAGCTCAGGATGGCAGGCCAGCGCTATGGCTATTACTATGCGCTGCTTCATGCCGCCGGAGAACTGGTGCGGATACTCGCCGTAGCGTTCCTTGGGAATGCCTACGAGCTCCAGCGTGGCCTCGGCTTTTTCCTTGGCTTCTATAAGGGAGCATTTGTCGTGCAGTCTTATAACCTCGAGGATCTGCTCGCCGATGGTGTCTACCGGGTTGAGCGCCGTCATCGGATCCTGGAATATCATCGATATCTGGTTTCCGCGTATGGCGCGCAGATGTTTTTTGTTCTGCTTTATGAGGTCCACGCCGTCGAAGAATATCTCTCCGCTGGGTATCACGGCGGGAGGCACAGGAAGAAGCTGCATTATAGCGAGCGCTATAGATGTTTTTCCCGCGCCGGTCTCGCCTACGAGTCCCAGGGTCTGGCCTCTTTCAAGTTCGAAGCTGACGTCGTTGACCGCGTATACTGTGCCGGTGTCGGTCTTATACTGTACCGAAAGGTTTTTTACAGAAAGAGCGATGTCTTTTTCCATGGCCGTTACCTCCCTCTGAGTCTGGGATCGAGCGCGTCTCTAAGACCGTCGCCAAGGCAGAACAGCGAGAATACCGTAAGCATTATTACGATGCCGGGAGCCGTTACCAGGTAGGGGTAGTCCCTTATCCAGGCTCTGCCTATGGACAGCAGTGCGCCCCATTCCGGGGTGGGCGGGACTACGCCGAGGCCTATGTAGCTGAGCGTGGAGGCGGCGAGTATGCCTGCCGCAAGGCTCTGGGTGATGCCTACGATCAGCGGAGCGGAGACGTTGGGAAGTATGTACTTGAGGAGTATGCGAAGGTCTCCCGCGTTGTTGGAGCGCGCGGCCTCTACGTATTCCTTGTCCCTTTCAGACAGAACCGTGGCGCGCGTCATTCTGGCGAACGAGCCCATGCCACCTACGGATATTGCTATGAACATTCCAAACAAGCCGCCGCCCATCGTTGCGGCTATGGCTATTGCCAGCAGTATGTTGGGTACCGCGCCGATGATGTCGAAAAACCTCATTATGACGTTTTCAAGGAACCCGCCGTAGTACCCCGCAATAAGGCCCAGCGTTGCTCCTACGAGGACTGCCATGCCGGTGGCTACAACTGCCGTCAGCAGGGATATCCTTGCGCCGTACATCATGCGGCTTAAGGTGTCGCGACCGAAGTCGTCGGTACCTAAGGGGAACTCTTTGCAGGGCGGCGTGAGCATCCTGGAAAGGTCCTGGTCATCCGGCCCGTAGGGAGCCAGGAAGTTAGCGAAGATCGCTATGAACACTATGATAGCTATGACTATCAGTCCGAAGATCGCGAGCTTGCTCTTGCAGAGCCTGCGCCAGGTCTCGTGGAATCTTGTTTCATTTCTCAGGGTAGTTACCGGAGCTTTTTTTCTCATTTCTTTATACCTCCGTTCCTACTTTGAGTTCTTGAACTTGGACTTGATCCTGGGATCCACGAAGGCGTAGATGATATCCGTGATCAGCATTATTATAGAAATGAATACCGCAAGGATAAGTACGCCGCCCTGGATGTTGGGATAGTCCCTGTTGGATATGGCCGTCAGCATGAAGCTGCCTATGCCCGGGATCGCGAAGATGCTCTCTATCAGGACCGATCCCGCAAGCACTACGCCAAGCCTTCCGCCTATCGTGGTGATGATGGGGATGAGGGCGTTCTTAAGAGCGTGGTGCATTATGACCTTGAACTCCGACTGGCCTTTGCTGCGGGCAGTGCGGATGTAGTCCATCCTTATGACCTCCAGCACGGAGGAGCGTGTGATCCTGAAGAAGTTCGCGGCTCCGGAAAGACCCAGGGTCAGCACCGGGAGCACCAGCTGGGCCGGCGTGGAGTAACCGGTCGCCGGCAGCAGCTTCCACCTTAAGGCGAACAGCAGCGACAGCTCCAGTCCGAACCAGAACTGTGGCATCGACGCGCCTATTACCGCGAAGATGTTGCATACCTGATCCAACAATGTGTACTGCTTTACAGCGGACACAATGCCGGCCAGTACCCCTATGATGATCGAGACTATAAGGCCCAGCCCTCCTATCATCATCGTTATCGGGAAGCGCGACAGGACCTCGTGCATTACAGGATAGTGGTTCCGGTATGAGTTTCCAAGGTCAAATTTGAAGAACAGGTTGTACAGATAGCGCCCTAAACGTATCAGGTAGCCGTCGTTTAGGCCCATCTCTTCACGCAGCTGCTCTACAGCCGCGTCGTCGGCCGTGGGGCCGAGTATCTGCCTTGCCGGATCTCCGGGTGTAAAGTACAGAAGCGTGAATACAAGCACGACCACGCCTATGATTACGAAGATCAGCATCAGCAGTCTTTTTAAGATGTATTTGCCCATGATTCTCCGCCTTTACTGTTTTATCTGATGTCGAGCGCCCTGAAGTAACCGCTCTGAACGGCTCCGCGCACCTGTGCGAGCTCGTAGCAGTCGCCGACGGTCTCGAACATGGGCACGTCAGCCTTGCGCAGCTCTTCGGCAAGAGCCTTGCGAGGCCTCTGGCCCAGGCAGTTGATTATGAAATCGCCTTCTATCTTATATACATTTCCGTCCGGCCCCTGGACCTCTACGTAGCCTTTGCCTACCGACAGGCACTTGGTCTTTGTGAGGCAGGTGATGTTGTCCCTGAGCCTTAGCATGGTCTCCTCTATGGCCGGTCCGTGGATGTGGTTGGCCTGAGCGGCGATCTTGTCCATCATCTCTATTACTGTCACGTGATGGCCGAGCTCCGCGTAGGAAAGACCCATCTCCGCTCCGGAAAGGCCGCCGCCTATGAGTATGACTCGGTCGCCTATCTCTCCGGTGTAGGTGTAGAGCTGCTTGGCGGTCATGGAATTCTCCTTAAGGCCCGGGATGGGCGGGATGACCGGTTCGCTGCCCACCGCGCAGATGACGTAGTCGGGCTTCATGGATTCTATAAGCTCTACAGTGGCGTCGGTGTTGAGCTTTACGTCCACGCCGTATTCGTAGACCTTGCTGATGAGGAAGTCCTTGAACCTTATGAGATCCTGCTTGTGGCAGTCGTGCGTGAGGTAGTTGACGGTGCCGCCCAGGACGTTCTCTTTTTCGACCAGCGTTACCTGGTGGCCTCTTTCAGCGGCTGTCATGGCTGCCTTAAGGCCGGCGGGGCCTCCTCCTATAACGAGCACCTTCCTGGAGGCTTTGGGAGCCGGGAAGTTGTTGAGGTTAAGAAGCTCGTGGCCTATGTTCGGGTTAACGTCGCAGCCCATCTCGCCCTTATCGAAGCGGCCCAGGCAGTTCATGCACCTGCAGCAGGGGACTACGTCCTTTTCGCGGCCCGTGCGCCACTTGTTGGGAGTTTCGGGGTCGGCGAGTATCTGGCGGGCCATGTAGAGTATGTCGGCCTCGCCGTCTTTGATGATCCTGTTCATCTCGACCGGATCCTGCAGGGCTCCGACCAGAGCGACTTTCATCTTGGTCACGTGTTTTTTGACTTCCTTGGCTATCTCCAGGTTGCACGCGTGCTTTACGAAGATGCCGGGGAAGGTGTAGAGGTTTGAGGTGTAGTATGAACCTGCGGAGATGTGGATGATATCTATGTATTCTTCCGCCATCTGAGCGAACTTGCATACATCCTCTACGGTGATGCCGCCTTCTATGTGCTCGTCGCCGCTGATGCGGAACTCGAGGACGAAATTCTCGCCCACGGCCTCTCTCATGGCCTTGCAGACGCGCAGCGGGAAGCGGGCTCTGTTCTCTATGGAGCCGCCGTATTCGTCGGTGCGGTGGTTGGTGAGCGGCGAGAGGAACTGAGCGAGCAGCCAGCCGTGCGCTCCGTGGATCTGTACCATCTTAAATCCGCAGTCCTTCATGAACTTGGCAGCTCTTGCGAAGTCGTCGCAGCATTCCTGCATCAGAGCCTCGTCCATGCCTGTGACGTGCACTCCGTCCTCGCGGATGTAATCGTCCGGGCCTATGGGGTTGCGGCCTTCGAGGAACTTCGGGTGAGTTGCGGCGCCCGCGTGGTGGAGCTGCACCGAAGGAACTGCTCCGTGGCGGTTGATCATGAAGGCCTCTTTGATCCACTCGAAATTGCCCATCTGGTTTTCTGCCAGGATGGCGACGTTTCCGGTGTTGTTCTTTCTTGTAGCGTACTTGAGGTTGACGCAGGTCTCCGAGACCGTTACGGCAGCCGCTCCGCCGATGGCCTTGCTCTCGAAGTAGAGCATCTGCATCGGATCGGGGGTGTGGCTGTGGCCGCTGAAGGTCATCGCGCAGGGCGCGGAGAAGATGCGGTTGCGGTAGGTCACGCCTCTGATCGTGAGGGGTTGGAATAGGTATGGGTATTTGCTCATAACTCAGCCTCCGTTTTCTGTGCTTGATAAGCTTTATATTAGCAATTTGATTTAGGATCTTTCTAGATGGGCGGGAAGCCTTTTTTCTCGTACCTGATGCTTATCCATTTAAGCTCCGTGAACGAGTCTATGGCGAAGACTCCGCCGTCGCGGCCTATGCCGCTGTTCTTTACGCCGCCGAACGGCGCTATCCTGGAGCCCATCACCGTGGTGTCGTTGACGCGCACCATGCCGGACTGCATCTTCGGCGCGAACTTTAATGCCGCGGAAAGGTCGTTTGTCATGATGGCCGATGAGAGCCCGTAGTCGTTGTCGTTGCAGAGCTTGAGGGCTTCAGCGGCGTCCTTTGCCTTTATTACGCTTGCCACCGGTCCGAAGGTCTCCTCGCGGAAGATGCGCATATCAGGGGTCACGCCTTTTAACATGGTCGGCTTGTAGAAGGCGCCTTCGTGAGTGCCTCCGCAGACGAGCTCGGCGCCTTTTGCAACGGCGTCCTGCACGAGTTCGTCTATGTCGAGGCAGTGCTTCTCGCTGATGAGCGGCCCGACGAAGTTCTTCGGGTCGCGCGGGTCGCCGTACCTTATATTTGCTACGCGGGCTGCGAGCTTTTCGGTAAACTCGTCGTAGATGGCTTCTTCTACTATTATTCTTCCGGTGGCCATGCAGACCTGTCCCTGGTGGAAGAAGGTGCCGAAGAGGGCGGTGCCTATGGCCTGGTCCATGTCGGCGTCCTTCAGGATGATCAGCGGGTTCTTGCCGCCCATCTCCAGGGCGTATTTCTTAAGATGTTTTGCCGCTTTTACAGCTATCTGCGAGCCTACGGCCGTGGAGCCTGTGAAAGATATCATCTTGACGCGGGGGTCTTCTACTATTTTGTCTCCTATGACGGAGCCTTTTCCGGGAACGGAGGAGAACACGCCCTTTGGAAGCCCTGCGGCTTCCAGTGCTTCAGCCAGGATCACGCCGGATAGCGGTGTGTCTGAGGCGGGTTTGAGTATGAACGAGTTGCCTGCGGCCAAGCCGAAGGAAACTTTGTTAGCGCAAAGAAGCAGCGGGAAGTTGAAAGGCCCTATTCCCGCCACCAGGCCCAGAGGCTGGCGCACCCAGTAGGAAAGCTCGCCGGGGAACTCGCCCTGGACAACGCCTCCGCCTACTCTGCGGCATTCGCCCGCGGCGGCGCGGAACACGTTTGCCGTGCCCAGCACTTCGCCTCTGGCTTTGTTTATGCAGGCGCCGCTTTCGGAAAGCAGCATGTCGGTGTATCTGTCGACGTTGAGCTCGAGATGATCCGCTGCCCTGAGCAGGATCTTCTCTCTCTTTTCGGAGTCCAAGGCCTCCCACGCGGGCTGTGCTTCAAGGCCTTTAACTATGGCGGTCTCGAGCTCCTCGGGGCCGGCGGTATGCACCAGCGCGTACACGCTGCCGTCCGCAGGGTTTTTATCTTCTATTACTATACCGGTCTTAGTGTCTATCCATTCGCCGGCTATGAAGAGCTTGTATTCAGTCATTTCGGATCCCTTCGCGTATGTCATCAACTTTTAAGCCGCTTTAAGGTTTGCTTATATTTTCACATTAAAGGACGCGCGGAAAAATGTCAAAACATGAAAGAAAAGAACTCTGCAATATCGTTAATTTTTTAATTTTTAATCACTTTTTTATAGTAGCCTTATATCAAAAGTGATATATGAAGCACTTGATTTATGTTTCCCGGCATAGTATGCTAATGATAGAATTGTAATAAGCTTAGAAGGGATACGGATATGGACATCAAGAAACTGAAGTACTTCTGCAGCGTGGCAAACTACTTGAACTTTTCAAAAGCCGCGAAGGAGAACCACATAGCGCAGACAGCCATGAGCAGGCACATCGCCGCCATGGAAGAGGAACTGGGTTTCACACTGTTCAAAAGGAACAGGAACAAGGTCGAGCTCACTCCGGCCGGCGTTTCTTTTTACAAGAGCGCGCGGAACATGGTCGATGAATACGACATGGCCCAGCAGAACGGAATAGAGATAGCCAACGGCGAGCAGGGCTGTCTTACTGTGGGCTTCGGCGGGTTCGACATCTGCTACGTCAGGGCGCTTCTTCCCGGCTTTGTAAAGGAGCATCCGGAGTACATGATCTGGCTCAAGGAGTACCCTTACGACAGCATAGTAGAATCGCTCATATCCAACGACTGCGACGTCATTTTCAGCCCGAATTCAAGGCTCAACAAGCAGAAAGACATCAGAAAGCTGGTCACCGGGCGGTCTAAAAACGTCATCGCGGTAGGAGAAAGCCATCCTCTTTACGCAAAGGACGAGCTCCTGCCCGAAGACCTGCACGGGCAGACCTTCATCTGCGCGTATGACACCAAGCACAGCTGGTACCAGCTCCGGCAGCACGAGTACATCTGCTCCGTGTATGGAATCGACCCGGGCAAGCGGGTGTACACCAATTCGGCCATATCGCTTCTCACCATGGTGGAGATGGGCGTCGGCGTGGCATTCCTGACTCAGAACGTTTCGGTCTATGATACTAAGATAAAGCTCATCCCCATAAAGAGCGAGACCCAGTCCAGCCGCGTGCACGTGGTGGCCTGCAGCGAATACACGGACAACCCCCTTGCGGAGATCTTCATGGACCACATGGAGCAGCAGCTCAAGCACATGGAGTGGGAAGACTGAACTTGCTTCTGTATCAAAAGCAATACACATTTTTGTTATAAGGTTATGACAAAAGAATAGGCAGTAAATAAAAAAACAGCCTCTGTCAGCCCCGCAGCCGAAAATGGCAGTAGACAAAACTTTAACGATATACTATGGTGAAACTGAAGGTATATCTATCAGGGCTGAAAGAAGGCACGTATGAGTATAATTGAAGAACTCAAAGGCAGGCACGAAAAACTTTCGGGGGTACTGGACCGCAGGCAGCTGGATGCAGCGCTCATCGCAGGAAACAGCGCCGTCGGACCCCTGTTCTACGGGTGTTTCAGGTATTTCACCGACTGGAGAGTCTATTATCATCTGCAGGCGTTTATAATGCGCCCCCATCAGGAACCTGTCGTCTGCGCAGGATCCATCCTTCACCTTCAGGGTCTTACTGAACGCGGCTTTAAAGACATAAGATTTGGCGCTGCGATACGCGACAACGCGCTAAAAGCCCTTGCGGAAAGACCGCCAAGGCGCCTTGGCGTGTGTTTCGACATGCTGCCGGCCGACTGGTACAGGGCTCTTACGAAGGAATTCCCCGGCATAGAACTCGTGGACATCACAAACGACATCTACGAGCTTCGCGCCGAACATACTCCGCTTGAACTGGAAAGGATAAGGAAGTGCGCTCTTATTGCGGACGCGGGCTACGAAGCCGTCTGCAGGGTTGCGCGCCCCGGAGCCAGGATGATGGACCTTCACGCGGAGCTGGACTACGCGATGCGAAAGGCCGGCGCCGAGGAAGTGTTCACGCTGATGGCCAACGGCAGGTTCAAATACTATGTAAACGGGCTGCCGTGCATCAAATCCTTCGGCTATCCGGACAACAGGGTGGTGCAGCCCGGCGACAGCATAGGCATGGAGATCACCCCCAGATATATGGGCTACTGGACCCAGCTCGTGCGTACGATAAGCGTGGGCGAGCCCGATCCGGACCTTATAAAGGCGCATAAACTGCAGCTGGAGACCATGGAGAACTCCAGGAAAAAGCTTTATACCGGAAACACGCTGGGTGCCATGCTCAAAGACATGTGGGTGTTCGGCACCGAGCGCGGCTTTGATCCCAAGCTTCCATTCGGCCACATACTGGGCGCGGACCTGGACGAAGGCGGAAGAGGGTCGCTGGAGAGCGATTTCGTGTTCCGCGAGAACACCTGCGTGGTGCTCCACCCGACGCTCACCCTGGGAGATATGGACTACAGCATATTCTGGGGCGACAACTACCTCGTCACCAAAGACGGCGGCGAACGCATCAACAAGTGCAGCACCGAGCTGCAGATCCTGTAAGGAGGCGCCAGAATGTTCAGTGAAAAAGAACGCGCGGCACGTCTTAACGCCGCGGCAGAGCTTATAAAGACCGAAGGCCTGCAGGCGATCTACCTGCTGGGCAACGGCACGGTCGGCACCAACACCTTCGGCAATTTCAGATACTTTGTGGACAGCAGAGTATTCTTCCACTTCAACAGCGCCATCATCACAAAAGACGCAAAGCTCTATGGCATCGTCGGCAACAACATGGCCATGAAGAACCTCACGGCGGCCTCCTTCGTAAGGAAGGAAGACGTCATAATGAACGGCGATCAGCTTGGCGGCGCAATAAACTTCCTTAAGGAAAACGGCCTGGATAAAGGAAAGCTGGGCGTTCTTATGGAGCTTCTTCCGACCTCGTGGATGATGAGGCTCGAAAAGGAGCTTCCGGAAACAGAGCTGGTGGATGTTGCGGACGGCCTGTTTGCCATAAGGACGCACAAGTCCGAAGAGGAAGCCGAAACGCTTCGCCAGTGCGGCAGGATCTGCGACGCGGCCTTTAAGGCCTTCAAAAAAGCCGCAGTCCCCGGCGCCTGGGAGCACGAGGTGGTGGCTGAGGTCATAAGCGCGGTGCAGCGCATGGGTGCGGATACGTACTTCATGCTCATAGCGTCCGGAAAATTCTCCGCAAAAGAGAGCAGGCTCACGACTCTTCATACCACGCCCGCCATAGACAGGCAGCTGCAGCAAGGCGATACAGCAGCCATGGAGATCACCCCGTACTTCAACGGCAACTGGACGCAGATGGTGCGCACCGTAAACGTAGGCGAGGAAAACCCCGACGTGGACGAGTTCATAAAGGTCACATCGGACAGCATACGTGAGGCTGTAAAGCTCATAAAGCCCGGCGTTCCTATAAAGGACGCGGTGCTTAAGATGAAGCAGGTCGTAGAAGAGCAGGGCTACAGATTCGAGATGCCCTGCGGGCACATCTGCGGAGCGGATCTCAACGAGGAGCGTACGACCGTGGATAACGACAGGCCTTTCGCCAAAGGCATGTGCGTGATACTCCACCCGACGGTGCTGAACGACACGCTCACCTCCGGAATCTACTGGGGCGAATCCTACCTCGTGACAGATGACGGCTGCGAGTGCCTGATGCAATAAGGGACGGCCCCTATTGGCGTTTTGAAAAACATTAACATCAAGTGCGGCCCTGCTGCAGCAGAAACGGGGCCGCCTTTTTTATGCTGTTTTCTGTGCCCTTTTTTATAGTTGAATGCTTGCATTCTTTGTACTATAATAAAGTGACTTATAATCTGTTTTGGAGGATATATGTAATGAGATGCAGAGTTTGCGGCTTTGTGGCAGATCCTGATGCGGAAAAGTGCCCCAACTGCGGCGCCAAGCTTCCGGTCGCTGAAAAGAAGGCGGCGGCAGCGGACAGCGAGATGAGCTGGAACACGAGGGATTTCCCAAAGCCGAAAGAAATGACCGATATAAAGATGTCCTGGCCTGACATCAGGAGCCATACGGTATCCATCTCCGAAGAGGAGATAAAAGAGGCTCTGGACAAGAAGGAGCCCGTTGCCGTGATGTCTGAGGACGCCACGGAAGGGTATTTCTCGAGGCCTGTAAAGGAAGAAACCAAGGAAAAGCCCGCGTCTGAGGCCGAAAAGGAACTTCCCGCAGAAGATCCGAAGACGCCGGAAGAGCCAAAAAGGATCGAGATAAAGACAGCCCCGGAGCTTGAGCCCGAAAACAAGGATCAGCTCCCACCGTTCTGGTACACCCAGAAGTTCACGGCTACAGGGGTCATGCAGACCGGCCCGGCCTGGCCTGTGGCTCCCGGAAACAGCAAGCCCGGCTATCCGGCCAGCGCCACGATCGAGACCATGACTCTTTCCGAGCCGGTGCCTATCATGCCGCACATAGCAGCAGCGGCAGCAGAGGCTGCGGCAAAGAAGCAGTCCGAAGAGACGGCCCCCGCAAGCTTCACTCTTGAGGACATACTCGAAGAATGCAGGGAGGAAGATGCCCCCAAGGCTCATCCGGAGGACCATTTCTATACATTTAAGAAGAAGAACGAGGAGTTCCAGAAGCTCCTCGATATGGAGTACGACAGGTTCCACGCCATGCACGGCGAGGACAAGGACCTTCTTGCCGGCGCTACCGGCCGTCCGTTCAACCCGGAAGAGACCGTCCAGGCCAAGGAGCTTTCGGCCTTCGAGCGCATGCTGCTTGAGGGCGTTCCCAAGCGCACGGAGGAGACTCCGGCTCAGAGATTTTTCAGCAGCAACGTGGAAGCTGAAGAAAAAGAGGTGAAGAAGGAAGCCGAAAAGCCTGCGGAAAAACCTGCGGAGCCCGCAAAGCCTGTCAAGGCCGAAGAGCCCGCGGATCTGCTCCATCAGACCCACAGCACGGCGGATACCAAGGACCCTGATCCGGGCCTGTTCGTGATCCCGTCCGGAGATCCTTCAAAATTCAATATAGAACAGATAGAACATACCATCAGGGAGCTTCAGGCTCAGGAGATCGAGGCTGAAAACAACCGCTCCGAGAGAAAGAAGCGTCTGGCCGCCATGGCTGCCGCAAGGGAGGCATATTTCGCCAGCCTTGACGCCATGGAGGAGAAGAAGCACTGGTTCAGCCGCGAGCCAAAGCGCGAGGTAAAGCCCGCTGCTGTGGAAAAGTATGAGGAGCCAGCTCCGGCCCCTGTAAAGGCAGAAGAGCCTGCTCCGGCCCCCGTTAAGATCGCTGAAGAGCCCGTGGTGGACACCTCCATCCTGGACGCCAGCCCGATCGCCGACATCTTCGACGACCCGGACGCAGAGCCCACCAAGGAGATCCCCGTAGGAAACATTCTTAAGGCCTTGGCCGCAGGAGGTACTGTTGCCGCCGCATCGGTAGCAGCCGCCGGAAGTGCCAGCCCCGCGCCGTCGAGAATGAAGACCGCCGCCATGAGCGCCGCTTCGCCGAGCATCACGGAAGACATCTTCAAGACAAAGGTGTTCACCAGGCCGCTCGCGGAAGAGGCTGAAGATCTGGCGAAGAGGTACGAGCAGCCCGCAGAGGAGAAGGTCGATTCGCTCCAGGATCTGATAAGAAAGTACGAGACCCTGGCTGATCAGGTGCACGCTGAAGCAGCCGCAGAGTCCGAAGCGCCGGCCGCAAAGCCCGCTGAT
Organism: Bacillota bacterium; assembly: GCA_017443515.1. GTDB lineage: Bacteria > Bacillota > Clostridia > Peptostreptococcales > Anaerovoracaceae > RUG13409. The sequence continues at coordinate 11,554 of JAFRXM010000007.1, read as the reverse complement.
GAGCCGGCAGCAGAGGTCATTGAGGAGCCCGCAGCGCAGACTGCAGAGGTCACCGAATCCGAAGCGCCCGCAGAAGAAGCTGCTGCAGAACCTGTCGAAGAAGCTGCTGCAGCGCCAGCAGAAGAGCCGGCCGCAGAACCAGCAGAGGTCACTGAGCCCGCAGCTGAACCCGCAGAGGTCGCCGAAGAGCCCGCAGCAGCTCCGGCAGTCGCAAGCGCAGCAGCATCCATAGCCGCAGCGCTCGCCAGCCTCGAAAAGCCCAAGGCGGAGGAGCCCGCAGATCTTCCCAGCCTCAAGGAGCTCGTAGAGCAGGCAAGGGCCGCGGAAGAGGCCAAGGCCGAGCCCAAAGATGAGCCCGCGGAGGTCACCGAGGCATTCATACAGGAATCCGCACCCACCGTTCCGGCAGAATCCACGCATCCCTTCGATGCAGCCGCAATAGAAAAGGCGGCCGCAGAAGCGCTCAGCAGGCCGCTTGGATCAGAAGAACCGAAAGGGGCCGATAAAGACGACGAAGACGACGATGACGACGCTCCGGGTTCCAGGCACATAATCCTCAAGATCATAGCCATAGTCCTGATAGTATGCGCACTGTTTGAAGGCGCCGTCCTGGGTCTTAAGAAATTCGCGCCCGAGGCACCCGTAACACAGTCCGCAGTTCAGATAGAAGAAGCCATCGGAGAGGCTGTAATGTCCTTCTTCGATACCGTATCCGAGGGGATCAGCAGGATCTTCAACAGAGGCGGCAACTAAAAACACAAAGGGTATAAACAATGGGAGATAAAGAAACCGCAGAAAGACTCAGTAAGACCAGAAAAAAAGTCATACTGATAATCGGCATAGTGCTGGTGATCCTGGCCATCATAGTCAGCTGCACCAGCTTCATCACCGATATCATTTGGTTCGGCGAAGTGGGATACATTTCGGTGTTCCTCACCGAGATACTCACCAAGATAAAGATAGGTATACCCATCTTCATCGTGGTGACCGCGCTGTCGATCCTCATACTTACGGCGCTAAAGAACAACTTCCTTAAGAAGAACAACTTCACGCTGGACTCCGAGCGCGATAAAAAGAGCGTGCGCCGCGTAAGGCTCATACTTTCCATAGCGCTGGGCCTGTTCCTGTCCATAGTGCTGCTCCAGAAGCTGTGGTTCGAGATGCTGCAGTTCTTCAACAGCACGAGCTTTAACATCAAGGATCCGCTCTTCAGCAAGGACGTGGGCTTTTACATGTTCAAGTACGAGTTCCTCGTGGGCCTTGCAAACTGCGCCATCCTCATGATAATCGCGTTCCTGGTCGTTACGGTCCTGTTCCACTCGGTGCTGGTAGGCATAGCTACCCCCGGCGACAGACCGCAGAGCGAGCCCGAGCAGAAGGCTTTTGAGTTCGACCCCAACGATCCGCTGGGCTCCATATTCAAGGGCTTCGGCGCCAAAGCCGACAACGTAAAGGCATCCGCTTCGCAGAGCACCCTGGTCGTAAAGGCCAAAGCGGTGCTCAACGTAGCGCTGCGCGAGATAGTCATACTGGGCGTTCTGCTGTTCCTGGCGCTTGCCGCAAAGCTCTACCTGTCCAGGTTCGGATTGCTGTACGGCGGAACAGGCGCTGCCTACGGAGCCGGCTACACCGACGCTACAGTAACGCTCAATGTCTACCGCATTCTCATAATCCTTGCCATAGTCGAAGCTGTGCTGCTCGTTCTTGCCGCACTTAAAAAGAAGTTCAAGCTGGCCATCTTCGTTCCTGCCGCCATGATAGTCATATCGCTTCTTGGCAGCGGAGCCTCCATGCTGGTGCAGAACATCATAGTAGAGCCGAACGAGCTTTCCAAGGAGAGCAAGTACCTGCAGAACAACATCACCTATACGCGCCTTGCGTACGACCTGCAGGATATAACTGACGAGGAGTTCGCGCCGCAGGCGGACCTTAATATCAAGGACGTCCTGCGCAACATGGGCACCCTGTCCAACCTGCGCATCAACGACTTCGCGCCCACCAAGCAGTTCTACACCCAGACCCAGTCCATAAGGTCCTACTACACCTTCAACGACGTGGACGTAGACCGATACAACATCAACAACGAATACACCCAGGTGTTCCTTTCCGCAAGAGAGATCGATTCCTCCAAGGTTGAGGATTCCTGGCTCATAAGGCACCTTAAGTACACCCACGGCTACGGCCTTACGCTCTCGCGCGTCGACAAGGTCACCAAGAGCGGCCAGCCCGACATGCTGATCCAGAGCATACCGCCAGTATCCCAGATACCAGAGGTGCAGATCACAAGGCCGGAGATCTACTTCGGCGAGATCAGCAACGACTACGTGGTCGTTAACACCGGCGAGCAGGAGTTCGACTACCCGTCCGGCCAGTCCAACGTGTACAACACCTACGACGGCACCGGCGGCATCAGGCTCAACCTGTTCAAGCGCATACTGTTTGCCATCCGCGAGCACAGCCTCAAGATGCTGGTATCCACCAACATCACAAAAGATTCGCGCATACTCATTTACCGCGACATCATGAAGAGGGTCCAGAAGATCGCTCCGTTCCTCACCTACGACGACGATCCTTACGTCGTCACCGTTGACGGCAAGATCTACTGGATAGTGGACGCCTACACTCAGAGCACGCTCTACCCGTACTCCGAGCCTTACGACAGCCGCTACAACACCAACTATGTGCGCAACTCCGTCAAGATCATAATCGACGCTTACAACGGAGATGTGGTCTTCTACATAGTGGACCCGGACGACCCGATCGTGACCACGCTTTCCAAGATCTATCCCAAGCTCTTCAAGACCATGGAAGAGATGCCGGAAAGCTTCAGGGCGCACCTGCAGTACCCCAACGCTCTGTTCAACATCCAGAGCAAGGTCTACGCGAAGTACCACATGACAGACGTTGCGGTGTTCTACCAGAACGAGGACCGCTGGTCCATAGCCAAGGATATCTTCGACCAGAGCGAGACGACCATGACGGCAAACTTCTTCATCATGAAGCTGCCCGGCGAGGACTCCGCTGAGTTCGTTAGCGCCGTACCCTACACGCCGTACGGCAAGGACAACCTCACCGGTATACTGATCGCTCGCTCCGACGGAGATAACTACGGCGACATAGTCCTATACCAGATGCCCAAGAGCCGTACGGTCTACGGCCCGCTGCAGATAGAGGCCAAGATCAACCAGAACACGGCTATCTCCGCGGACTTTACGCTGTGGAGCAACAGCGGCTCCAAGTACTCGCGCGGAGAGATGTTCATAATACCTATCAAGAACTCGCTGCTCTACGTAGAGCCGGTATACCTCGAGGCATCCACCGGAAGCCTCCCGGAAGTCAAGAAGGTAATAGTCTTCTACGACGAGAAGATGGCTTACGCGGATACTCTTGCCCAGGCCTTAGACGACCTCTTTGGCAAGGGCGCAGGCGACCCGCTGCTCACTCCGTATCCTATTGTAACAGGCCAGGAGATGGCTGACGAGATCGAAAGGAAGGAGCAGGAGCCTGTAGATCCGCCCAAGCCCGACGACGATCCGGAACCGACAGAAAAGACCGTCGAAGAGCTCGCGGTGCTTGCTCAGGAAGCTTACGATAAGGCCCAGGAGGCTCTTAAGAATCTCGACTGGGCGGCCTACGGCGAGCAGATGAACAAGCTCTCCGATTACCTCAGGCAGATCGCGGGCAAGATCGCTCCGGCAGAAGAGCCCGATGAGAACGCGGAACCCGCGGACGGAGCAAATACAGGAGGAAACTGATGTTCAACGACATTCTCTACTGTATACCACCGGAAAAACACGATAAAGAAAGCCTTAAAGCCATCCTCGGGGAGCACCCCGAGGTGGCTTTCATTTCACTCGTGGGCGTGGATATCAACGGCAACAACACGGATGAAAGGATACCGGTAAAGCTGTTTATGGACGACATAGACGGCGTGCTCTCCGGCGGCGTCCAGACAGACGGCTCCTCCGTACAGCTGCCCCTTATAGCGGACATCTCAGACGCCAAGGTGACCCTGGTACCGGACACATCGGTAAACTGGTACGTGGACCACAACGAAGACTTCATAGAAGACTTCGGCGGAGAGCTTAAGCCTGTAGGAACGCTGCGTATCCCCGCGACCCTCGTGCACAACGAGACACGCGAGGTAGGCTCGAGGGTGATACTTAAAAACGCTGTGGAGGCCTTCAAAAAAGGCATAAAAGAGCTGGTAAAGGAGCACCCCTACCTGCTGGAATACCTGCCTTTGGAAAGCGCGGACGACATAGACGAAGTGCTCCTTACATCCGCTACGGAGATGGAGTTCTACGTTAAGACTCCGCACGAGGTGGCTGACCGCGACAGGCTGCACACTTCGCAGGAGCTTAAAGAGCAGTACTGGAAGAGGACAGTGGGCCCCGTGCGTACCGCTCTGGAGCAGACCCTGCTTCTTTTGGACCAGTACGGTTTCGGCGTCGAGATGGGCCACAAGGAGGTCGGAGGCGTAAAGCCCGAGATGGTGGCAGGCGGAGATTTTTCGCACATCATGGAGCAGCTGGAGATCGACTGGAAGTACGCCGAGCCCATGCAGGCGGCGGACAACGACCGCACCATACGCTACTTCATAAAGGACGTCTTCAGGCAGTACGGCCTGGACGTGACCTTTATGGCAAAGCCCGTGCTTGGCGTTGCTGGTTCCGGAAAACACACCCATCTCGGCGCTGCGGCGAAGCTCAAAAGCGGCAAAGTTGTGAGCCTTTTCGCGGCCAAGGACCCGGAAAAGCACTACTTAAGCCCGCTGGGATTCGGCGCGCTGATGGGCCTTCTTAAGAATTACGAAGTCATCAATCCAATAGCGAACGCTACTTCGGACGCCATAAACAGGCTCAAGCCCGGATTTGAAGCGCCGGTAAGTATAGTCACAAGCCTCGGACCGGACGTGCACACGCCGTCCAGGAACCGCAGCGTTCTTGCCTGCGTCATAAGGGATCCGAAAAAGCCCCTTGCGACGCGCTTTGAGCTCCGTTCTCCCAACCCGCGCAGCAACACCTACCTGGTGCTGGCGGCGTGCCTTATGGCCATGCTGGACGGAATAAAAGCCTGCGTCGGCGCTGAAAAGACCCCCGGCCAGCTGCTGGAGTCAATCTCCAAGAAGGACGGCGACGAGGACTTCTATCTGGAGCAGGGCAGGATTTACCGCGCTGAGGTGAACATCTTTGAGGATTACACCGAAGCTGAGCGCAGCAGGCTGTTCGGCCGCACCCCGGCAACGGCCTGGGAGAATATCAACGCCTTCGACAGGTACCCGGAAAAGACCGCGGTGCTGGTGGAAGGCGGGGCGTTCACGGCGCTGGATATAGAATCGTTCAAGACCGCAGCCATGGGAAGCTGGGTCATGGAGCTCCACGACCGCATTGTGCCGGAGCTTAGGGAAAGCGTGCGCCGCTGCAGGAAGCTCCACGAGGAGGGCATCTGCTCCGACCTGGACGAGCTGCGCTACGAAAAGATACGCCAGATGGCAAATGAGATAGCCCGCGACACCGTCAGCAAAACTTCGCTTCTGACGCAGCTTTCGAGGGCGCTTGAGAACAAGGATTACCGCAAGGCTTCCGAGCTCCAGCTGATAACCGCGGACCGCGTGCAGGAGCTGGAAAAGGCCTACGCGGAATACAGCAGGAACATACTGTAATGATAGCATTCGTAAGCGGCGCCAGCCGCGGGATCGGGGCTGCCTGCGCGGTGGAACTCGCGCGGAATGGCTTCGATGTCATGATCAACTACAATAAGTCCGAAAAGGCCGCTAAGAAGGTAGCAGAGCAGGTGGAGGCCCTTGGCCGCAAAGCCGTGCTCTGCCGCCTTGATGTGTCCGACTACGGCGCGGTAAACGCGGTCTGCTCCGAGCTGGTACACAGGTTCGGCGCGCCGGACGTTCTGGTAAACAACGCTGGGATAAGCCTTTCGGGGCTCATTCAGGATGTCACGGAAGAGCAGTGGGACGCTCTGCAAAGCGGCAACCTCAAGAGCATGTTCAACCTCTGCAAGGCCTTCGTGCCCGGTATGGTGAGCCGTAAGAGCGGCTGCATAGTAAACATCTCTTCGATGTGGGGACAGATCGGAGCTTCGTACGAATCTATATACGCAGCCAGCAAGGGAGGTGTGGACGCCTTCACCAAGAGCCTTGCCAAAGAGCTCGGCCCCTCAGGTATACGGGTCAATGCCGTGTCTCCGGGCTGCATACTTACCGACATGTGCGCGTGCTATTCAGAGGAAGATCTGAAAGCGCTGGCGGAAGAGACCGCCCTGGGCCGCAACGGAACGCCTCAGGACATAGCAAACGCCGTGGCATTCCTGGCCTCGGACAAAGCGTCCTTCATAACCGGTCAGATCCTCGGCGTAAACGGCGGAATAATGTAAAAAGACATGGACTGGGGAAACGAAACTTGGGGACGGTTCTCGGCTCCGCTTTGGTATTAGTAGTCAAAGCGAAACCAAGAATCGTCCCCATATTTTATTGTAGCAATTCTAAAAAAATGTTGTCTTTATTATTAGAACAGGAAGATGAAACGCGGAGGGTGTATTGGACGATAAATGCATTCTGAAGCTGTTTTTCTGCAGAGATGAACAAGCTATTTCAGAGGCAAAAATAAAATATGAAAGCTACTGTTTCAAAATTGCGTATAACATCCTTGGAAACATAGAGGATTCAGAGGAGTGTGTAAGTGATGCATTTGTTTTGGCATGGAATTCGATTCCACCGAATTCGCCGGAAAAGCTCGGTGCGTATTTATCCAGGCTAACAAGAAATGCAGCAATAAACCGTTATAGGAAGAACTCTGCGCAAAAAAGGGGAGGCAGTTCGATCACCGAAGCACTTGATGAGTTGAAGGAACTTGCTATCCCGGATAATGCAGTTGAGCAGGTGCTTTATAAGGAGCTTATGGGGAGCATAAATGCGTTTCTCGAGTCACTTTCTGTAAAAGAGCGAAACATTTTTCTGTGCAGGTATTACTATGGTTTTTCGATCCGCGGCATGTCTGAAACTTTCAAAATGCACGAATCCCATATTAGGACGGTTCTTTCCAGGACAAGAAAAAAACTGCAGCGGTTTTTAGCTGAAGAGGCTTTGAATGAATAAACAACAAATAAGCCAGCTGATCGATCAGGTCGATTCGTCATATGCCGAAGAAGCTGCTATGTGTTTTATATCACCGAAGAGCTGCTCAAAAAGCAGTGCTCTGGTTTTAATACTGCTGTCGCTAGTCTGTATCTCGGTATTTGTCATACTTCCCGGGATGAGAAAAACAGATACGGATAAATACGGCATATCAAAACTTGTCCCTATAGAGGTATACTCAGAAGAGATTCTATCTGTTGTTCCAAAGGAATCGGACATGGTTCCTCTTAATCAGGAAGATGTCAGCAGGTTTTTGAGCGGCAATGATTCTCTGTGTCCTGCACAGGACCAGGAACACAGATATTTTTGGGCAGAACAGGATGCTTCAGGCGTAAAAAACGTTTTTCTAAACTGGTCGTTCGGGAGTGATTATTCAAAACATTATTTTAATTCAGTGTTTTCATTTATCCCGGATACAGTACACGCTTATAGAGATGTATACTTGCGCACTTTTCATGAAAATGTTCGGACAATAGGGAATTATCAGGTATGTCTGATACAGGATCAGAATGAGGTTTTGCACCTGTTCATGTTCAGCGGCGATCAGATGATATCGTTAACTTGTAGGAGACAGGATAAGGGGCTATTGGGACCAGCTGTAAGAATGCTGGTTGATGACGGGATAAAAAGGGACGCGTTGGAATGAGTGAGGAGGAGCAACAAATGTCAAAAAAGAAGTATGTCCTGATAGGAATCATCGTATTTGCGGTAATGTTTGGCGCAGTTTGTTCTGCATCAACAGGGAAAGGAACGGATCCAGAGCAGACGGTAAGTGAAGAAAACAATATTGTAGTTGTCAGCAGCGCTTTATGGAAAGAGGGTTACAACAGTATTGAGCAGCTTAGTGCAGCTTCCGATATCATCGTTGACGGGACAGTGATCGATTTTGTTCCGGAGGTGAGAAATGAAGTGGTGTTTACAAGGGTATCTATAAGGATCGAGGAAGCGTATTTCGGAGATGTAAAGGTAGGGGATATCATTGAACTCCTGCAGACAGGCGGAGCTGTTGATGGTTTATATACAGATCCTTTCCCGGAGATTCCTCTTCTGGCGAAAGGAGAACGATATGAATTATATCTGCAGCATACTGAATCAGATAGAAGATATGGTCAGTATTATCTGATCTCGGGTGGATTCCAAGGCATAAGACAGATTCTGAAGGATGGCACAAGAAAGGTGCTGAATGAGCAAAATGTCATTTTTGATAAAGCCACAAATTCTAAAAGCATAACCGATCCTACCCCGGTTTTGCCCTATCATTGGAACACTTCTAATCTTTATGTTTATGTGCAAAACAACATAGGAAGTATATATTCATCGGATGTATATAATGGGTTGAAGTCAGGATTAAAAACATGGGATACATATACAGATGCTCCCAATACTTCGTTTGTAAATGCTAGCAATAGCGCTGATATCGCTTATTATATGAACGACTATGGTTCGGTCGGGTGGGACGGAACAACAACAGTGGGATATGATTCATCAACCGGTATTGCATATTCGGCAAATGTTCAAATCAATGCAAACGGCAATTCTGGCTATTACAATGAAGAAGGCTTGTGGAAGGCAATTTCATGTCACGAATTCGGACATGTGCTTGGATTGGATCATCACTTGGATGCCGCACAATCTATAATGAGAAGATATACATATTTAATCTATAATATGTCGACTGGATCTCCAAAATGGACAAGACCCAGAATGTTGGACATACCAGCTATTAATGCAATTTATTGAAATACATTCAATGACATCACATGTTTTTTCTGTTGCAAAAGCGAAACCAGGAAACGCCTCGGTTTTTCATTCGTAAAGTTTCGGGTAGGCTTTTCTGTCCAGTCTTATAAGGACCAGGGTCAGCACCATGGCGGCTGCTACCATGCATATCACAAGGGTCCAGGCGGCGGTGGAGCCGTAGTTGTCGTATAGGTGCCCTACGGACAGTTCGCTGCCGCTCTGCAGCACGAAACTCAGCAGCGCGTTGAAACCGTTTATGCGCCCGCGGTGGCTGGCCGGGATGCGCGTGGAAGTGTACGGTCCTTCGGAGATCGTCGTAAAGATCTCGCCCCAGGTGAACAGCAGCATGGCCACGTAATAGAAGGGGATAGTCCCCAGAAATGTCAGGAAAACGGCATAGCCGACAAGCACCAGAGCCTGTCCTATCAGGATCTTCCTGGTGTTTATTATTTTGCGGAATATCCTCGTTATGAACGGCGTGAATATGACCACCACTATGCAGTTGAGGCTGGAGACCGTGCCGTAGAGCGCCGCGCCGGTGTCGCCGTGCACGCGCCCCATGTCCAGAGGCATCAGGTATCCGTACTGGTGGTAAGCCGCGTAATACAGCGAGATAGCCACGGAAAACAGCACCACGACCTTGTTTTCTTTCAGTACCGTTATGATGCTCACATCGCTTCTGGACTTCTGGTAGACCGATTCTTCCGAGGTGTCCTTTTCCGGGGTGATGTCCTTGATCTTAAACGCTATCAGGAGCGTGGAAAGGCCTATGGCAACGCCGCTTATGATAAACGACAGCCACAGGTAGTTCTTGAACAGAAGCCCCGCTATCGTAGGCGAGAGCACCAGGCCCAGGTTGCCGCCAAGGTACATCAGCGAGTAGGCCTTTTCGCGGTCCGCGGTGGTGGAAAGGTCCGCCAGAAGCGCGTTGTACGAAGGCCCCTCAAGGTTCTGGCCTATGCCGGCCAGGAAAAACAATCCGATGGTGATGTACGACAGAGGCACCAGCCCGCAGATTATATAGCAGACTATCGATACGATGTCGAAGCCGACGATTATCCTCTTCTTGTTGAATTTGTCCGCAAGCTTGCCACCGGCCATATTTGCCGGAACCATGACAATACCCGCAAGCACCATAACTGTTGCTATGGTGCTTGCGTTCATTCCGAGTTTCTGGCTCATGATCATGGTCAGCATAGGCCAGACCATGGCTCCGAGGTTTGTCACCACGCGCCCGAAGAAGAGCACGTAGATCTCCTTTCGCAGCCCTCTGTACTGGGAAAGGAAGTTCAGCTTGTCTGACATGAGGCTTAGCTTTGCGCGGGGCTGCCCCGCACAGTTTATTTCTTATAAATATATTCTTCCCCGAGCAGCTTTCTTATCATGTCCATGGCGTTCTGGGCGCGCTTTGCGTGTCCGGAAGCCTTGAGCGTGGGGTTGCTGCCGAGGTCCTCGATGAGGGGTATGATCTTGTATACGTTCCTGCCGCCGGTGGCGTACTTGTCCACCCAGGTGGGTATGCAGGAGATGTCGTCGTATTTTATCTCGCCGGTCTCGCGGTTGTAGGTGAGCTGCACGTTTGCTATCATGCCTTGCTCGGTGAGCACGGCCTTGGCTGCACCGTAGGTGCCGGAGAGGGTCTCGGTCCTCTGGTTGGAGATGAAGTTGCCCATGGACCAGAACACCGGTACGGTCTTGGTCCAGCTGGTGGGCTTGGGTTCAGGTTCGGGTTCCGGCTCTATGGGTTCGGGATCCGGCTCCTTAACAGGCTCTTCCTTTATTAGGCCGAAGGCCTTGCGAAGCCTTATGATCCAGCTTTCCTTTTCTTTGACAGGTTCCGGCTTTTTCTCGGGTTCGGGTTCTGGTTCCGGTTCTTCAATGACGGGGTAATCCACCTCTATGTCTATGGTCTGGATGGGCTGCAGCACGTGCGGGTGGCTCGCGAAGACTATGTCAGCTCCGTTTTCGGCCACGAACTGCGCAAGCTCCTTGTCAGCGTTGTCCGGGGTCTGCTTGTACTCCGTGCCCCAGTGGAAGTAGCATACTACAAGCTCTGCGCCGTTTTCGCGGCACCAGTCCATCTCAGCCTTGATCGCAGCAAGGTCGTCGGAATTGATATGCTTTTTCTTGTCCGCTCCTGTGGTGTAGCGGAAGGTATTGATGTAGTCAGGGGCGTCGTTTTCCATGTAGGAACCGTTGAGGGTGCGGCGTCCGCTTACAAGGGGCGTCTCGTAGGTGTATGCTACGATGCCGACCTTTACGCCGGCGACCTCCTTAATTGCCGAGCGGTTGCCGTCCGTAGTCTGCCTTGCGCCGACAACGGTGTCGAAGCCTGTCTCTTTAAGGACCTTAACGGTGTTGATGGCTCCTTTGAGCCTGGAGTCCAACATGTGGTTGTTGGCAAACAGGGCGGCGTTTATCTTTGCGCCGTTCATCACATCCTCTGCCAGCTTGTTGGGCGAGTCAAAGGCCGGATAGCCTGTATATTTGCCGTCTTCGCTGAAGGTCGTCTCGAAGTTTGCCATTGCAAGGTCTGCTTCTGCAAAATACTTTGAGACGTATTCGTAGTTCTCCGTAAAGTCGTAGGACCCGTCCTTCCTGAGGGCGGACTGAAGCTGCGGCCCGTGAGCCATTATATCTCCGGCGCAGCGTATCAGGAGCGGG
>JAFRXM010000061.1 GCA_017443515.1 Bacillota bacterium | reverse complement strand
TGCTCCCAGGCATGGCTCACAGGTATGTATGGCGTAATTCGCCATTGTGCTCTTGGATTCAATATTTGAAAGATAGATAAAGACCATTACATTTTGATTCTTAGTGAATACTAGCTGTAATGGTCTTTGTCTTCAGTCTGAACTGAGCAGTCAATCCTGCTCAGTTATTTTTTCAACCAGTAGTTTTTCGACGCGCCTTTCGTCTATCGAAAGGACGGTGACGCGAAGGCCTTCGTCCTCGAACACCTCGCCTCCGATGGGGTAGGTCTCGAAGTGCTCCAGCGCCCAGCCGCCCGCGGTATCGGACTCGGTCTCGAACTCGTCTTCGTTTATCCCCAGCGCGTCGCAGAAATCGTCTATCGTGAGGTCTCCGTCGAACTCAAAAACGGTCTCGGAGATCTCTTTTACGTCGTCTTCTTCTATGACGTCGTCTTCGTCCCAGATCTCACCTACGATCTCTTCGAGTATGTCTTCCATGGTTATGATACCCAGCGTACCGCCGTATTCGTCGCAGACTATTGCCATGTGCTGGCCCGCGGCGCGGAGCTGATCCAGAACACTGGTAAGAAGCGTCGTCTTATAAACGTAGCAGGGCTCCATAAGAAGGCTGCGTATGTCCACGTCTTCGGACTCCGTGTAGGCCTTAAGGAAGGGGTTGAGGTAGAGTATTCCTATGATATTGTCTATGCTGCCTTCGTAGACCGGTATTCTGGAGAACATCGAATCCTCCATGATCACGGCGAGTATGTCCTCGCGGCTGTCTTCAATATCTATGGCTTCGACGTCCACGCGGCTGGTCATGGCTTCGTAGGCAGCTACATCGAGGAAGTCTATAGCGGCCTGCACCAGCTCGGACTGGTCTTCGTCCAGGACGTCCTCGTCCTCTGCGGTCTCTATGATGCTTGAAAGCTCGTCTATGGCTTCTTCTGCGGCGTCGTCCTCGTCCATCTCCTCGTCTTCGCCTTTGAGCTCGCGGGTGAGCGCGTCCACAGCTTTTACCACAACGAATACGAAGGGCTTCAGCACTGTCATCAGTGCCAGCACCGGCCTTGAATAGCGAAGCGAAAGGGTGGTGGCAAGCTTTTTGGCGCGTATTTTCGGTATGGTCTCGCCGAAGATTATGACCAGGACGGTAACAACTACCGTGGAAAGCCAGGCCAGGCTGTCGCTTCTGAATATCTCGATTATAAGCACTGAACCTATGGATGAAGCCGCGATGTTCACCAGGTTGTTGCCTGTGAGTATGGCTCCCAGGGCGTCATCGAAGTTCTCTATGATCTTCATGGCGCGGGATGCGCGCCTGCTGCCGGCATCCCTGAGATTGTCTATCCTTACCTTGTTGGCGGCGGAATAGGACATCTCCGATCCGGAGAAGAAGTTCGAAAGGAAGATGCAGAGCACAAGGCCTGCGCAAAGGAGTGCTATCGTCATGACAGATCACCTCCGGCGGCTGCTTCGTCCTCGTCCCAGATCTCGCCGACGAGCTCTTCAAGTATATCCTCGACTGATACCACGCCTGTGCTGTGGCCGTTTCCGTCTGTAGCTACCGCAAGCGAGAAGCGGTGCTCAGCCATGATGGGAAGCAGGTCATCTATGTTCAGATCCTGCCTTATGAACAGGGGCTTTGACATGAGCTCTTCTATGTCCAGTCCGTTTCTGTCAGAGATATACGCTCTTATGAAGGTCCTTATCTGCAGAATGCCGCAGATGTGGTTGAGGTCCTTTCTGTATACCGGAAGGCGGCTGTGCGTGGTCTCCTTTATGAATTCGAGTATGTGCTCGGGACTGTCTTCTATATTGATGGCGGCCACTTTTTCTATTGGAGTCATGATATTCTGGACCGTAGCCTGGCCGAACTCTATGGCGGACTGCAGAAGCTCGCCTTCATCTTCTTCGAGCGTTCCTTCTTCGGTCATGTCCTCTATGATATCGTGGAGCTCTTCTTCTGTAACGGTGAGCTCCGGATCTGCTTTGGTGAGTTTTGACGCAAGATCTCCTATCTTAGCCAGAACGAAAGAGAAAGGCCTGAGCAAAGTCATAAGGCCTTTTAAGATGCCCGCGTGCGAGAGGGTGAACCTGTTGGCGTACTTTTTGGCGAGGCTTTTTGGCAGCATCTCGCCGAAGAAGAATATAAGCACTGTCATTATAAGCGTGCTGAGTGTTACAGCGCCTACGCCAAAAATGCGGCTCACTGCAACAGTTACTATAGTTGCGGCCGCGATGTGGACTATATTTGTTCCTATGAGTATTGTGGTAATTGCCCTGTCGAAATGATCGAGTATGAACAGGGCTTTGTCCGCGCGCGAATCCCCGCGGTCTTTTGCGAGCTTTATGCGGGCGCGGTTTGCCGATGAGATGGCAGTTTCAGTTACGGCCAGCCATGCGGCTATGAAGATGAGTACGATCACCAGGATCCAGGATGATCGGGGGACAGTGTCCATGCTTCTCCTTTCAAGAAAAAAGCTGCAGCGCCAGGCTGCAGCCGTTGATAAGCAATTTATGCTCTGGATACTTTGCCGGACCTAAGGCAGCGTGTGCAGACATTGATCCTTTTTACGGTACCGTTCTCTTCAACTCTTACAGTCTGGATGTTAGCGTTCCACTTTCTTCTTGTATGACGATTGGAGTGGGATACGTTATTTCCGGATACCTGACCCTTTCCGCAGATAGCACACTTTCTGGACATTATATACCTCCTTACCGCAAACGGTTGATATTTCAAGCATTAAGCGCCTTTTGGGCGCGACCTTTCCGTTTCAGACCAAGAGATTATAGCACAAGGATAACATTTGTGCAAGATTTTTTTCTTATTATTTGCTATAATGTTTACATGCTTACTAAACACACAAACGAGTACGGAGTCATAACTCTGGACGAAGGGCTTATGCTGCAGATATTTGCTGAAGCCATTAAGCCCTGGGAGGGAAAAGTTAAGTACGCGGGGGACAGGGAATTCCGTCTGGAAGAGGGCGGCCTGTTCGCGTACGCGCCGCTTAGCATCAAGATAGGATGCAGCATCAGCGAGATCTGCGGCGGCATGATAGAATACATAGCCGGCGCTGTGCAGAATTCCCTCGAGCTTCCGCTTTCAGACATAGTTCTGGAAGTGGTGCAGATGACTACGTCAAAGAAAACTGTAAAAAGAGATATAAAGGTCAGCTACCGTGGCGGGGAAACAGAAGAGGAGCAGCAGTGAGATAAGCCTTTACTCTCCGCTTGAGGAGCTTAAGGGCATAGGTCCCAAAAAAGCTGAGTCTTTGGAAAAGCTCGGCCTGTTTTGCTTTGCGGACGCTTTAGACCTATACCCCAGGGAATACGAAGACCTGCGCTGCAAAAAGCAGATAGCGGACCTTGAGGACGGCGAAAAAGCTGTCGTGACCGCCAGAGTGCTGCTTGTAAGGCTCGGCAGAGGCTACGGAAAAAAGCGGACTTTGCATGTCCTTACCGAAGACAATACGGGCCGCATGGAGGTGCTTTTCTTTGCCGGAGGTTTTCTGGCGAAGCAGTTCAGGCAGGGAGACGAGTTCCGCTTCTTCGGCAAAGTGAAGGTGGAGAACGGCAGAGTCACGATGTTCCATCCTTCGTACGTGCGCTCCGACGGCGAACAGGCAGAAGGCATACAGCCGGTATACCCGCTGACGAGGGGCGTTACGCAAAAGGATGTGAGGCTTTGCACGAGTACAGCGCTTATGCATACTGACGAACTTCCCGAATCGCTGCCGGAAGCGATCGTAAAAGACGCTAAACTCTGCAGCAACGCCTACGCGCTTGCGAATATACACTACCCGGAAAACGATGATAAATACCGCGAGGCAAGGTACCGCCTTGTCTACGAGGAGCTGTTCTACCTTGACGCTGCACTTGCCATGTCAAAGACCCACGGAGGGCGCGGAAGCGCAGGGCGCAGCATAACAGGCCCTTACGCGCAGGAATTCATAAAGACTCTTCCTTACGAGCTTACCGGGGCGCAGAAGAGGGTGCTTTCGGAGGTGCTTTCCGACATGGCGTCAGGACGCGCGATGAACCGCCTTGTGCAGGGCGACGTAGGAAGCGGCAAGACAGTAATAGCTGCCGCAGCAATGCTTCAGAGCGCGAAAAACGGCTGTCAGAGCGCTTTTATGGCACCTACCGATATACTTGCCCACCAGCACTTCGAGACGCTTAAAAAGCTGTTTTCAGGGCTTGGGATCAACGTAGAACTGCTGTCAGGAAACATGCCTGCAGCTGAAAGAAAGCGCGTTCTTTCGGGCCTTGCCGACGGCAGTGTTGACGTAGCTGTAGGTACGCACGCTCTTATATCCGAGGGCGTAAAATACAGGGATCTGGCCCTTGTTATAACAGACGAGCAGCATCGCTTCGGCGTGAACCAGAGACAGAACCTTTCAGCCAAGGGCGTCTGCCCGGACGTTCTTGTAATGACAGCGACGCCGATACCAAGAACGCTGGCCGTTGTGCTCTACGCAGACCTGGACGTCTCCGTCATAGACGAGCTTCCTCCTGGAAGGATCCCGATCATCACGAAGGGCTACACCGAGGAGACCCGCGATAAAGCCTACGATCTTCTTGTTTCAGAGGTCGGAAAAGGCCGCCAGGCTTACATAGTGGCTCCGTTCATAGAGGATTCCGAAGCTATCGACGGCATGTCTGCAGAAGGACTCTTTGCAGGGTTTGCAAAGGATCACCCGGACATCAGGGCCGAACTTCTGCACGGCCGCATGAGCCAGCAGGAAAAGGACAGCATCATGGAGCGCTTCTACAGCGGACAGATACAGGTCCTGGTCTCCACTGTAGTCATAGAAGTCGGAATAGATGTGCCTGACGCTACGGTCATGCTTATTGAAAATTCCGAGCGCTTCGGTCTGGCGCAGATGCACCAGCTGAGGGGCAGAGTGGGGCGCGGAAAGCACCAGTCCTACTGCCTTATAGTCACCTGCGATGATTCCCAGACCGCGCGGGAGAGGGCTGACATAATGTGCTCCACCTCGGACGGATTTGTCATAGCCGAAAAGGACCTCGAGATACGCGGCCCGGGCGAGTTCTTCGGCTTCAGGCAGCACGGTCTTCCGCAGCTTAAGATGGCAGACCCGGTAAAGCACATGGCGGTGGCGCAGCGGGCAAAAGAAGACGTAAGAAAGCTGCTGGCACAGGACCCGAAACTCGCGTCCGCCGAAAACGCTGTTTTTGCAAAAAACCTGGCTGATAAGTACATGCAAGCAGGTAGACTAACGCTCTGATTTGTGATAAAATTTTTATAGATATGAGAGTTATAGCAGGCGAATTCCGGGGCAGGCGCCTTATTTCCCCGGACAACTACGATATAAGGCCTACCAGCGATAAAGTCAAGGAGGCCGTTTTCAGCATGCTGTACCCTTACATGGACTGCGAAACGGTCTTCGTGGACGTGTTTTCGGGAAGCGGCGGAATGGGCCTTGAGGCAATAAGCCGCGGCGTAAAGCGCGCATACTTTTCCGACCAGGGCAAGGACGCGCTAAGGCTCATAAAGGACAATATAAAGCTGTGCAGGGCGGACAGCAGAGGCGTCATCCTGGCGGGGGATTTCCGCTCCAATATATCAAGGCTTCCGGAAAAGGCCGATATATTCTTCGTGGATCCGCCATACGCGGACGGTTACATACTGCCGGCGGTGGACGCCATACTTGACGCGGACAAGCTCGCAGAAGGCGGCCTTATTGTCTGCGAGCACGACAAACACGAGCGGCTTCCGGAAGATTACAGAGGCCTTCGCGCAGTAAAGGACAAGCGCTACGGAAAAACTGGAATAACCATCTACGCGGTGCCTTCGGAAGAGGCTCAGGAAGAGGTATGAGATGTTAAAAGGATTCTGCTGCGGCACCTTCGATCCTATTACCATAGGTCATGTGGATATCATAGAAAGAGCCGCGAAACTGTGCGACAAGGTGGTCGTAGGCGTTGTGGTGAACTACGCGAAATCCAGCTATTTCACGCTGGAAGAGCGCACGCAGCTTGTGGAAGCTGCGCTGGCGCATATAAAAAACGTTGAAGTCGTGTCGTTCTCGGAGCACCTGCCTACATACGTGCAGGAGCAGGGCTTCGACATGATAATCCGCGGCCTTCGCAACGGAAGCGACTTCGAATACGAGATAGGCCTCGCGCAGCTCTACGACTATTTCCTCAAGGGCAGCTGCGAGACGGTATATATAATGACAAAGCCGGAGTACTCATACATAAGCAGCACTATCGTGCGCCAGAATTTCGAGCTCGGCGCCGATATAAGCGGATGGGTGCCTTCGTCTGTATATAAGCTAATGAAAAAGTTCAGAAATAGATAAGGAGAAAACATGAAAGTACTTGAACTTCTCGACGAACTTGACGAGATCATCGAACTCGCATCATCAGTTCCTGTTGTAAGAAAAGTTATGGTAGACCCCAACGAGGTCACCGAGATCGTAAAGGAGATCCGCCTGGAGCTCCCCGACGAGATCCAGCAGGCTCAGTGGATCAAGAATGAGCGTACCAGAATACTTGACGAAGCCAAGGCTGAGTACGACAACATCATCAAGGAAGCACAGGAAAAGGCTGCGGCTCTTGTAGAGCAGGACGAGATCACTATCAGAGCCAAGGAAAGGGCAGACGAGATACTCCGCGTAGCCAAGGAGAACTGCTCCGTCATGAAGATGTCCATCCTGGATTACACCGACGGTATGCTCTACAACCTTCAGGAAAAGGTCGACCAGATGTACGCCACATATTTCACCGATATGTACGACGATCTGCAGAACACCTTCGAGAAGATCAACACCAACATTGCCAACAGCCGCAACGAGGTGAAGGAGCAGATCTACAAGTCTCAGGGCTCTGAAGATAACAAGTAATGCGCGCAGCAGGCATAATCTGCGAATTCGACCCATTCCACAACGGTCATAAGTACCTTGTAGACGCAGTCCGGAAGGATCTTTGTCCGGACGCGGTCGTCTGCGTCATGAGCGGGGCATTTACCCAGCGCGGACAGCCCGCTGCGTGGGACAAGTTCGCCAGGGCGCGCGCTGCAGTGATGGGAGGCGCCGATCTTGTTCTGGAGCTTCCCGCCTTGTATGCCGTAAACTCCGCGGAGTATTTTGCGCGGGGCGGCGTGCGCGTACTTAAGGGTCTTGGCTGCGTCGAGCATCTGGCGTTCGGAAGTGAATCCGGCAGCGGCGAGAGCCTTATGAAAGCAGCGGCGCTTACAGTTTCGGAGAGCCCGCAGTTTTCTGACGCTGTAAAAGCGGCAATAGATGAAGGGCTTTCATATCCTGCAGCTTATCAGAAGGCCGTAAGCAGCCTTTACCCGCAGGTAGACGCGCGGCTTTTCCGCGATCCCAACGACACTCTTGGCATCAGCTACATACGGCAGATCATAAAGCAGGATGCCGGTATGGGAGTCCATGTGGTAAAAAGGATCGGGGCGGCGCACGGCTCGGAAGAGGCTTCGTCTGAGGCGGTCTCCGGAAGCTATGTGAGGAATATACTCAGTACGCCGGGTGCCGTCTTTGAGGACGCTTCTGTCCATGCTATGATCCCGGAAAGCACCGCAAAAGTGCTGTTTTCTGAAGATACCCTGGGGCATCCTTCGGGAGAACTGATGTTCGCGATGATATCCGCAAGGATACTTGCCGCATCAACTGAGGAGCTGTCCGAACTTCCGGAAGTTTCCGAAGGCCTTGAGAACCGCATAAAAGATGCAGTGCTTAAGGCAACTGACATGGAAAGCCTTATAAACGGCATAGTAACAAGGCGCTACACAAAGGCCAGGGTGTGCCGCGTGCTCACCCAGCTCCTGCTGGGGATCGATAAAGAAACGCTTTCCATTGCGGAAAAAAACAGCGCTGCTTACGCGAAAGTTCTTGCTTTCAACGGAAAAGGTGCTAAACTGTTAAGGTATGCGCAGGAAAAAGGGCACGTCCCGGTCCTGTCGAATATAAACAAAAACCTCATGATCGATGAGGCGGCGGGCAGGATGCTCGCCATCGATATACGTTCAAACGACATCTACACCATATTGTGCGGAAGGCCTCCGGCGGAGTTCTCGGACAAAGTGCGTGTGCCAATAATCATGGAAAATTAAAGGAGGATACATAATGATTATTCTGGTAGTTAACTGTGGAAGCTCTTCTCTTAAGTATCAGGTCCTGGACATGACCGACGAAAGCGTCCTGTGCAAGGGCAACGCTGAAAAGATCGGCCTTAAGGATTCGTTCATAGGACACAAGAAGGACGGAAAGTCCTGGAAGGTCGATGTCTACAACAAGACCCATACAGATGCTTTCAAGAACGTCATCAAGATACTGCTCGACCCTGAGATGGGCGTCATAAAGAGCACTGACGAGATCGGAGCCGTAGGCCACAGAGTACTTCACGGCGGAGCAAAGTTCGCGTGCAGCATACTGGTAGACGACGAAGTGCTCCAGGCTATCAAGGACTGCATCCCCCTCGGACCTCTTCACAACCCCGCTAACCTCATGGGTATCAAAGCCTGCATGGAGGCTATGCCGGGCCTTAAGAATGTAGCTGTATTCGACACAGCGTTCCACCAGACAATGGCTCCCAGCAGCTATATGTACGGTCTTCCTTACGAATATTACGAAAAGTACGGCATCAGAAAGTACGGCTTCCACGGCACCAGTCACAGGTTCGTAGCAAGAAGAGCCGCTGAGTTCCTCGGAAGAGATCCCAAGGGCCTCAAGCTCATATCCTGCCACATCGGAAGCGGCGCTTCTGTATGCGCTATCAAGGACGGCAAGTGCGTAGACACCTCCATGGGTCTTACACCGCTCGAAGGCCTCATGATGGGCACCCGCTGCGGCGATCTTGACCCCGCGGCAATAACCTTCATCCAGAAGAGGGAAGGCCTCACTCCGGAAGAGCTCGACACTCTTATGAACAAGAAGTCCGGACTTCTTGGCATAGGCGGCTACTCCGATGCCCGCGACATCCATGAAGCATCCGCAAAGGGCGACGAGAGGGCAAAGCTTGCCTTCGAGATGTTCGTGCACAGGGTCAAGAACTACATCGGCGCTTACATGGCAGAGCTCAACGGAGCTGACGCTCTGATCTTCACCGCCGGCCTGGGCGAGAACGACGACATATTCAGATCCATGACCTGCAAGGATATGGATTACCTCGGAATAGTCCTCGACGAAGAGAAGAACAGGGGATGCAGGCAGGAAGCTGACATCACCGGCGAAGGCGGAAAGGTAAAGATCCTCATACTTCCCACCAACGAAGAACTCATGATCGCGCGCGACACTTACGAGATCGTTACAGGAAAATAAAAGTTTTTCCAAAGACAGGCAAAGTTTTGCTTGACAAACCATGCCTCCGTCATTAAACTATAGAGGTTCGATTTTTCAAAAAGGAGGAATGTCAGATGGCAACACCTAAGAGAAAAACGTCTAAAGCTATAACCAGCCAGAGGACCAAGGCCAACATGAAGAAGACCGGTCCTGCGCTTTCGATCTGCCCGCAGTGCCACGAGCCCAAGCTCCCGCACAGAGTTTGCCCGAACTGCAACTATTACGACGGCAAGGCGATCGTAGAAGAGTAATCAAACGAACACTTACTTTAGCTAAAGACAAATTAAAGAGCTCCCGGACGCGGGAGCTCTTTCTCGTATCTGCGATAATTAGAATGTCATACCGGGTATCTTGCTGTAATCCACATACTCCGAAAGATCCGAAGGCGCCGTGACTGTCACCTTGCTGCCGGGATCCTTGAACGAAGCGGAAGCTTCAACCCCGACAGAGCTTGAGACATCGAGGCCTTCAGAAGCAGAACTTATCTTTATATCCATATCGAAGGCCAGTTCGTACTTTCCGATATAGCCGTTCGGCAGAACGTTTATGTCTACTTTTGCGTCTTTTACTGTTATTTCAGTCTTAATGTCTTTTGCGTACTCGGAGTAGGAATCCGCGTTGGAAAGTGCCGAGACAAGTTCGTTGTATATTCCTGTGAACTTCTCGCCGTCTACAGTAACAGAAACAGATCTGGAACCGTCCGCGTTGTCCGTGACCTGTACGTCCTTAAGAACATCTTCCGGGAGTGACTTGATGAGCTGTTCCTCGGTGTCCGCGAACTGATATGTTTTTGCCTCTTCAGCTGAAGCGTCGATCTTGAATTTCATGCCGCCCAGCGAAAGGTAGATCATGTTGTTTTCCTGGTACACATCGCCTTTCACCTCAAGGCCTAATACGGACATCGAAATGGTGCCGATAGCCTTAAGAGAACTTCCGGCACCCTCGGCTTTGATGTTGAAGTTGATGGGAGTGGACATTTTCTGGCCCATCATATCGATGGTGGTATTTGTAGTCATATCGAGCTCGTAGCTGTCGAGCTTTGAAGTCTTTTCTACGGCGTTTTTTACCAGTTCGTACGCGTTCTGCTTTTTGATATCGGTCGACGAACACGCGCCGAGCAGGAGACAGACTGCGAGGAGAAGGGCAAATACTGCTGTTTTCTTTCTGGTTTTCATATAGTCCTCCTGGGAAAAAACAGATCCCATGCGCGGGATCTTTTGATACGGATTGGTGCCGGCGGCGGGGGTCGAACCCGCACGGTATCGCTACCACGGGATTTTGAGTCCCGCGCGTCTGCCAGTTCCACCACGCCGGCGCAATGATAAATTATCATAGCATTTAAATAGTATAAAATCAAGGAAGATAATTACAAAAATGTGTTGATTTTGTGCGATTTTTGATTATAATAGTTCTGTATAGAAACAGCACAGGAGGTCAACATGTTCGCATACGCATCAACAACAGGAACCACAGGCGGTCTCGGCGGCAGCTGGATGTCATGGGTCATCATCATCGTAATGTTTGCCGCTATCTACTTCCTCACCATCCGTCCCCAGAACAAGAGGGATAAGGAAGCCAGGAAGATGCGCGATAACCTCAGGCCGGGCGACGAGATCGTCACCATCGGCGGCATCTACGGCAAGGTAGTAAGGGTCACAGACGACAGAGTAATAATCATGGTCGGATCCGAAAAGACCAAGCTCGAGATGGCCAAGAGCGCCATTTCTTCCGTTGTCAGCGCCACTTCCGCTTCTACTGCTTCTTCCGCACCTAAGACAAAGCAGGAAGAGCCCGAGAAGGAAGTTTCCAAGCCAACTCCTAAGACTATCAGAAAGCTTGGAGCCGCTAAGGAAGCTGCTGAGAATGCAGAGAATAAAGCTGAAGAAGCCGTCCAGGCGGCAGAAGAAGCTGCAGAGGCTGTTGCCGAGGCAGTGGAAAAAACTGAGGCTTAAGTCAGACAGGCAGCGGGGCATGTGCGTCTTGGGCGCGCATGCCTTGTTTTTTATAATTATCCAGGTGGCATATGTCCGAATACGTAAAAGAGCTTTTGGAATATAATCCCGCTTACGACGAGGATCTTCTGGAGCGGGCTTATAAAAAAGCCGAAGAACTTCATAACGGGCAGCTGAGAAAGTCCGGGGAACCGTATATCATCCATCCCATGGCCGTCGGCAAGATACTTGCAGACCTTGGCATGGACGACCATACCATAGCCGCGGGCCTGCTTCACGATGTCGTAGAAGACACGTCCTATACTATCGACGATGTTAAAAAGGATTTCGGCGAAGATATTGCTGTAATGGTGGACGGCGTAACAAAGCTCACCAACCTGGTCTACACCACCAAGGAGGATGTACAGGCTGAGAACGTCCGCAAGATGTTCCTTGCCATGTCCAAGGACATACGCATACTCATAATAAAGGTCTGCGACCGCCTGCACAACATGCGGACGATAGACTACCAGACTCCTGAAAAGATCAAGGAAAAGAGCCGCGAGACACTGGAGATCTACGCGCCTATAGCGGCACGCCTGGGAATGTTCAAATTCAAGATAGAGCTTGAAAATATCGCGTTCCAGCACCTTGACCCGGAAGCCTACAACAACATAGCCCGCGAGATGGAAAAACGCCGCAGGGCCAGGCACATAACACTGGACCAGCTCATAGACGAGATAAAGGAGCTGGTCGACAAACTCGAGATAAAATACGAGATCTACGGCCGCGAGAAGCACTACTACAGTATATACAAGAAGATGATCTATCAGAACAAGCAGATAGACGAGATCTTCGACCTTACAGCTGTGCGCATCATTGTGGATTCCGTAAAGGACTGCTACGCTGTGCTCGGCCAGATCCACACCAAGTGGACGCCCATACCGGGGCGCTTCAAGGACTACATAGCTATGCCCAAGTCCAACCACTACCAGTCGCTGCACACCACGGTCTTAAGGCGCAACGGCATACCTTTCGAGATACAGATACGCACCTGGGAGATGCACAGGGTCGCTGAGTACGGTATCGCGGCTCACTGGAAGTACAAGGAAGGCATAACCGCGGACAGCGGCAACGAAGAAGTTAAGCTGGCCTGGATACGCCAGACCCTGGAGTGGCAGAAGGAAGTTCCGGATTCCAAGGACTTTTTGGAGACTCTTAAGGTCGATCTGTTCTCCAGCCAGGTGTTCGTGTTCACGCCTAAAGGGGACGTTCTGGAGCTTCCGGCAGGTTCCACGCCTCTGGACTTCGCGTACAAGATACACTCCCGCGTAGGCGAAAAGTGCGTCGGAGCCAAGGTCAACGGCAAGATGGTGCCTATAACCTACGAGCTCAAGAACGGCGAGATCGTAGAGATCGTAACTTCGGCCAATTCCCGCGGCCCGAGCATAGACTGGCTCAAGATAGTAAAGTCCAACTCCGCCAAGACCAAGATACGCCAGTACCTCAAGAAAGAAAACAAGGTGCAGGGCACCGGAAAAGGCAAAGAGACCCTGGAACGCGCAGCA
Organism: Bacillota bacterium; assembly: GCA_017443515.1. Taxonomy (GTDB): domain Bacteria; phylum Bacillota; class Clostridia; order Peptostreptococcales; family Anaerovoracaceae; genus RUG13409. Next base: position 57,753 of record JAFRXM010000061.1, on the reverse strand, counting down.
AAGCGCAAGGACTACGACGCGGCACTGATACTTAAGCCCAGCTACGTAGAAAGAGCCGCAAAGGCGCAGAACTTCAGCAATGTGGACGATCTGTACGCAGCGCTGTCGGCAGGCGGGTCCATCATAAACAAGACGCTGCTTCTTTGCCTCAGCTACTTCAGAGAAGAAGAGCAGGCTCAGATAAAACGCAGGGAACGCGAGGAAAAGCGCCTTGAGAACGCAACAAAGACCCGCGCCAAAAAGAACAGCAAAGGCGTCACCGTAAAGGGAGTGGACAACCTGCTCATAAGGTTTTCCAGGTGCTGCAACCCGGTCCCCGGCGACGAGATCATAGGCTACACCACCAAGGGCAGGGGCGTAAGCATCCACAGGAAGGACTGCATAAATATACTAAGCCTTCCCGAAGCAGAGCAGGCGCGCCTCATCGATGTCGAGTGGGAGCTCGGCGACGGCGGCATGTTCTTCGACGCAGGAATAACCATACTTGCGGACGACAGGAAGGGCCTGTTCTCCGATGTTTCCAAGGTCTGCGACGATATGGACATCAACCTTTCCAGCGTGCACGCCGTGGCGGACAACAACGGAATGTCCACGCTCAACCTGATGCTGCAGATAAGCAACATCGGCGACGTTGAGAAGGCCATAGGCCGCTTCCGCCAGATAAAAGACGTAATAGATGTTTACAGGACTAACTACTAACTATGGAGATCAGAAGATTTATCTGTAATAACGGATACGGGACCAACGCTTACCTGGCGTGGGATACCGATACCAAAAAGGCTTTCATCGTAGACCCGGGCAGCCCGCTTGAAGAAGTCCAGGACGCCGTTGAGATGTACGGTCTGGACCTTCAGTACATGATAATAACCCACGGCCACGGTGACCATACCGGCGGGATAAATTTCTTTAAGGAAAACTTCCCGGACATCAAGATGATAGCCTGCCGCAAGGAACGCAAGATGCTCCTGAACCGCGACATTAGCGGCGGCAAAGGCGGATATAAAGCAGATCTTGAAGTTGTGGACGGCGACACAGTAATGGTCGGAGACCTGCTGCTGAAGTTCATCGAGTGCCCGGGACATACCGTGGGCGGCATGAGTATTTTAGTGGACAAAGTGCTGTTTTCCGGCGATACGCTCTTCCAGAGGTCTGTCGGAAGGACCGATCTTTACGGAGGAGACTGGGACACCCTGCTGGATACGCTTAAAAACAAACTCTTTACGCTGCCGGAAGATACGCTGGTGCTTCCCGGCCACATGGGCGAAACTACGATAGGTTACGAAAAAAGGTACAATCCGTTTGTCGTATAGAATAAAGATACAGGACGAAAAAAACAGGTACGAGCTTACAGAGCTCGCGAAGATGTTCGCTCCCGCGGAGGAGCTTGAGTTTTCGGACGAAACTGAGGAAGAAACGTCCGAAGGAGCGTCCGCGGAAGTGTTTGCTGTACCCGGACCAGAAGAAATGGACAGGAACGCCCAGAAGAGGGCGCTGTTTTCGTACCTTGCGGAAAAGACAGGCGTCGTTCCCGACTGGGGCACGCTTACCGGGGTTAGGCCCGGAAAGCTCTTTTCGCAGCTTTCAAGGCGCCTTGGTAGCCCTGATAATGCTGAAGAAGCGCTGAAAAAAGAATACTTCGTAACGGACTCAAAGATCGGACTGCTAAGGAACACCTGGGAGGTACAGCAGCGGATAAAATGCGACAAGAGCCCGGCGGCCTGCGGAGTCTATGTAGGCATACCTTTTTGCCCCACAAGGTGCCTTTACTGCTCCTTCACCTCAAACAGGTTCAAAGATGATGCAGCCGCAAAGTACCTCAAAGCGCTTTATAAAGAGATCGCGGCTGTCTCGGAAATGATGGAGCAGCGAGGCCTGTACGCGGAATCGATATACATAGGCGGAGGTACGCCCACGTCGCTTACCGACAGCATGTTTTCCGAAATAGTGCAAAGCGTTTCCGGTGCCTTTTTAAGGCCGAAAACAGCCGAATTCACGGTGGAATGCGGGCGTCCCGATACGATCACCGAGGCAAAGCTTAAAGCCATAAAAACGGCCGGCGCGGGCCGCATAAGCATAAACCCGCAGACCATGAAGCAGCATACTCTGGAGCTGATCGGCCGTCAGCACACGCCCGTGCAGATAGAAGAAGCTTTCGCTTTAGCGAGGTCCTGCGGCATGGAATGCATAAACATGGACCTTATCGCGGGCCTTCCGCAGGAGAGCCCTGAGGATTTCGAAGGATCGCTCCGCAAAGTCACAGAGCTCGGGCCGGAAAACATAACCGTGCATACCCTTGCCGTAAAACGCGGCTCGCGCCTCATAGAAGAGGACAGCGGCTATTCCTACAGGCAGGGCAGTACAGTAAGGCATATGCTTGAAAAAGGCTCCGCCATCCTTAAGGAAGAGGGCTACGAGCCTTACTACCTCTACCGCCAGAAGCACATGGCCGGAAACTTCGAGAACGTCGGCTACTGCAGGGGCAACACCGCAAGCCTCTACAACATGCGCATCATGGAAGAGGACCAGACCATAATAGCTCTCGGCGCCGGAGGCATCTCAAAGGTCTACTATCCGGCTGAGGACAGGCTCGAAAGAGTCGCGAACGTATCGAACTACGAGATCTACATCGACAGGATCGATGAGATGATAAAAAGAAAGGAAGAAGGCTTATGATAAGCATTCCCAAAGGCACAAAAGATATACTTCCAAAGGACGTATACAAATGGCAGCTGGCAGAAGAGACTTTCCGCAAAACAGCAGAAAAATACGGATTTACAGAGATCCGCACTCCAATAATAGAGCACACGGAGCTGTTCTCGCGCGGCATCGGCGATACCACGGACGTCGTGCAGAAAGAGATGTACACCTTTGAGATCGCGGGACGCAGCCTGTCCCTTAAGCCCGAAGGCACCGCGGGCGTCGGAAGGTCTTTCATAGAAAACAAGCTCTACGCGGACGGTCTTCCGGCAAAGTACTATTACATCACCCCGTGCTACCGCTACGAGAAGATGCAGAAAGGCCGCCAGAGGGAGTTCCACCAGTTCGGAATAGAGGTGTTCGGATCCGATAAGATGATGGCAGACGCCGAAGTAATCCTGCTGGCCTACGACTTCCTCACATCCGTTGGCATAGACGACGCTAAACTGCACATAAACAGCATAGGCTGCCCGAAGTGCAGAGCAGAGTACCGCAAAGCCCTGCAGGATTTCCTGCGCCCCAATTACGACAGGCTCTGCGATACCTGCAAGAGCCGTTTTGAGCGCAACCCGATGCGCATACTGGATTGCAAGAGCCCCGAGTGCCAGAAGATAGCAGAAGGCGCTCCGCACATGCTGGACTATCTCTGCGAGGACTGCCGCAGTGCGTTTGACGAACTTAAAGCGCTTCTTGATGTATACGGAATTCCCTACGAGGTAGACCCCGGCATCGTAAGGGGCCTCGATTACTACACGAAGACCGCCTTCGAGTTTATATCCGACAAGCTCGGTTCCCAGGCGACGGTCTGCGGCGGAGGCCGCTACGACAACCTGATAGAGCAGCTCGGCGGACCCGCAACGCCCGGCGTAGGCTTCGGTCTGGGCATAGAAAGGTTGCTTCTTATCCTGGAGGCTTCCGGTAAGGAGCCAAAAGCGCCTTCCGTCTGCGACGTAATGGTCTGCGGCCTTGGAGAAAGCGCGAAAGAAGCGGCTCTTAAGCTCACAAAACAGATGCGCGAAAGCGGAATTAGAGTTATAATAGACGTTATGGAAAGGGGCCTTAAGGCTCAGTTCAAGTACGCCGACAGGGCAGGAGCGCGCTACGTGGTCGTCATCGGCGACGATGAGATGGCAAAAGGCGTGGTGTCCCTGCGCGACATGGCAAATTCCTCGCAGCAGGAAGTGCCTGCAGGCGAGATCATAGACGTTTTAAGGAGAGTATATGGATAAGTTGCTGAAGCGCACGCATTACTGCGGCGTGCTGAGAAAAGAGAACATAGGTGAAAAGGTCACAGTCAACGGCTGGGTCCAGAAGAACAGAAGGCTCGGAAACCTCATATTTGCCGACATCCGCGACCGCAGCGGTATAGTTCAGGTCGTTTTCGGAAACGGCACCCCGGCGGACGTCGTGGAGAAGGCCAACAGCCTGCGCGGCGAATACTGCGTCGGCGTCACAGGCACTGTCTGCGAAAGGGAGTCCAAGAATGAAGAGCTCGAGACCGGCTTCATAGAGATCGTAGCTGAAGAGCTCAGCATCTATTCCGAATCCGATACTCCGCCGATCTACATCAAGGACGACGACAACGTATCAGGCGATCTGCGCCTCAAATACAGGTACCTGGACCTGCGCAAGCCTTCCATGCAGAAGACCCTGCAGTTCAGGAGCAGGATGTACAACGTCATCCGTAACTTCTACTTCGAGAACGGATTTACTGAGATCGAGACTCCGGTCCTTGCCAAGCCCACCCCGGAAGGCGCAAGGGACTACCTCGTTCCAAGCCGCGTGAACCCCGGAAAGTTCTACGCTCTTCCGCAGAGCCCGCAGCAGTTCAAGCAGCTGCTGATGATAGGCGGCACCGACAGGTACGTTCAGATAGCCAAGTGCTACCGCGATGAAGACCTCAGGGCGGATCGCCAGCCGGAATTCACCCAGATAGACCTCGAGATGTCCTTCGTGGACCAGGACGATATAATAGCTGTTCAGGAGGCCTTCCTCAAGAGGCTCTTCAAGGAGATGAAGGGTATAGATATCGAGACCCCGCTTCCCAGGCTCTCCTGGGACGAGGCCATGAACCACTTCGGTTCCGATAAGCCGGACCTGCGCTTCGGATTCGAGCTGGTGGATATTGCTGAGGCCGTAAAAGACTGCAGTTTCGAGGTGTTCACAAAGGCCATCGCTGAGGGCGAAAAAGTTATGGGCATCAATTTCAACGGGTGCTCGGAGAAGTTCTCGCGCAAGGACATAGACAAGATGGTCGAATCCGTAAAGACCTTCGGCGCTAAGGGACTGGTATGGATACGCAAGGAAGCTAACGAAATAAAGTCTTCTGTAAACAAGTTCTTCTCTCAGGAAGAGCTGGCTGCGCTTTGCGATAAGTTCGGTGCCAAGGCAGGGGATCTCATACTCATCTGCAGCGGTCCTAAGACTGTCGTCTGGTCGGCTCTGGGCTTCTTAAGAAGGGATCTTGCTTCAAAGCTCGGCATGTTGGATCCGAACGAATACAAGCTTTTATGGGTCGTGGACTTCCCGATGTTCGAGTGGTCCGAGGAAGAGCAACGCTACACCGCGATGCACCATCCGTTCACATCGCCCAAAAAGGAACATATAAAGTACCTCAAGACAGGCGAACTGGACAAGATCTACGCGGACGCGTACGATATAGTAATAAACGGTTACGAAGCAGGCGGCGGATCCATAAGGATACACGACAGCGAGCTGCAGCAGACTATTTTTGAAGTCTTAAGGCTTTCCGAGGACGAGATCCGCACGAGGTTCGGATTCTTCATCGACGCTTTCAAGTACGGCGCGCCTCCTCACGGCGGTCTGGCCTTCGGTCTGGACAGGCTCTGCATGCTGCTCCTTGGAACTGACGACATACGCCAGGTCATCGCGTTCCCCAAGAACCAGAACGCGCAGTGCGTGATGTCCGAAGCGCCCACTATCGTTTTGCAGCAGCAGCTTGACGAGCTTTCAATTGCAATAAACTTAGCGGAGAAGTGATGCCAAAGCGTGTAGGAGTATTCGGAGGGAGCTTCAATCCCATACATAACGGGCACCTGATACTTGCGGAGCAGGTAAGGGAGATAGCGGGCCTTGACAAGGTCATATTCGTGCCTGCGCACGTAAATCCTTTTAAGGTGGGCCGCGAGCAGCCTTCCGGCGAGGACCGCATGCGAATGGTGGAGCTTGCCATAGGCGATGCCCCCGGCATGGAAGTGTCCGATTTTGAGATACTCCGCGACGGCCCTTCGTACACCTACGACACGCTGATGCACTTCAGGGAAGAACTTCCCGAAGACACGGAGATCTATTTCATCCTCGGAAGCGACACTCTTATAAAGCTTGAGGACTGGAAGAAAGGGCCGGAACTTATCGAAAACTTCGGTTTCATAAGTATTTACAGAAAAGGCGAGAGCCGAAAAAAAGTGGACCAGGTCTGCGCAAGGCTCAAGGCAAAGTACCCGACCTGCAACATCAGGATATTCGAATCGCCGGAGCTTGAGATCTCGTCTTCGGACATGAGGGAGCGGCTGCGATTCGGGCAGAGCATAAAATTCATAACGCCCGACCCTGTCATAGAATACATAGAATCGCACGGCCTGTACGACAGCCTCACAAGAAGGCTCGGGACCTTTGTGAGGAAGAACGTCAAACCCAGCCGCTTTGCGCACACCATACATGTCGTAAGAAAGGCCCAGGAACTCTGCGAAAGGTACGGCGTGAGCCAGGAGATCAGGGAAAAGGTCGAGACCGCCGCGATCTTCCACGACGCCTACCGCGATGAAGGGAACCTGTCTCACGGCCCCTTGGCCGCAGAACACCTGGAAAAGGACTGGGGCATCACCGATCAGGACATCTTAAATGCGGTGCGCTACCATACCACAGGGCACGCCGAAGAGGGTCTTACAGAGATAATTCTCAAGATGGCGGACCTTCTGGAAGAGACCCGTACTTACGCGGAAGTTGCAAAACTGCGCGCTTCTATAACCGACGACCTTTACGGCAGCTACCTCATGATAATGGAGCGACTTAAGGTCCACGAAGAACAAAGCGGCCACGGCTGCCACCCCGACACACAGGCCTGCATAGACTGGCTTAAGAATACTGCAGCAGTCCCCAAAGGAGGAGACCATGGAAAATAAGGAACTAGCACTGATGACAGCAAAGACTCTTGACGCGAAAAAAGGCCAGGACATAGTCATTCTGGATATCGCAGAAAAGAGCGGTTTTGCGGACTTCTTTGTGATCGCAGATGCCCCAAATGCAAGGCTTGTAGACGCGCTGGCAGACGCGGCGGAGGACAAGATGGCCGAAGCAGGCCAGCCTTTGCACCACAGGGAAGGCGTCGGAGAGAGCGGCTGGGTGCTGCTTGACTTCGGCGACATCATAGTAAACGTGTTCACAAGGGCTCAGAGAGAGCACTACAACATAGAAAAAGTATGGGCGGACTGCGACAAACTGCAGTTTGAGCCGGAAAGGAAATAGATCCTCATGAAAGAGCAGTACGATTTTAAGGCTATCGAAGAAAAATGGCAGAAGAAGTGGGAAGAAGCTGACGTTTTCCACGTAACTGAAGACCCGACTAAGGAGAAGTATTACTGTCTGGAGATGTTCCCGTATCCAAGCGGCAACCTTCACATGGGACACGTGCGCAACTACTCCATAGGCGATGTCGTCGCGAGATTCAAGACCATGAACGGCTTCAACGTCCTGCACCCGATAGGGTTCGACTCCTTTGGACTTCCGGCGGAGAACGCAGCCATTAAGCACGGAACGCACCCGGCTGTATGGACAAGTTCCAACATAGCCGAGATGGAAAGCCAGCTAAAGCGCCTCGGTTTTTCCTACGACTGGGACAGGGAAGCCTGTACATATAAAGAAGAGTACTATAAATGGATGCAGTGGATCTTCATCCAGTTCTGGAAGAAGGGCCTTGCCTATAAGAAAGAAAACCCCGTAAACTGGTGCCCGTCCTGCGCAACAGTGCTCGCCAACGAGCAGGTAGTGGACGGAAAGTGCGAGCGCTGTAAGAGCGAAGTCACCAAGAAAGACCTTTCCCAGTGGTACCTTAAGATCACCGATTACGCTGACAGGCTCCTGGACGACCTGGAGAAGATGCCCGGCTGGCCCGAAAAGGTCAAGACCATGCAGAAGAACTGGATAGGCCGTTCCGAGGGTACAGAGCTGGATTTCGACATAGAAGGTTCTGAAAAGAAGCTCCGCGTCTTTACCACGCGCGTCGACACGGTCTTCGGCACCACCTTCATGGTCATGAGCCCCGAGCACCCCATGCTCCACGAGCTGGTCCACGGAACGGAGCAGGAAGCCGCAGTAGAGAAATACTGCGAGCAGGTAAAGCACCTCTCCGATATAGAGCGCACCTCCACGAGCAAGGAGAAGACAGGCGTGTTCACCGGACGCTACGCCGTAAATCCACTTACCCATAAGCGCATGCCGATATACATTTCCGACTACGTGCTGATCTCCTACGGAACAGGCGCGGTCATGGGCGTTCCCGCTCACGACCAGAGGGACTTCGATTTTGCCACGAAGTTCGGCCTCGAGATCATACCGGTAGTGGACCCCGGCAGGGAAGACGTGGACGTGAACAACCTCACAGCCGCCTTCGAAGCCGAAGGAAAGATGATAAACTCCGGCAAGTACGACGGTATGGACAACAAGGACGCCATCGTAGCGATAAGGGACGATCTCAAAAAGATAGGTCTTGGCGAGGCTAAGACCAACTACAAGCTCCGCGACTGGCTCATCTCCCGCCAGAGGTACTGGGGCACTCCCATACCCATGATCTACTGCGAGCACTGCGGATGGGTTCCCGAAAAGGAAGAGAATCTCCCCGTTCTGCTGCCCACAGACGTAGAATTTACGGGAAAAGGTGAAAGCCCGATAGCAACCTCAAAGACTTTCGTGGATACCGTCTGCCCGGTCTGCGGAAAGCCTGCGAAGAGGGAAGTGGACACCATGGACACCTTCCTTGATTCTTCCTGGTACTTCCTGCGCTACTGCGACGCCAGAAACGACAAGGCAGCGTTCGATCCGAAGAAGGCTGCTTACTGGATGCCTGTAGATCAGTACATCGGAGGAGTCGAGCACGCCATACTGCACCTCATGTACGCGAGGTTCTTCATGATGGTGCTGCACGATCTCGGACTCACCGCCTGCGACGAGCCTTTCACCAACCTGCTGACCCAGGGCATGGTTCTTAAAGGATACAACGACGAAAAGGGCAACTGGATCGTCGGCAAGATGAGCAAGTCAATTGGAAACACCGTAAGCCCCGAGGAGATAGTGAACAAGTACGGCGCAGACACCGCAAGGCTGTTCATACTCTTCGCCGCGCCTCCGGAAAGGGAGCTCGAATGGTCTGATACAGGAGTAGAAGGATCCTTCAGGTTCCTCAACAGAGTGTACCGTCTCATCTACGACCTCGCGGAGCAGACGAAAGGCATCCCCACGGTCTACAGAGCTGAGACCAAAGACGACAAACAGCTCAACTACATACTCAACAACACGATAAAGAGAGTTACAGACGATATAGGAAAGCGCTTCAACTTCAACACAGGAATAAGCGCCATCATGGAGCTTGTTAACGAGATCTACAGATACAAAGAGCTTGAGGACGTAAACATGGGTCTGCTGCGCTATGCAGCCGAGACCACAGTCCTGCTGCTTTCGCCCTTCGTACCGCACATCTGCGAAGAGATGTGGGAAGGCCTGGGAAAAGAGGACAGCCTCTACTTCCACCCCTGGCCGGTCTGCGACGAGAGCGCGCTAGTAAAGGATACGATAGAGATAGTCGTTCAGATAAACGGCAAGGTCCGCGAGAAGATGGATGTTCCAAACGGCCTCGACAGGGACGGCCTGCTTGCGTACTGCATGGAGCAGGATGCTGTAAAGGCCCTCGTCGAAGGAAAGAACGTCATCAAGACCGTAGCTGTTCCCGGCAAGCTCCTGAATATCGTCGTGAAAGGATAATATGCCAGGAAAAAAGAAACAACAGACAAAGAAACTCAGAATAATACCGCTGGGCGGTCTTCACGAAGTGGGCAAGAACTGCACGGCTCTCGAATACGGAGAGGACATTATCGTAATAGACTGCGGTATGTCCTTCCCGGACGATGAGATGCTGGGCGTGGATTCGGTCATACCCGATTTCGCCTACCTCGTGGAGAACGCTGCGAAGGTGCGCGGAGTTCTTATAACCCACGCGCACGAGGACCACATAGGCGGAGTTCCATACCTTCTCAAGCAGATAAACGTACCGGTATACGGAAGCCGCCTTACTGTAGGTTTTATAAAGCATAAGCTGAAAGAGCACAAACTGACCGGAGCTAAGCTCGTGGAGATAGAGCCGGGCCAGATACGCGACTTCGGCTGTTTTAAGGTGGAAGCAGTGCACATGACGCATTCAGTCGCGGATTCGTTCGGTTTTTCAATAAAGACTCCTGTCGGCACCGTATTCCACACCGGTGATTTTAAGGTCGATTACACTCCCGTTGACGGAAGCCCCATAGACCTCGCCAAGCTCGGCAGGATAGGGCAGGACGGAGTGCAGCTCCTGATGTGCGACAGCACCAACGCTCTCCGCCCCGGATACACAAAATCCGAGGAAGCAGTAGGAAGTTCCCTCGCCAGCATCATAAGAAACACAAACCAGAGGATAATAATCGCTACTTTCTCCAGCAACGTCCACAGGGTGCAGAAGATCATAGATATCGCTGCTGAAAACAACCGTAAGGTTGCTGTCTCCGGACGCAGCATGGAAAACAACGTGAATATTGCTCAGGATCTCGGCTACCTCAACATCCCGCCCGGATGCATGATACCGCTGAAGGACATAGGCAAGGTCAAGGATTCACAGCTCGTGATAATCACGACCGGAAGCCAGGGCGAGCCCATGAGCGCGCTCTACCGCATGTCGGAAGGCACCCATAAGAACGTAAAGATAAAGAAGAACGATCTCGTCATCCTGTCTTCCAACCCGGTTCCGGGCAACGAGCGCGACGTGTCAGACATAGTCAACGCCCTTATCGAAGAAGGCGCGGACGTTATATACAACGACATAGCCGAGACCCACGTCTCCGGCCACGCCTGCCAGGAGGAGCTGAAGCTGATACACACGCTTCTTAAGCCGAAGTTCTTCATGCCTGTGCACGGAGAGATAAGGCATCTTATGGGCCATGTAAAGCTCGCAAAAGGGCTTGGAATGGCCGAGAACCATATGCTTATAGCATCCAACGGGGACGTTGTGGAGCTGACAAGGCGCAGCATGAAGCTTTCCGCCGATAAGGTCCCGGCAAGCCCTGTGCTGGTCGACGGCCTCGGCGTAGGAGATATAGGAAACTCCGTTCTGAACGAAAGAAAAGTCCTCTCCGTAAGCGGCCTTATAGTACTTGCGGCAGCTTTCGACGCTGCGACAGGCGAGATGGTCTCCGGGCCGGAGCTCCATACCAAAGGCCTTATCTACGTCAAGGAATACGGTAAGGTGCTCGACGAAGCGCGCGCCGAGATCCTCAACAACGTGGACAAAGCCGTAGCTGAGCACAAAAAGCTGGGCGCCATCCAGAAGATAATGATAGATACTCTTAAGAGTTATATTTATAAAAAGACGAACAGAAGTCCGGTAATAGTGCCGGTGTTCATGGAGGTATGATATGCAGAACGTATACGATATCGCACACGAACTTGTAAGATCCCTGCGCGAGACTGATCAGTACAAGGATTACAAGGATGCGGAAACCAAGCTCAAGGCCAACGAGGAAGTTTCCAGGATGATGGACGATTTCCAGGCAAAGAGCATGGAGTACCAGACAAAGATCATGTCCGGCCAGATGCCCGAGCAGGAAGAGCTTGCCCAGATGCAGCAGATGTCCGCCATCATCATGTCCGACCCGCTTGCAGCAAGCTACATAAACGCTCAGATGCAGCTTCAGACCATCATAGGCGACATTTTCAAGATCATAGGGGAGGCAGTAGAGTGAACCGCTTCGAAACAAGGCTTGCAAGGCTGAGAGAAAAACTGAAAAACACCGGCGCGGAAGGCTTTCTCATCACAGGAGAGCCCAATGTGGCGTATTTTACCGGAAAGAAAGGCAACGACTGCACCCTTTATATAACCAAGAGCGAAGCCTGGATCATAACCGACTTCCGCTACCGCGAGATGGCTCAGGAGCTCAGCTGGCTCTCGTTTTTCGAGACTGCGATAGGAAAGAGCCTGTACGATTTCTTAAAGGCAAGGCCTGAAAAGATCATCGCAGTAGAAAAGGACAGGATGCAGCTTTCAGTGTATCTGTCCATTAAGGAAAAGTGCCCCGAAAAGGACATCCTGGCGGTAAAGGACATAGTCCTGGAGCTCAGGGAAGTAAAGGACGAGTTCGAGATAGAGGCAACCAAAAAGGCCTGCGCCATTGCGATGAAAGCCTTCGACCACATGTGCGGATATCTTCGCCCGGGCCTTACTGAAAAGCAGGCAGCAGCTGAGCTGGAGCACTGCATGAAGACCCTCGGCGCCGACGACCTGTCATTCGACACAATACTGATAACAGGCGCCAAGACCAGTTACCCGCACGGAGTTCCCGGAAACGACGTGATACAGAAGGGTGATTTCGTGACCATGGACTACGGCTGCAAGGTGGACGGATACTGCTCAGACGAGACGAGGACCGTAGCCATCGGCCAGCCCACTCAGGAAATGACAGATGTCTACAACGTGGTGCTGGAAGCGCAGCTCGCAGCTTGCGAAGGCATCAAGGCAGGAATCACAGGAAAGCAGGCCGACAGCCTGGCAAGGGACGTAATAGAAAAAGCAGGATACGGAGAGTACTTCGGCCACAGCCTTGGCCACGGGACAGGTCTTGAGATCCATGAGAACCCCAGATACGCCCAGACCTGGGACAAACCGATAAAAGCTGGAACCATAGTTTCGATAGAGCCGGGAATATATCTGCCCAAAAAGTTCGGCGTTAGAATTGAGGACTTGGCATTGGTCACAGAAACTGGTATAATAAATTTTGTGACAGCACCTAAAGAGCTGATAATACTGTAAACTGACATATAAGGAAGGAACAACTACCAATGATCTACGCAAGCGATTTCAGAAAAGGAATGACTTTTGACATCAACGGAGAGCCGCACGTCGTCCTGGATTTCCAGCACGTCAAGCCGGGCAAAGGCGCTGCATTCGTAAGGACAAAGTACAGAAACATCCTTACCGGAGCTACCAGAGAAGAAGCTTTCAGCCCCTCCGACAAGTTCGAGCAGGCACACATCGAGACAAAGAAGATGCAGTACCTCTACAACGACGGCGAGCTCTACTACTTCATGGACCCGGAGACCTACGATCAGGTTCCTCTGTCCTTCGAGCTTGTTGAAGACGCCATCAAGTACATCAAGGAGAACGACGAGGTAACAGTCAAGTTCTACCAGGGCAGCGCATTCACCGTAGAAGCTCCTAATTTCGTGGACCTCGTAGTCATCGAGACCGAGCCGGGCGTAAAGGGCAACACCGCAACAAACGTCACCAAGGCAGCAACAGTCGAGACCGGCGCAGTCATCCAGGTCCCCATCTTCATCGAGCAGGGTGAGAAGATCCAGATCGATACCAGGACCGGAGAATACCTCGGAAGATCCAAGTAATGAGCAGAACAACTAAAAAACACAGACGAACAGCACTTATAGTGCTGCTCGTCTTACTTATAATTATAGTTGCCGCGGGTGGAACGGGGCTGTATTTATATAACTATTACAAGAACTACGACGAAGCCTATATGCCTGAGATCACCCAGACCGTAAGCTTTTCAATAGCTAACGGCTCTTCTACAGGCGCGATAGCAAACAAGCTTGAGGAGTTCGGCCTGATAGAGAACGCCGGCATCTTCAAGATCAAATCCAGGATACTGGGGCTCGATTCAAAATACCAGGCAGGTACCTACGATCTCAGTCCGGCCATGACCATGAGCCAGATAATGGAGGAGATACAGCACGGCACAAAAGAGACCGTGCGCTTTACTGTACAGGAAGGCCTCAATCTTGTCCAGGTAGGTGAAAAGCTCGCTAAAGACGGCTTGATAGATAAGCCTGAAACTTTCTACAAGGCGCTTGAGGACGAGTATGGTTACTGGTTCCTTGAAGGACTTGAAGGAGAGTACGAAGATCCTACCGGAAAGATCTCCGCAAAAGGCAACAGGCTCGAAGGGTTTTTGTATCCCAACACCTACGATGTCTACAAAGGTGCCAGCGCGCACGAGATCATAAACAAGATGCTGGGTCAGTTTGCCAAGATGGTCCCGGAAAACTCAAGGGACAGGCTCGCGGCTCTAAACAAAAAGCTCGGCACATCCTATACCATGCACGATATAGTAGTGGCGGCGTCCATCATAGAGATGGAGACTTACAACGCTTCCAAGGACGGCCCCGGGGTAGCCAGCGTGATCTACAACAGGCTCGCAAAGAAGATGAACCTGCAGTCAGACGTCACAGTGCTCTACGCGCTGGGTAAGACAGGCGGAGCAAGGGTCCTCAACAAGGACCTCGAAGACAGCTACAGCTCGCCTTACAGCACCTACGGCAAGACCTTCAAAGGCCTTCCCGCAGGGCCCATATGCAGTCCTACAGCAGCTTCCGTCAACGCGGCTCTTGCGCCTGTTGAGTCCAATTACCTGTACTTCTGCGTCGCGGCAGACGGGTCCAACAGGCTGCTTTTCACAGCGGATTACAACCAGCATTTAAAGAACGCCGAAGCATGGCGCAAATACATGTATGGCAAGTAAGGATCCTAAGGAAAAGTGGACGGTGGAGTCTGTAACGCCCGTCATCACCGATACGGTGCTGGCAACAGAAGGTGTAGCCTCGCTTCAGCCGATGCCGCCTATACACCAGGGAATAATCATAACCAACCTGTTCGGCAGCGTTGGAATAGACGTATACGTAAATGTCTTCTACAACTGCAACATTCCCGAAGTGTCCTGGAACGTACAGGAACGCATCAAGGAAGCCATAGAAGCCGGCGGAATGAATGCGGACCATATAAATATACACATAGAAGGGGTAGATCTAAGCAATGTCAGGAAAAATGAGTAAGCGTTCCCGCACGAGGGAAGCGCTCATGAAGATGCTCTATCAGATGGAGATACAGGGCGATTTCTCCGAAGAGGCCAAAGCAGCGTTCGAATCGGAATATCTCGGCGAGGACTACGACGAAGCGTACTTCGAAGCCGCATTCGCGTCCTATATCTGCCACAACAACGAGATAGACGACCTTATAGAAAAATACAGCAAAGGCTGGAGAATAGAGCGCATAGCAAAGGTGGACCTTTCCGTGCTGCGCCTGTGCATCGCCGAAATGCTCTACCTTAAGGAGCCTGCAGTACCGCAGGCGGCCGCGATAAACGAAGCTGTACGCATAGTAAAGCTCTACAGCGGCGAAGATTCCGGCAAATTCGTCAACGGTATACTGGGGCGCATATCCAGGGAGGAGAACGCTGATGCAAATAGCTGACGGTCCGGTATTTGTCGGGATCGACACCAGCAATTATACAACCTCTGTAGCTGTTGTTTCAGCAGACGGAGAAATACTGGCCAACAGCAGAAAACTGCTTGAAGTGGCAAGCGGAGAAAAAGGGCTCAGACAGTCTGACGCTCTTTTTCAGCATTGGAAGGTACTTCCGCAGCTTCTTGAACCGCTGCTCTCGCAATACAGGAGCAGAATAGCAGCTGTCTGCTGCGGATCGAGGCCCCGTCCTAAGGAAGGTTCGTACATGCCTGTATTTACATCCGGGACAAACCTTGGGAGAGTTCTTGCGGGTGCGCTGGGCGCAGAATACATGGAGCTTTCTCATCAGGAAGGGCACTTCCTTGCCGCGGCTTACGAAAGCGATATAGACTTTTCAAGGCCTGCTATCTGCGCGCACCTGTCCGGCGGCACGCTTGAGCTGATACTTAAGGACGGCAGCAATTACGAGATCGTCGGCGGTACCAAAGACATATCCTACGGACAGCTTATAGACAGGACCGGAGTCCTGTTCGGCTATCCCTTCCCGTCTGGAAGATATGTGGATGAAGCAGCCTGTTCCTGCAAGACGGCGTCTGGGAAAAACCCGCTGGGACGCATATTCAAAGGCGATACTTTTATTAATCTCTCAGGTGTGGAGACAAAGATGAGGAGAATAGAAAGCTTCTATCCTCACGACCAGCTCCTTTTTTACCTGATGGACAGCATTTCGGAAAGCTTTGCTGCCGTATGCGAAGCCGCAAAAGAAAAATACGGCGTGCAGCAGGTGCTTGTCAGCGGTGGGGTGGCCTGCAGCGAGTTCCTGAGGAATTATTGCAGAGATAAGAATTATGTGTTCGGACGCAGGGATCTTTGCTCCGACAACGCAGTCGGCGAAGCTCTCTTTGCGAGCGGCGTAAAACTATAGAGCAATGGCAGTAAAACCTATATCGGTATCACAACTGAACAGATACATAGCCCGGGTGCTGGGTACTGATCCCATACTGTCAGGCCTTTCCGTCAGCGGAGAGATCTCGGGGCTTACAAAGCACTCCAGCGGCCACTGGTATTTCGATCTTAAGGACAAGACCAGCAAGGTCCGCTGTTTTTTGCATGCGGCAAGGGCTTTAAGGCTGCGCTTTGAAATAGACGCCGGGATGGAGGTCGTAGTCTTCGGAAGCATCAACCTCTACGAACCGGGCGGGTATTATTCTCTCAATGTCACCGATATACAGCCAATGGGCGAGGGAGCTCTGGCCGCAGCTTTCGAAAAACTCAGGAAGAAACTGGAGGCCGAAGGCCTGTTCGATGCGGCGCACAAAAGACCGCTTCCTGCATTCCCGTCGAGGATAGGAGTCGTAACCTCTCCGACAGGTGCCGCGATAAGGGATATAATCACTACAGTCACGCGAAGGGATCCGCTTGCAGACATACTTCTCTATCCTGCGCTGGTGCAAGGAGAAGGAAGCGCGGCAACTGTGTGCGAGGGCATAAGAGTTCTTAACGAAAAGTTCCCTGAACTTGACGTCATCATCATAGGGCGCGGCGGAGGTTCGGCTGAAGATCTTTGGACTTTCAACGAGGAGAGCGTCGCAAGAGCCGTATACGCTTCGAAAATACCTGTGATCTCCGCTGTCGGCCACGAAGTGGATACAGTTATCACGGACTATGTTGCGGACGTTCGCGCGGCGACTCCTACGGCGGCAGCCGAGCTTGCTGTTCCTCACGTAGGAAACATAAAGGACAGACTGACCGCCTGCGCACCGGGCAGGATGTACGATCTTCTTGCTTCAAGGCTTGAGCTTTGCGCATCAAAAACTCTCAGGCTGAAGGAATCAGCGGATTCTGCAGCAGTTTCTATGATATCCGAGCTTTCGTCAAAGCTGAGGCTCCTTAAACTGGACCTTGACTCCAGCCATCCCCTTGGTGTTCTGGAAAAAGGCTATGCAGCAGTAAAGGCTTCGGACGGAAGCTGGCGCACCAGGGCATCGCAGCTGAAAGCAGGCGAAAATGTGCAGCTTGTCTTCTCCGACGGAACGGCTGAAGCCACTGTCATAAAAACAAAAGTGTGATATAATAAGATACTGGAGGTCAGTATGGCACAGAAGAAGAATATAAGCTTTGAGGAAGCGCTTGAAAAGCTGGAAACAGCCGTCGAAAAGCTCCGCAGCGGCGAGTGCAGCCTCGAAGAGAGCATAAAGATCTACGAAGACAGCGTAAAATACTACGAGCTGTGTGACAGAATACTAAAAGACGCAAGGCAGAAGATAGAGATCTACCGTCCGCAGGACGGCACCACGGAGGAGTTCCATGAGCACTAGTTCCAGCATTGAAGCATTCAAAAGGTATAAGGACCTTGTAGACGAACACATTCTGGACTTCATACCGGAAATATCGCCTCTTAGCAAGAGCCTTTACGAGGCTATGCGTTACGCGCTTTTATCCGGCGGCAAAAGGATAAGGCCGGTGCTGGTGCTTGCTTCGTGCGACATGTTCAATACGCCGCTCCATTTCGTGCTTCCCAACGCCTGCGCTGTTGAGTATATACACACTTATTCGCTGATCCACGACGATCTTCCGGCAATGGATGACGACGACCTCAGGCGCGGCAAACCGACCTGCCACAAGGTCTTCGGCGAAGCAAACGCCATCCTTGCAGGTGACGGACTGCTGTCTGCAGCATTCGAATCTCTCAACAAGGACATGCTTATGTACCTGGACGACCCGGATCTCCTGAAGAGGAAGGTAAGGGCTGCGTATTCGCTCTCCAAGGGCTGTGGCTGCAGAGGCATGGTGGCAGGGCAGATCACGGATATAGAGTCTGCGGAGCGCAGCGGATCCGAGGATCTTTTCAATTATATCAACTACAACAAGACCGCGATGCTTATAAGAAGCAGCGTCCTTTCAGGAGGATTCCTGGGAGGAATGGATGCGTCCACAAGAGAAGACCTTCTTATATACGGAGAAAACATAGGTATGGCTTTCCAGCTCGTGGATGATATCGACGACGTCAGAAGCGGCCAGGACACAGACAAAAACACCTACGCAGGTACATACGGCCTGGACAGAGCTTCTGAAAAGGCGATGAAATACATAAAGAGAGCCAAAGACGCGATAGAAAAATACTACGACCACGCAGAGGTCTACAGGTATCTTGCGGAGCTTTTGGAACAGAAGATAAATGGCTGAAAACACTGAAAACATCATTGATAAGATAAAAAACGGCACTTCTGAAGAACTGGATCAGCTTGCCGCAAAGATAAGAAGCGATATGGTCGAAAGCGTCTCAAAGACAGGCGGACATCTTGCTTCTTCTCTTGGCGTGGTGGAACTTACCATAGCTCTGCACAAGGTGTTCGACAGCCCCAAGGACAAGATCATCTGGGACGTAGGCCATCAGTGCTACGCACACAAGATGATCACAGGGCGCTGGGATGATATGCAGAGCCTGCGCCAGATGGGCGGTATTTCGGGCTTTCCCAAGCGCAGCGAAAGCGTCCACGACATAACGGACCCAGGGCATTCAGGCACGTCTCTTTCCATAGCGCACGGCATGGCAGTGGCAAGGGATCTTGCCGGAGATGATTACAGCTGTGTTGCTGTAATAGGCGACGGAGCCATGACTTCTGGCGTTGCCTGGGAGGCGCTGAACTGCATCGGAGCGTCTAAAACTCCAGTGATCGTCGTGCTTAACGACAACGACATGTCTATCTCCAAGAATGTAGGCGGGCTGAACAGCCATCTGCAGAAGCTGCGCACATCGGGCTTTTACAAAAAGTTCAAGGAAAACCTCAAGAAGATGAGTGGCCCCAGGGGACAGCACAGGCTCGAATCCATCAGGGACGCTATAAAGTACTCAATACTTCCCAGGGATATTTTCGAGGAGATAGGATTCAAGTACTACGGACCTGTGAACGGCCACGACATAGAAGTCATGATAAGGCTCTTCGAGTTCGCAAAAGCCCAGAACAGGCCGGTAATGCTGCATGTACTTACCACAAAGGGCAAGGGTTTTGCCCCTGCTGAAGAGGATCCCACAAGGTTCCACGGGATCGGAAGCTTCGATCCTTCAGACGTCCAAAAGCATGACAAGGTTACAGGCCAGAGCTGGTCTGACGCTTTCGGAGAGATACTGCTGGAGCTTGCGAAAGAAGACGAAAAGATCTGCGCGATAAGTGCTGCGATGATGGATTCTACGGGTCTCATGCCCATGAAGGAGGCTCTTCCGGACAGGGTGTTCGACGTTGGAATAGCCGAGCAGCACGCTGTCGCTTTTGCTGAAGGCCTTGCTCTGAACGGTATGCGCCCCGTAACTGCAGTGTATTCGACATTCCTTCAGAGGGCCTACGACCAGATGCTGAGCGAAGTCTGCCTTCAGAAGCTTCCCGTTGTGTTTGCAGTCGACAGGGCAGGAGTCACAGGGGCCGACGGCGAGACGCACCAGGGCATTTTCGACATAGCATACATGTCATCGATGCCCGGGATCACCATAATGAACCCCCGCGATAAGGAAACGCTGCGCAATATGATGAAAAAAGCTTTTTCATCCGAAGCGCCTGTCGCAATAAGATACCCGAGGGGCAAGGTAAAGGAAAGCGCGATACCTGCCGGAAACGGAGATCCGCAGATACTCAGGGATGGTTCAGGCGTTCTGATACTCAGTGACGCAAATATGCTGGATGAAGCTTTCAAAGCCGCGAAGATCATGGAAAACAGCGTCATAAAAGACTGGAAGACGCTCAGCGTTGCCGTTGCGGACATCGGTACACTTGCACCCCTTAACGAAGCTTTCCTTGCAAAGCAGTTCAGAAAGTACAAAACTATAGTAACAGTTGAGGACGGCGTTGGTACCGGCGGGTTTGGATCCGCTGTCGCGGCATATGCATGCAGGACAAAGGCTCCGGTGGAAGTTCTTGTTCTGGGATGGCCGGACAAGTTCATAGAGCACGGCACCATAGCCCAGCTAAGGGAAAAGTACGGGATGGATGCCCAGGGAATAGCGCTGAAGGTAGAAGAGTTTATCGGAGGAGGCAGAGCTTGAAGAAAAGACTTGATGTTCTGCTAACCGAAAAAGGCTTCTTCGAGTCGCGCGAGAAAGCCAGGATAGCGATAATGGAAGGCCTTGTCTACGTCAACAAGGCTATTTCGGATAAGCCCGGCACCCAGGTCGCAGAGGATGCTTTCCTGGAGGTCAAGGGCGATACCTGTCCCTACGTGGGGCGTGGCGGATATAAGATCGCCAAGGCCTTGGATGTGTTCGGGATAGACCCTTCAGGCCTTGTGTGCCTTGATATAGGGTCTTCTACGGGAGGCTTTACAGACTGCCTTCTGCAGCGCGGCGCAAAAAAAGTCTACGCTGTGGATTCCGGGACGAACCAGCTGGCGTACAAGCTGCGCTCCGACGAGCGCGTAGTGTGCATGGAAAAGACCAATTTCCGCACCATGGATCCGGCGCAGATACCAGAGCCAATAGACTACGCCTGCACCGATGTATCATTCATATCGCTGAGGCTGATATTCCCGACAGCGGTGAAGCTGCTGAAAGAAGGTGCGCATCTTACTGCCCTTGTAAAACCTCAGTTCGAAGCTGGCAGGGAGCAGGTAGGAAAAAAGGGCCTTGTAAAGGATCCTAAGGTCCACGCGCAGGTGATACAGAGCGTAATTGGTTATGCCGCGGCAAACAGGCTTTACCCCGCGGGGCTCGACTATTCGCCTATAACCGGTTCTACCGGAAACATAGAATTTCTCCTCGATCTTGTATTTGCGCAGGATCCTGAGGCTGATATAGATATAGAGGCCGCTGTAAAGGCGGCTCACGAAAAACTGGAGGCTTAAAGTGGCATACAGCCCGATGATGCAGCAGTATCTGGCGACGAAGGAGCAGTACAAGGACTGCCTTCTTTTCTACCGTCTCGGCGATTTCTACGAGATGTTTTTTGACGATGCCATAGTTGCGTCAAAAGCAATAGAACTGGTGCTGACCTCCCGTGCCTGCGGCGACGACGAGAAGGCTCCGATGTGCGGAGTTCCTTACCACGCGGCGGACACCTACATAGCAAGGCTCATAGAAAAAGGCTATAAAGTAGCTATCGCAGAGCAGATGGCAGACCCGGCGACATGCAAGGGCATAGTTCCAAGAGACGTAATAAGGGTCGTGACTCCGGGCACAGTAGTAAGCGATACCATGCTTTCCGAAAAGGAGAGCAACTACCTGTTTGCCGTGTATTTCGACGACAGCATAGACCTTTCCTGGTGCGACATATCCACCGGCGAGTTCTGCGCAAGCCGCATAGGCGGAGAGAACCGCAGCGAGCAATTGATAGAAACGCTGGTAAGGGTGCAGCCGAAAGAGATCATTACAAACTTCGACGCGGACAGGGCGCCTGATCTATGGGACTTTGCGCAGCATACCGAAGGGCTTTACATCTCGTGCATCAGCAGCAGGCTGAGCTACGAAAAGAGCGCTCCGGGCATGCTTCTGGCGTACCTTAAGGACACACAAAAACAGGATGTTACGCACCTCGAGCCCATGCGCATAGTGGACGATTCCGTCACGATGAGGCTTGATAAGGCAACAGTAAAGAACCTTGAGATAACCGAGACTCTGTTCGAGCGCGGTGTTAACGGTTCGCTTCTCGGCGTTCTGGACCTCTGTGGCACGGCCATGGGCTCCAGGAAGATGCGTTCCTGGCTCAGAGAACCTCTCATAAACATAGATATGATACAAAAGCGCCTGGACGCCGTAGACGCCCTGGTGGAGGATGTGTATACGCGCAACAACCTGAGGAACGCCCTGAAGGACGTCTACGACCTCGAAAGGCTGATAGCAAGGATATCCCTTGGTACGGCCAACGCCAGGGATCTTGTTGCGCTAAAGACGAGTCTTAAGAGGCTTCCGGACATAAAGGCCGAGCTTTCCAACGTTTCGCAGGAGCTTCTGGACCAGCTCAACGCGCAGATAGATCCGCTCACCGACATCTGCGAGGAGATAGAGGCTGCCATCACCGACGATCCGCCGTTTACCGTAAGAGAAGGCGGGCTGATCAAGCCGGGCTACTCCAAAGAACTGGATGATATCAACGATTCCGCAAGGGACGGCAGGAAGTGGATAGCAGGGCTTGAGGCGACCGAGCGCGAGCGCACAGGAATAAAGAACCTCAAGGTGGGCTACAACAAGGTCTTCGGCTACTATATCGAGATCAGCAAGTCGCAGACGGACATGGCGCCGGAAGACTACATCAGAAAGCAGACTCTTGTCGGCGGCGAAAGGTATATAACTCCGGAGCTAAAAGAGGTGGAGAGCCTGGTCTTAAACGCGCAGACCAAGACCAACGATCTGGAATACAGGCTGTTCACGGCGCTTCGGCTTAAGATAAAAGATCTGACTGCGAACATCCAGAGGAGTTCCACAGCGCTCGCATCCGCAGATGTTTTGTGCAGTTTCGCGGAAGTCTCCGTAAGAAATAATTATGTAAAGCCATCCGTAAACAACAAGGATGAGATCGTTATAAAGCGCGGACGCCATCCGGTGATAGAAAATACCATCGCGGACGGAATCTACGTGTCGAACGACGTGTACATAGACCGCGATAAGGCGTCCATGCTTCTCATAACCGGTCCTAACATGTCCGGTAAATCCACCTATATGCGCCAGCTGGCGCTGATAGTCCTGATGGCGCAGGCGGGCTGCTTTGTCCCGGCGGACGAGGCAAGCATAGGCATATGCGACCGCATCTACACCAGGATAGGTGCTTCGGACAACATCTCCATGGGGCAGTCCACGTTCTTCGTGGAGATGTCAGAGCTTGCGTACATACTCAACACCGCGACGAAGAAGAGCCTTGTCATCCTGGATGAGATAGGCCGCGGCACCAGCACCTGGGATGGTCTTTCCATAGCCTGGGCCGTAGTTGAAGCGCTCACAAGGCCGGATCTTAAGACCAGGACGCTTTTCGCGACCCACTACCACGAGCTTACCGCTCTTTCGGAAAGTATAGAAGGCGTGCGCAATCTTAACGTGGACGTAGCTGAGCAGAACGGCAATATAGTGTTCCTTCACAAGATAGTTGAGGGCGCCGCGAGCCGCAGCTACGGCATACACGTCGCGAAACTTGCGGGCGTTCCGAAGTCTGTCCTCGAAGCCGCGCAGAACAAGCTGGACGAGCTGGAATCAGGTGACAAGGGGACGGTTCTCTGTCACGCCGATACAGGAGGAGTTCAGAAAAGCACAGATCCTGCACAGGAAAACCGGAGCGCAAAGGGAAAACGTGAAGAGAGGGCTTCTTCCGAAGCCCAGCTGTCGCTGTTCAACCTTGGCGATTCCGTGATAGCGCAAAAACTCAGGGATCTTGACCTTATGAATATAACGCCTTCCGGAGCGATAAGGCTTCTGGAGGAGCTTCAGGAGGAGGCCAAAAAGCTGTGAACGAAAGGATCATAAGAGCGCTCCCAAGGGATGTAGCGGATAAGATAGCAGCCGGCGAAGTCGTCGAAAGGCCGCTTTCCATCGTAAAGGAACTCGTTGAGAATTCGATAGACGCGGGTGCCACATCCATAACAGTAGAGATACAAAAAGGCGGCAAGGAATACATACGCGTGACGGACAACGGCTGCGGCATCCCAAAAGACCAGCTGGAGCTTGCTTTCATGCGCTACGCTACGAGCAAGCTGCATACCGAAGAGGACCTCGACGACATAGAGACTCTGGGATTCCGCGGTGAGGCGCTCGCATCCATTGCGGCAGTCTCCAGAACAGAACTTATAACAAAGACTGCGGGCGCAAGGACAGGCGCAAGGATAAGTCTTGCCGCTTCCGAGATCCTTTCCATAGAAGACGCCGCGTGCGAAGAGGGGACTACCATCATAGTAAAGGACCTCTTTTTCAACGTGCCCGCAAGGCTCAAGTTCTTAAAGCCGGACAATACCGAAAGTTCGCTGGTGACTGACTATGTGTCGAAAATGGCTATAGCCTATCCAGCGGTCCGTATGCGGCTCGTTTCCAATGGGTCGATACTTTTCTCGACCCCGGGCAGAAACTCGCTGAAACAGGCGATTTTGACCGTTTACAGCGCAAAGACGATGCAGGGTCTGGTAGAGGTAGCTTATGAAGAAGGTGCCTTCAGGATCAGAGGGTACACCTCGTCTCCGACTGTGTTCGAAAAGACCAGAAGAAAGCAGGTCTTCTTCGTCAATGGAAGGCTCGTAAAGAGCAGGCTTTTGGAGCAGGCTCTTGCCGACGCGTATCACGACAAGCTCTTTGACGGGCAGTATCCATCTGCATTTCTGTTCCTCGAGCTTGATCCTCGGACTCTTGACGTAAACATCCACCCGCACAAGACCGAGATACGCTTCTATCAGGAAAAAGAGGTGCACGAGTTCGTAATGCGCTCCGTTAGAAAGGCTCTGTTGAACCCGCAGGCCATGGAGGTGCGTACAATTCAGGGCGAGACTTCAAATCCCGCAGCTCTGTCTGAAGATAATAACATAGCTGATCTGCCTGAGAGATCCGGGTGGAGCGCTGAGATCTTAGACAAAAATGAAGACAATGAAGGTGCTGCTGACCTGAACAAAGCTTCTGTAGTCCTTCCATCATCTGGTCCGAAAGTAGAATACGTCGGCGAGGCGAACGCTTCTCCGTACAAGGACATATTCGCCAGGATGCGCCAGGAAGAGCGCGTTCTGGAGACCGCTGTACAGGAAGAAGTCTTCACCTACAATGCCCCGCAGGGCTTCAAATTCTCAGGCCTTTCTTACATAGGTCAGGCCTTCAGCACCTACCTGGTGTTCAAGGATGCCGACGGGCTTTATATAATGGACCAGCACGCGGTCCACGAGCGCGTCATGTTCGAAAAGCTTTTGGGACGCTTTAATTCCGAGCCTGACGCGGCGCAGCAGCTGCTGGCGCCTATAGTAGTTGAGCTTGGTTACGCAGATATGCAGGCGGCCCCTGCGGCAGCGGAAATGCTGTCTCAGATGGGCTTTGAACTTAAGGAGTTCGGTCCGGCATCGTACGCGGTAACGGCAGTTCCCGGTTGCATGCAGCTCACCGAAGCTGAGGATTTTCTTACGGAGTTCTTCGAGGCGGCATCCGAGACGCGCATGGCGCTTCAGGCAAAGCGCGACGCTATTACGATGCGCTCCTGCAAGTCAGCTGTCAAGGCTCACGACAGGCTCTCGCCTGAGGAAGTCAAGCAGCTTCTTTCGGATCTTGACAAGTGCGAGAATCCTTATTCCTGTCCGCACGGAAGACCGACCTTCCTCAAATTCACCGAATCTGAACTGGAGAAGATGTTCAAAAGAAAGTAGACCGTCCATGATCAGAACGTATTTCGTCGTGGGGCCTACAGCCTCCGGAAAAACCGAATACGCGATACAGCTTGCCGAAAAGCTGGGCGGCGAGATAGTTTCCGCGGATTCCATGCAGATCTACAAGTACATGGATATAGGAAGCGCCAAGCCCACGGCCGAAGAACGCGCGCGCGCAAGGCACTGGCTCATTGACGAGATAGACCCGCGCACGCCTTTTAATGTAGCGGATTATCAGAAGCTGGCGCTAAAGTATATTCAGGACATAGACGCGCGGGGCAAGGTCCCGATCGTCTGCGGAGGCACGGGGCTGTACGTCAATTCGCTGATCTACGATATGGATTTTTCCGCTCCCGAAGGCGACGACGATTACAGGCAGAAGGTCTTTGCCGAGGAAGGCGGAGACGCGCATCGTATACACCAGCGTCTTGAAAAGCTCGATCCTGACGCAGCGTCGGAAATACATGTAAACAACATAAAACGTGCCTTAAGGGCTATAGAAAGGCTCGAAAACGGCGAGGATAAGCTGGCCCGTTTTGCTGAGGCAACAACGCCAAGCAGGATACTCGAGCCTGTGATGTACGGCCTTGACATGGACCGCAAAATACTCTACGAGCGCATAAATACCCGCGTCGACAGGCTCTTTGAGGCAGGCCTTGCCGAAGAGGTGCTGCGCCTTATGGACATGGGCTTTACCGCCAAAGACGTCGCCATGAAAGGCATAGGATACAAGGAAATAATTGAGGCCGTCCAAGGCGGCATGCCGCCGGAATCGGCCTCGGAAACTATTAAGACGAACACGCGCCATTACGCGCGCCGCCAGCTGATATGGTTCAGGCGCTACCCGCAGATAGAATGGATAAAAGTCTAAAGAGCTTTGCAGCTTGGGTCGTCTGTAGTCAGTATCTTTATAAGGGAGTCCGCCACAGTATCGGTGCCGGGGCGCTCTTTTTTTGGCGTCAGAAGGTAGTATTTGCCGTAGAATATAGGTTCCTCGACGGGTATGAAAGCAACGTTATCCACATCGTTCATGCTGTTGGGAAGGAAGGTCGGGTACATCCAGCCGTTGGTAAGAAGCGCCGCTGTCCTGTTGTCGCTTGACGGCGTGTCAGTAATTGTCTTGATGCGCGGAGTAAAGCCGAAATGGTTGCAGCTTCGCAGAAATCCGTCGTGCTGCACGGCAAGGTTGCCGCGGCCTATCCTGGAGATGTCAGCGCTCATTATAAACACCTGGTACTTCAGCTCCTCAAACGAGATGGAGCCTTTTCTGGCCAGTGGATGGTCTTTTGGCATAGCTATGGAAGGGTATTTTTTGAAGAGTTCGCGCACCTTGATATTAGGGTCGTCGATTTTTATGCGGCTGTTCTTTTCGTTAACGAAGAAAGCGCGGTAGAGCAGGGCGGCGTCCATGTTTGTGGCCTTGATCTTTTCTATAGCGTCGTCTTTTCGGCATTCCGTGACGGAGATCATAAACTCCGGGTGGGCCATCACTATCTCGGTAAAGAGCTTTTCCTTGGGGCCATAGGTGAATGGTCCTTTATACACGCCGAGGCGGAAGGGGATCGCGGCTCCGTCGGCTTTCCTTCCGGCGCTCTCCTGAAGGTAGCTGTATCCGGACATGATCTCGCGCATCATCGGAAGCATGCGCTTGCCGTAATCGGTAAGCTCAACGCGGCCTCCTTTTATGTGGTTGAAAAGCTCTACCCCCAGATCTCTTTCGACTATGCCTACCTGCCTGCTTACGGATGACTGCGAGCAATTGATGATCTGCGCTGCCCTGGAGTAGCTGAGGTTGTCGGCTACGGCTATTACAGTATCGAGGTATTTGATTTCCATATAACTTTACTCCGATTAGCTAAATAATTATTCATATTATCACAAAGTTTTATCTTAGATGTCAAGTGGAATAAAGTCAAAGATCGATCTATTGAATTCTAATTTTATATTGCATTTTGTGCAACATAAATTGTAATTATTATGTTATAATATCTATAAAATGGTGCTAATTAGTTTTAATTCTTAAACATATGGATCTTGAACAGATAAGAATAATTATATCGATCAGTGATACTCTAAGCTTTACAAAAACTGCTGAAGAACTTGGATATTCTTTAGCGACTGTATCAAGGCAGGTGTCAAAAATAGAAAATGCCTTTGGAACGAAACTGTTTATAAGGAACAGAAAATCAACTGTTGTTCCAACAGATGTTTTGCTGCATATTTTGCCAAGTTTAAAGGATATTGAATACAGAATAAATGAAATCAATAGAAAGATCATAGCACTAAACGATAAGACTGAAATACATATTGGAATCCCGTTCTCTGTTGATCCATTTATTGAATTTCGAATAATTGAGGCTTTTAGAATTCGTTTTCCTGAAAAACAGCTGTTTGTACATAAATCTGATAACCAAAGAATAATTCAGTTGTTGTCTAATAAAGATATAGACATATGTTTTTATACAAGATTCGGTAAAGTGGAAGACGAATTGCAGGACAGTTTTTCTAAAGCGTTAAAAGACTATGGATGTAAGGCTTTGTTTACAGATAAAGGGATTATTAATGTTAGCAAGTACAGTATATTAGCGTGCAAGGAGTCATTAAGTCTAGAAGAGCTACAATTATATCCAGATACATGTTTCATTTTTACACCTTTGGAATCAATTCCTGGGCTTACTATATTTAAAGATGAATGTGATCGATATGGGATCAGAAATATAACAACAAATTATTCAACGCAATACTATACTGATCTATCTTTGATTTTTGAAGATATCAAAAATAACAATCAGAATTATGCCCGTCTTACATCAAGTTTCATTAAATACGATAGTGATATAGGACAAATTCCATATAATGATCCTGAAGGAAACTGTTTTATTACATATATAATATTTAATCCTGATAGCAATAAAGAAAACGATAGTTTTATTGATTTAATTACAGATATCATCCCAGAAATCATGTCTGAATTGAAGTATAACTTGAAATGTGAAATATAGATTTATGATATTTGCAATAAAATACTTTACCACATACTTTATACTCTATACAGGATAAACAATCATATTCAGGTAAGGAGGCGGCAAATGAAAAAGTCAATAATAGCAATTATTCTTGTACTATGTCTGATCATATCCATGTCATCAATTGCATTTGCAGCAACAAATTCTGTCAATTATTATGATGTTGATATGAGTACCGGATATATGTTTGCATATCCTAATAGTTCTACCGGACCATTAACTGGCAGATACTATGTTGGTTTTATTCTAAATAACAAAGCATCAGCTAACACGAATCTGTCTGTAGCATCTGACAATACGGGTTACGCTAAGGTTTATATAAAGGGCATAAACGGTTCGA
Source organism: Bacillota bacterium (assembly GCA_017443515.1). Taxonomy (GTDB): domain Bacteria; phylum Bacillota; class Clostridia; order Peptostreptococcales; family Anaerovoracaceae; genus RUG13409. Next base: position 28,880 of record JAFRXM010000061.1, on the reverse strand, counting down.
TCGCTCAATATACAAGTTATTCGATCGTTTCCGGAGCTATAAGAACCGGTGATATATCAGTTTCCGGCTGTTATTATGCTGAGTATGTTGAACATTCAGGCTCAAGAACAGTTAATTATAGTAATGGCACTTCAAATACTGACTATTGGTTATGTCACTATTACTAAAAAATAGATGCAAAGAATAATGAAAACAGTATTTTTAGTTCTACAGCGTCTTAAACAGTACTGCAAACAGGATAAATGGATATTTATCCTGTTTGTTATTGGTGCGATCATTAATTCCGTAATGGTTTGTTACCTTTACGGTAATTTTATACCTTCAATATCCAGAAGAAATTCCTCTAACATCCATATGTATAGAGAATACCAGTTTAGTTTTGATCCTAACGCCGAAAGCTCAAAAGAAGATAAGGAAGTATTGAATTCACTTATAGATACAGACCTTTTTGAAAGCCTATTACAAGGTTTGTATTTACCGGAGAATAGAGGTTATGCATTAAGCACCGTATATTACGGGGATTATCCCTTAGTGATCCTGAATGGTGAAAACAGGTCAGTAGTAGATAAAGAGATAATTGTCCCTAAAATCGGTTTCGATTATTCAGTAGATGACAAAATAAATATAGATGGAAAAGAATTCAGTGTGATCGGGATACATGGTTCAACTGAATTCTTTATATCTAAAAGCGCTTTTGAAGAAATAAGGGATAACCATAAAAATGACTGCCCGTATTTTGTTACTGCAGTCTCAAAGGAAAGATATATAGAAAATGATGATGCCGTCATACGAGCATTTGAAGCGATAATACCGGATCAGCATTTTGAACGCCCAATAGGGGATGCATTTGACAGATCTGATACGTTCTTTGCAAGTATGCAGATAATAATCAGTTTTACAATAAGCAGTGTTTCGTTCTTATTTCTTTTCAGGTTTCTTCTTGATTCCGGGCAAAAAGAAAATGCTGTCAGCCGTATAGTTGGAGCAAAAAGAAACACTATTTCCGCAATGGTGTTTTTAGAGGGAATTCTGCTCACATCTGCAGGAACAGCAGTCGGGATCATTTTGCACAAAATACTGACACCTGTACTTTTCTCAAAACTAAATGTGATAGAAGGAATTCAATATAACATAACAGATTATCTAAGCATTTTCATTATTGTATTGATGCTTAGTATTATTATCATTTTGTTATTCACAATCGCTTTTACAAATAGATCATTTATAAAAGCAAGGGGAAGGAAGGATTGAATCCGGAAATATGAGAAGGTTTCTATATTCGCTTCATGAATTCTTCAAAAGATTAAGGCCTCACACTACAGCCATGGTCATTCTGATGACACTTGCAATGTTTATTTGGATACAAAACATTGGATACATAAGATATATTATGTACGATTATCGTATAGTAAAGTCTTCAGAGAGTAATGTTTATTATACAGAAGCGTTTGTATCTGATGAAGATCTTTCAAAACTTATGCAAGGACAGCCAACAGCAATGACACTAAAAGTCGATGAAATTGCCAAAATGCCAGAAGTGGATCATGTATACTGTGTATATACAGCAAATAGTGTTTCCTATCACGATTCTGGTTTCAGCATATTGCTGTTGGACCCAAAAATCACAGAAGATTTTACGGCACTTAAGGAGACAGGTTTTGATTTTGAAGGGAATGAAGAAGGCTGCATTGTCGTCGGGCCGTACTTTGATGATCTGTCACATGAAATAGAGCTCAAATTCAACAGGCCCGGTATCCACACTGAAACCTTTCCTGTCATAAAACATATAAGGTCTGCATATAAACAGCTATTACTTAGCGGAACAAGTACAGATCACCTTGCACAAGATCTGTTTCAGAGCGTGGATGCAGCAATAATTATGCCTGCAACAAAAAAGAATCTTGAGCATTTCAGAGAAGTTTCGTTATTGATAAGCAGTCCCAACTATATCATTAGTTTTAACAAATCTGCATCAAATGATGATATTGCAGGAGTAAAGAGAGCTTTTGCCCCATTCGGGCAGATGGTATCCATGGAAGAGATAACAAATAACACTGAAGTTCAGATCAAGGAAAACATGAAGACCATGCTGCCGCGTCCGGCTTTTCTGCTTCTGACATCTACAGTTTCATATTTGAGCATGGTGATCCTGTTTGTAAGGAAAAAGTCAGATGAGTTGGCAGTTTCATATCTTTGCGGAGCCAGTAAAAGTCAGACGATCAGGCTCACACTTGCTGCAACAACAGTCGTTTCACTTATTCCGGCGATCATTAACCTTATCATAATAGGAATAGCAGACAGTTCAAGAACAAATGCAGCGCTTGATGATGGCTTCCTTGGAATAAGATTCAGCTCTATGATGCTGGGAGATACGGCAAGGCTGATGGTGCTTGCTTATTTTGCTTTTACCTTGATAATTGCTTTTGTAACAGTACTGGCTATGACAGCTGGTAAATCGCCGATAATGCTTTTAAGAAGGAATGAATAACTGAGGCGCACTATGATAGAACTGAATGGAATAATAAAGATCTATAAAACCGGCGCAGAAGATTTTTATGCGCTTAAAGATGTGGATCTTAGAATAGATGACGGAGAATTTATATCTGTTTGCGGCGCCTCGGGTTCTGGAAAAACGACTCTGCTGAATATAATTGGACTTTTAGACAGTTTTGACGGTGGTTCATACAAGTTAAACGGCATAGATATCAAAGAACAAAAGGACAAAGAATTGTCGCGTATTCGCAATGAAGAAATTGGATTCGTTCTCCAGGATTTTGCTTTGATCGACCATCAGACCGTTTTATACAATGTCATGCTGCCGCTGCTTTTCAGCAAGGTGCCTTTTGGTGAGATAAGAGATCTGGCAGAGGGTGCACTGGAATCTGTAGGACTAAAGAACCAGACAAAGAAGAAGGCTAATCAGCTGTCCGGAGGACAAAGGCAGCGGGTTGCGATCGCCAGAGCTCTTGTAAACGAACCGTCCATAATACTGGCTGATGAGCCGACAGGACAGCTTGATACAGTTACAAGCGGCCAGATAATAGATCTTTTGAAAAGTATCAATGAGAAGGGCAAGACGGTTATAATCGTTACACATGATCCCAAAATCGCTTCTTCAGGGCAGAGGCTCATAACCATTTCTGACGGCAAAATCATATCTGAATGAGTTTGTTTTTCGGAATAGTTGTGGTATAATACCGTCATGAGCGGAAAAAAGGTAATACTGCACAACAAATCCGACAAACCCGACAATGTCGTAGAGCGCGAAAACGAGATCCAGGAACGCTGCGAAAGGATTGAATCCGAGCTTCCAAAGTGGATGCGCGGGTTTTTCATGTACCTGAAAAACGGCATACTGCCCATGTCCAGGCTCTCGTATCTGGGGGATATCCGCTTCTTTTTCAATTATTTGATAAAAGAATCGGTGATCGCGGAAAAGAAATACGAAAGCATCAGTCAGATAACTCCCGGCGATCTGGACCAGATCACTTCAGTGGATGTTAACATCTACATAGACTACTGCCGGCGCTATAAAGTTAAGGACAAGGACGGCAATGATGTCGTCTATCAGAACCAGAACAGCAGGCTGTCGCACAAGAAGTCGGCTGTCTCGGTGTTGTTCAAATACCTGTACAGAGACGGTCTGGTTTCAAAGAATATCACCGACGGTTTTGATCCGATAAGGATGCCCAAGCCCGGAGAACGCGAGATAAAGGCTCTTCAGGACGACGAGGTGATGAAGATGCTGGACGCTGTCCAGACCGGTGAAGGCCTTACCGGACATGAAAAGAGCTACTGGGAAAAGACGAAGCTTAGGGATAAGTTGATACTGCTGCTTCTGGTAACGTACGGCCTCAGGCTTTCGGAGCTGCAGCAGCTGAACATCTCGTCGTTTAATTTCGACCGCGGCGAGTTCAAGATCTACAGAAAGCGCGGAAAAGAGTCCATTATGCCTATAAACAGGACAATCACCGAGGCATGGAACGACTACGTGAACATAGAACGGCCGAAGGAAGAGGATCTGCCGCAGGAAAGCCGCGACGCGCTGCTTTTGTCGCTTCAGGGCAGCCGCCTTACGGACAGGCAGATACGGCAGATAGTGAAGAAATACACTTCCATAAGCATGGGTACCACGCGCGATAACGGCTACAGCCCGCACAAGCTGAGGGCTACGGCGGCCACATCGCTCATAGGGCGCGGCAATTCCATATACGACGTCCAGGAGCTTATGGACCACGACAACGTCACGACAACGCAGCTTTACGCGGCGCACAAGCTCAACACCAAGCGCGAGCTTATAAAAAACTTTGAATGGGGAGAAGATCTTAAGAAAGATGAATGATAAAACCGTAAAATTATTACGTCAACAGTTCAGAATAGACGAAGATATCGTCGAACTGGTGCAGAAGGCCGAAGCAGAGCTTGCGGATGAGTTCAAAGCGCAGGACGAAATAATGGAATACAACCAGTACAAGGTGCTTAAGGCTTTTCAGGAGAACCGGATCAGCGACATGCACTTCGGCTGGACCACAGGCTACGGCTACGACGACATGGGACGCGCCGCGATAGAACGCGTCTACGCCAGTGTTTTCAATGCGGAAGCTGCTATCGTAAGGACCCAGATCGTAAACGGAACACACGCGCTGGCAAGCGTGTATCTGGGGCTTCTTCGCTCCGGAGACGAGCTTATCTACTGCAGCGGAACGCCTTACGACACGATGAAGACAGTGATCGGCCTGGATAAGGACAATCTTTCGCCCGGAAATCTCCAGGAATACGGCATAAAGTACAGCCAGGTGGAGCTTACTGAGGACGGCGAGATAGATCTTGAAGCAGTAAAAGCTGCGATAAAGCCGACTACCACTATGGCGGCTCTTCAGCGTTCAACCGGTTATTCCTTCAGAAGAGCGTTCACGACGGACCGCATAAAGGCATGGATAGACGCCTGCAGGTCCGTAAAACCTGACATTATCCTTATGGTCGATAACTGCTACGGCGAATTTACGGATTACGAGGATCCCATAGCGCTGGGCGCTGACATCATGGCGGGTTCGCTTATAAAGAACCCCGGCGGAGGCCTTGCGCTCTCCGGCGGATATATCGCGGGACGCAAGGACCTTATCGATAAGATCTATTACCGCGTGACATGCCCGGGCATAGGCGGCGAATGCGGCCTTACTTTCGGCCAGACCAGGACCATGATGCAGGGGCTGTTCATTGCGCCGCGCGTCACCAACGGCGCTGTAAAAGGCGCCAAGCTCTGCGCTAGGGTCTACGAGAACCTCGGATATAAGACCTGTCCGCATTCGACCGACAGGCGTTCCGATATTATAGAAGCTGTTGTGCTGGGCAGCGCCGGGAAAGTCGAAGCGTTCTGCAAGGGCGTGCAGCAGGCCGCTCCGGTCGATTCCTTCGTTACTCCAGAGTACGGCGACATGGCAGGGTACAGGGACAAGATCATCATGGCGGCAGGGGCTTTCGTGCAGGGATCTTCGATAGAGCTTTCTGCGGATGGGCCTATGCGCGAACCGTATATCGTGTATTTCCAGGGCGGCATAACTTACGAGCACTCCAAGTTCGGCGTGATCAAGAGCCTCCAGGCCCTGAAGGACGCAGGGCTTCTGTAATATGTGAAGCCAGTAAAGGTGGAGAGGGACGGTTCTTCGCCACCATAATAAACAATTAATATCAGCTGTGCAGATTTATGCACAGCTGTTTGATTATTATAAGCTTGTAAGGTGATTCTGAAGAAATACGAACAAATGTTCAAAATAGTGCTTGACAAGCGAACAATTGTTCTGTATAATCTAATCGAACAAATGTTCAGGAGGTTTTGGAGATGAAAAAGACAATTAGGATCACAAATAAATACAGGTTTATAACATTTGTTACATTATTCGTGCTGGTGGTATCTATGGCTATCGGAGCATGCTTTCCGGTCAGCGCAGCCGGCGCAGATCAGAGCTCGTACAAAGAAGTAAAAGTACAGGCCGGCGATACATTATGGCAGTTGGCCAAAACATACGGGGATCAGAGCAAAGACGTCCGCGAGGTCATATACGACATATGCAGGATAAACAACGTGGACGCAGGAAGCATATATCCGGGCCAGATACTGGTTATCCCGGAAAGATAGCTTTAACGGGGAGGATATAAGTATCGACCGCATCAAAAAAAATCGCTCAGATCGGCGATTTTTCGATGCGGTTTTTTGTATAAAAGTGCATTTTATCGATAGATGACATAAAATACATTTTGTCACTCACGGGGCCCCCGAAAGTCCCCCGGGGGGCCTTAATAGTGTATAACATTGCCGAAAATTGATATTTTAGGAACAGTTATGCATATTTCAAAACTGTCCCCTGTCCGGACCCGTATTTATAAAAATCTCAGCGAAGCACGCCTTTCCTTATCTCTTCTATATCGATATCGTAATCGTTCAGATCCACAGCGCCGTCCATAACGTACACGCCTTCCGCCATGAGCCTGCGCCTCTGTTCCTCGGGTCCGCCGAATCCGAAGTTCCTGGCGAGCCGTCCGTCGGAGTTTACCACCCTGTGGCACCGAACATTTGTTTCATCGGGGTTTTTGTGCAAGGCGTTGCCGACAGCTCTTGCCGCACGCGGATAACCGGCAAGCTCTGCTATCTGTCCATACGTTGCCACATATCCTTCCGGGATCAGCTTTACTGCTTCGTATACTGCCCTTTCGAAATCTGTCATAGTTTATCTATTCCTCTATTATGCTGCCGATATCCACCAGTGGAAGTCCTTCAAAAGATCTTACTGAAAGACCGCAACTTTCTATGAAAGCTTTGATCTTTTCACATTCCGGGTGAGATTCGATATCTCCGTTGAACCAGATATCATCGCCTATTCGTCCGGAAGCTCCGCCTATGAATCCCCTGCTGTATCCAGGAAGTTCAACATATCCTGGTTCTATAAGAAGGCACTCCGCAGCAGGCCTGTCGTCCGGTCGGGTCTTATTGTACTTTTCCAAAGCCCTGAATATACCCCTGTCTCCGGTAATAAAATGGCTCTCGTCAACGACTACCATGCTGCATTTGGTGTACCCCTGCGGCACAGGTATCGTCATTATGTCCGGATAAAGCTCCCGTGCTGCCCTGATAAGCTCTTCGCTTACGGTGTTCGTGTTGCAGATAAGAAACTTTTCCGTAATGACGGCGTTATACAGCACATCCTTTGGGTATTCCGGCGCAAGAAGACCGGCATTTCCACGAAAAACAGGCGATCTGGGAGCCGAACCGAGCTTGCACAGGAAAATATCCGGATGAGCGCTTATCGGCTCTGAAACGGCGCTGCAGGGCCTCAGAACGGCAAGCTCATGCCCTTCAGCGGCAAGCGCTTCAGTCAGCCTGTTGTGTGCCCTGTACGAAATGTGTATCCTGCTCTTTTCGCTCTTCATTTTCGCTTTGTTTATAGTATGCTGTAAGGTTCTTTTTAAGGCTTTCTACAGCGCTTGAGGCATCTTTGCGGAATATCGATACCGGCAGAGCTACCGAGACCGCTGCGATCACGATCCAGATGATATAAGGAAGCACTATCGCGGCAGGAGCAGCTATCCCCGCAGGCTTCGTAAGAAGAAGGATCATCAGAAGAAGCACTACGACAGCAGCCCAGATGATATAGACAGTCTTGTTTATCTTGATCTCAGCCCTTAAGACCGTGCTTTTATCGCTGCGAGAAGCCGAAACGTGCACCCTGGGGAACCAAGTCTTTCTGGAAGGCTTGTATTCAAGGTAGCTCCCCTTTTTATAATCTACAGCAGCGCCTTGGGCTGTGTAGTTTACTTCAGGAGTGAATTCCTGGTCGCGCACCTTGATGTTTTCCTTTACAAGCTTGTAGAACTGATCGTCTTCAAGCCTTCCGGGGACGCTTAATGTGTAGCCTTTGCTTGTAAGCTTCATAGATCACCTCCGGGAGCCAAATTCTGTGATGCTGATGCCGGCGCCTTCTTCATGCGCATCTTCGCGGTAGCGGATCTCAAGATCCGGGAAAACTTCGGCAAAATACTGTTTGTTTTCGGCTTTATGGCCTATTACAGAAGAAAAACGTTCCGGCCCGGCCGATATCTCTATACTGCAAGGCCCAGCGATATTCTTAAGCCTTGCTTCTATCTCGTCCCTTGCTATCCGCCCTTCAACGAGCTGCCTGAAAGCCGGATGGTAAGTGCCGCCAGCTACCCTGCTGTCTTCTGAATCGTTTATGAGAGCGCTGGCCTTGAGACCTACGCGTATAACGTTTATCCCGGCTCCGGTAAGCGCCCTGTACATGTCCGTGACAGTGCGCAGCATCTCTTCATGGCTGAAAGGCACGTAAGTACCTTCTTCGTACATCCTGCAGAGTTTGGTCTGCGTTATTATGACTGTTGGATAAAGCCTTGCGATCGCCGGGCCTATCTCAATGGTCTTCCTTACAGATTCCATGCAGGCATCATAGGAATCCCCGGGAAGACCTATCATCAGCTGTATTCCAAGGGTAAAGCAGCCGTAGGACTTTATCAGGCTGCAGGCTTTATAAACATCCTCTGCGGTATGGCCGCGCTCGGAAAGCTTAAGTACGTTGTCGTCCAAAGACTGAACACCCAGCTCTATCACGTCCACAGAGTACTTTTTCAGGTTGTCCAGGATGGCGGTGTCGATGTAATCCGGCCTGGTGGAAAGGTGTATCCTGTCTATCTTACCTGCGTCTTTGTACTCTTTTGCGACAGCCAGAAAAGCGCTCTGCTCTTCCATGGGGATGCCTGTAAAACTTCCTCCGAAGAAAGAAAGCTCTATCTCTTCCAGACCGCGGCCCAAAAGAGTGGAAAGATACTCGTCTGCGATGCGCCTTACATCGTCCGGGGTAACGTCTGCAGTCCTTGCTGTTATAGCGTTCTGGTTGCAGAATACGCAGGCATGCGGACAGCCTTTATGTGGTATGAAGATTGGTATTATTGCGTGTTTCTTCATATGTATACATAATAAAAATACTGTTTATTTCCAAGAGCTTCCCCAAAACCCTCGGCTTTCTTCGCGGGCTTTTCGCTGAAGCTTGAGGAATTCTTCGGCATATTTGACGTTCGGCTGCACTGTCATCACCTGCGCATAGCCTTCGGAAAGGATCTTTTCCTGCACCATGGTCTCCTCGTCGCTTAAGTACACGTAGGCCAGGAGCCTTCCGTACTGGTCGTAGGTATCGAGATCGTACTCCAGATACACGGTCTTTCCTTTTATGAGCTTTTCCAGGTATTCCGAAGCCTTTTTACCTTCGTCGGTGTTTTCTTTTCCAGAGTACGAAGGCGCAACGGATTCCGGGGCATCTATTCCGATCAGCCTCACCTTTTCGGACTTACCGTCCATTTTAATGTAGAAAGTGTCCCCGTCCACTACTTTTTCAACTTTGTAAGGGCCATGCAGCACCTTGTCTCCGCGGTCTATGGTCCCGGGCCTTTCAAGATAGCATTTCTTAAATAAAACTAACGCCAATATCACTATCAGCGCCAGTACAGGAAGGACTATCCTGCGCAGCCTCTGTATTCTTTTTTTATCCCGGGCTTTGCTGGAAAGTCTTTTATTGTTCATCTTGTTGTCAGCGGGGACGGTTTGCGTCCATGTAGCTCTGAAGAATTATGACGGCTGCCTGCCTGTCTATGATCTCTTTACGCTTTTCGCGGCGCATTCCGGCGTCTATCATGGCGTTTTCGGCGATCTTGGTGGTAAAGCGCTCGTCCTGGAATACGAAATTGAGCTTAAAACCCATGCTGCGGGCCTTGTTTTCCAGACGCGTTACGAATTCCCTGACCTTTTCGGTCTGGGGGCTGTCCGTGCCGTTCAGCATCAGAGGAAGCCCGCAGACTACGGTGTCCGCTTCGTATTCCCTTACATAGTCCAGAACTTTTGAGGTGTCCTTTTTTATTCCAATGCGTTCTATGGTAGTAACGCCCTGAGCGGATATAAACAAGGGGTCGCTGACTGCTACCCCTATTGTTTTATCCCCTATATCCAGTCCTATCCAGCGCATTACTTGCGGAGATACTTCTTGAGCAGCTCTTCCACAAGCTCGTCTCTTTCGACCTTGCGGATGAGGTTGCGGGCGTTGTTGTGGCCGGTTATGTACGAAGGATCTCCGGACAGGATATACCCTACCATCTGGTCTATGGCGTTGTATCCTTTTTCGTCGAGAGCTGCGTAGACCTGAGTCAGGATCTCCTGAATGGTCTGTTCCTTTTTCTTATCGGGATTTGTGAAGAGTATTGTGTTTCTATCCATTTCGATACCTCCCTCGTATATATTTTAACGCGTCATGAGCTTTTCGGCAACAGCAAATGCATCGGAAAGTTTAGAAATATCCTTGGCGCCTGCCTGAGCCATGTCAGCTTTTCCGCCTCCGCCGCCGCCTGCAGCCTTAGCGATCTCTTTTATCATGCTGCCTGCGTGGTAGCCCTTGCCGACAAGATCGTCTGTAACGGATACCATAAGCGTAGCTTTGGGGCCGTTAACGCTGGCAAATACCATTACGACGCCCTTATAAGCCTGTTTGATGCTGTCAGAAAGGCCGCGAAGATCGTCTATGGAAGCGCCTTCGAAGGTCTTTGTAACGAGTTTTGCCTCGCCGAATACCTTTGCTGAAGCGATAAGATCGTCTATTTCAGAGTTCATTCCGGCCTTTTTGAGCTCTTCGAGCTCTTTTCTGAGAGCCCTGTTCTCCTCGGCGAGGTTTTCTGCTCTTCTTAGGAGGTTGCCGGGAGTGGTCTTGAGCGCTTCGGCTACATCGGATACGAGTGCCTGTTCTTCGGCGAGCTTCATGCCTACCGCGGAACCGGTTATCGCTTCGATCCTCCTTACGCCTGCAGCTACGCCGGATTCGGATATGATGCGCATAGCGCCTATCTGGCCGATGTTCGCGACGTGGGTGCCGCCGCAGAACTCGAGCGAGAAGTCAGGAACGTTAACGACTCTTACCTCGGAACCGTACTTTTCACCGAACAGCATCATGGCGCCGAGCTTTTTGGCTTCTTCTATGGGCATCACGTTGGTGTCGACAGCTGTGAACTTGAGTATCTCGCTGTTTACTATGTCTTCTACAGCCTGGAGGTCTTCTTTGGATATGGCCTCAAAATGCGTGAAGTCGAAGCGCAGGCCCTCTTCGGTAACAAGGGATCCGGCCTGTTCCACGTGATCGCCCAGGACCATGCGCAGAGCCTTCTGAAGAAGGTGTGTTGCGGTGTGGTTCCTTGCTATGGCGTGGCGCCTCTTTTCGTCGACGCATACTGTGATGGTATCGCCTATCTTTACAGTGCCTGCGGTTATTGCCGCGTGGTGCACGTAGACATTGTTGATCTTTGTGGTATTGGAGATAGCAGCAGCAAATCCATCCGCGCCTTCGAATACGCCTGTATCGCCTGTCTGGCCGCCGCCTTCGCCGTAGAACGGAGTGCTGTCGAGGATGATGCGGACTTCTTCTCCTGCTGACGCGCTGTCAAGGCTGCTCATGCCCTTTACGATGCCGATGACTCTTGCTTCGCCTGCAAGGCTTTCGTATCCTGTGAAATCCGTGGGCGGGAAGTCCTTGTACATTGCGGTCTCATCGAGCCAGCCTGCGTTGTCCTCGGCTTTCCTTGCGGACCTTGCCATGTCTTTCTGGGCCTGCATGCAGGCTGCGAAACCGTCCTCGTCTACAGAGAGTCCGGCGTCTTCTGCGATCTCCTTTGTGAGTTCGATCGGGAAACCGTAGGTGTCGTAGAGCCTGAAGGAATGCTCGCCGGAGATGACAGTGCTTCCCTGCGCCCTGGCTTCCGCGATGTACTGATCCAGTATAGCCTGGCCCTGGTCTATGGTGGAAGCGAACTTGTCTTCTTCTATGCCAATGATCTTCTTGATGTAATCAGCTCTTTCGATGAGGTCCGGATATGCTTCGCCGGAGGTCTCGAACACTTTGTTTGCAAGGTCTTTAAGGAAGGTCCCCTTGATGCCAAGAAGCCTTCCGTGGCGGGCAGCCCTTCGAAGGAGCCTGCGGAGAATGTATCCCCTGCCCTCGTTTGAAGGAAGGATACCGTCGCAGATCATGAAGGACACCGCGCGGATGTGGTCGGTTATGATCCTGATAGAGATGTCATCCCTGCTGGCACCGCCGCTGTAGGACTTGCCGGACATGCGGCAGACTTCCTGAAGTATTGCCTGCATGGTGTCGACACTGTAGATGGAGTCCACGCCCTGCATGATGCACGCCATGCGCTCGAGGCCCATTCCGGTGTCTATGTTCTTGTGCTCCAGCTCCAGATAGCTTCCGTCTTCCTGGCGGTCGAACTGGGTGAATACGTGGTTCCAGAACTCCATATAGCGGTCGCAGTCGCAGCCAGGCTTGCAGTCAGGCTTTCCGCAGCCGTACTCGGGACCTCTGTCGTAGTATATCTCGGAGCAGGGACCGCACGGGCCTGTTCCTATCTCCCAGAAGTTATCGTCTTTTCCGAGACGGACTATCTTTTCTTCCGGCATGCCTATTTCGTCCTTCCAGATGGCGTATGCCTCGTCGTCGTCCTCGTAGACGGTGGCCCAGATCTTTTCCTTGGGGATGCCGAGCCATTTTTCGGAAGTTACGAACTCCCAGCCCCAGGTAAGGGATTCCCTCTTGAAGTAATCGCCGAACGAGAAGTTTCCGAGCATCTCAAAGAACGTGGCGTGCCTTGCGGTGTGGCCTACGTTATCTATATCGTTGGTGCGTATGCACTTCTGACATGTCGTCATCCTGTGGCGAGGGGGCTCTTCGGTGCCTGCGAAATACGGCTTTAAAGGAGCCATGCCTGCAGCGATCAGCAGGAGGCTCTTATCGTTGTGCGGTACCAGAGAATAGCTCTCGTGCGCCAGGCAGCCCTTGGATTCCCAGAACTCAAGGAACATCTTTCTGATCTCGTTTACTCCAAGATATTTCATGTATAAATGACCTCTTTTCGATAGAATTTGCTAACTATATATTTTATCCCATTTTACTTAGATTGTAAAGAAAAAGGATGCTTATATGCGCCGGAAATGCCAGCCGTCAGTGCTCGGAGGCTGAAAGCTTCCAGTACGATACCTCTTCCGGCGCAGGCGCTATTCCTATGTAGTACGCGTCCAGCGGAGAAACATAGTTCGTTATCTCGTCCGAACTTGTGACTGTGAACATGATATCCTGGGATCCGGTCCGGTTGAGGTTATCCACATAGCTCTGCGGTATCTGACTGCTTGCGTAGTACAGGTCGTGTGCCCCGAAAGCATGCAGCATCTCGTGCGCGTACACGGACGGCATGGTGACGTAGTTTTCGAACCTGCAGAAGAGGTTTATGAGCTCTATGTAATAGGTATCCTTAGAACCTTCGGGGAAGCTCGAGGCGCCCAGGCTCCAGCAGTGCACGGGATTGGAGAGCGCCGTGTCGAAGAAGTTTATGAAAAGAACATGATCGGCACTGAACTTGTCTTTAAGGCCCTGTATATCTATGTTTCTTTTGATCCACGTCGACTGCGTATTGTAGTAAGTTCCCTCCGCTGTCACCATGTCGACGGACTTGAACTGCGCGCTGTATTTAAGCTCCGGGTAAGCGGACCAGTCGTAGATGAAATCCACGTTGCTTCCGTAAATTGCGGCCTGTTCCTTAAGGTATGCCGCGGCGCTTTTGATATCGCGCAGCGTCTTGTTTATCATTTCCTGGTCGGCTTTGTTCGCAGTGTCCCAGGATGTGTTTTTATCGCTTATGAATACGGAAACGATGAGGACTTTTCCCTTAAGATCCCCACAGGAGCCGAGACTTCCGTCGTAATATGACTTGTAATGCTGCGCGGCGCTGTTGTCTACGGTATTGTAAGCAGGTTCCTGTTTCTTTATTATCCCGCCGTTGGATATGAAGTAGTACGCGAGATAAAGAAGCACGATAATAAAAAACACCGTCCCGCATCCGGAAGGTTTTGGCTTTCCGCTGTAGTCGTTGTGGTCGTCGTAGCTGTGTTTATCCATCCCGCATCGTTGATCTACTGCTTATACTGGTTTTTGAGCCTGGGGTCATTAGGTTCTACGATCTCTATGCATTCGAGCTGGGCCTTAAAGCGCGCGCGGAACTCGATGAGGAACTCCTTGTAGAGCACCTTCTGTTCCGCAAGCTCTGTTTCTGTGAGCCCGACGCCCTTCTTCTTGCGGGCCAGTTCGTTTATCCTGTCGATCTTTTTCTGTTCCATCAGTTTACCGTTATCCTGTCTTTGATTTTATCGTATGTGGACTGCCCTATTCCGCGGACTTCCATTATCTCTTCGGCAGCGACAAAGCCGCCGTATGCCTTCCTGTATTCTATTATCGCCCGTGCTTTTACCGGACCTATGCCGGGGAGCGATTCCAGTTCGTCCTTTGTTGCGCTGTTTAAGTCTATAAGACCGGGAAGTTCCCGCTCTTCGAAGATACCTGAAGAAGGTTCTGCCTCATAGAAAACTATGTTCTGTGTACGGTCCTCCGGGACGCGCGCATACTGATATATATTGCCTGCGGCAAGCGCTGCGCACACTGCCCCTATTATGATGTTCTTTACTGTCTGAAGCTTCATGGCTCTACCTAAAGCTTCCCCCGCCAGCAAAGTCTATCACATACAATATATGGAAGTCAAGCCATTTTTCTGCCTGTATACCTTGTGCAGCACACGAGCGTTGTAAGCGGTATGGTAAGCAGTATCCCCATGCTTCCTATGAGGGCCTGCAGCACTTCTACTGTAATGCTTTCTGTGTTGAGCAGCATGGTAAGCGAACTTGCGTAGGAGACTCTAAGGAGTATGGCGCAGAGGTTGCTTCCTATATACGCAAGCACCAGAGTGTTGGCCATAGTTCCCATCACGTCGCGGCCTATATTCATGCCGCTTTTGAAAAGCTCTGTAAAGCTGATGTCAGGCGCATGCCTGTGGACTTCGTAAAGAGACGAGGCTATATCCATCGCAACGTCCATCACAGCGCCCATGGCGCCTATGGTTATCATGGCGAAGATCAGGCCGTTCAGATCTATAGAGCTGCCCTGGTCGTTCATGACCTGAAGATATATCGAGTGCTCGTCTATTACACCTGTCAGATGCATCAGTTTGTCGAACAGGACAGTAAGAAGCGCAGCCATAAGGACTCCGCTGCCGCAGCCGAGCATGGTGTTGAATGACTTTGCCGTAGCTCCGTTGGTGAGAAGCAGCGTCATCACTATAGTAAATACGCAGATCAGCACAGTCATCAGGTAGACGTTGGCGCCGGAAAGTATAGCCGGGAGGAACACGCAGAACACCGCAAGGCAGGTAAGCGCCAGCGACACGACAGTGCTGATGCCCTTTCCCCTGCCGAATAATATCAGCAGCAGAATAAATACGATGCCCAGGACTATCATATAGTCGAAGCGCATATAGCTTCCGAAAGTCCACTTGGCCTCTTCGTTTATCTCGTCCTCGGCTATAAGTATAGTATCCCCGACTTTGACGAAGCGCTCGCCTGTATCCATATAGTTGTCCTGCTGCTGGTAGACCAGGACTGTTTCGCCTTTATGAGCGCCGCGCAATATCTTCGCGTTGAAATATAGTGTCTCCGAAGAATATCCTGCATCCTCGTGGACTTCGTTTACCAGGCGCACCAGTTCCGTGACTTTAGCCCTTACATCGCTTTCTGGATGATCAAAGATGTTAAGGCCCTTTGACGCAGCGGCGTGCCCAACTATTATCAGCAGTATTGACACGATGACAGTACCGATCCAGAGCGCAAGTTTTTTGTCTGAACTGCTCTTCCTGCTTCTATCTTGCCTCATAAGCGCTCACCAGCTGTCCTTCCCCGTTCAGTGCCAGAATGTCTTTTCTTGTGATCCTGCAGTCTTCTATTTTTGTGGAAATACCGCAAAAACCGAAGAAGCTTTCGAGCAGCTTGCCCGGGTTTGCCGTCTCGTTGCTCGCGCAGCGAAGCGACATATCCGCTCTGCACTGCCCTTCCGATATATCTTTTATTGTAAACGAATAGATCCAGTCTTTGATATCTTTTTCGACAGGTTTCTTTGTTTTCTTGTCGCGCTTGATTATTATGACGCGTTCCTGGTCCATAAATCCCTGCATGTCTGCCTTTTCGGCATCTGCTTCTGTAAGCGGGAAAAACGCCTCATACAGCGCTCTTTGAGTGTAGAACGACAGATTCTTCGACGTGCGCTCTTCCTCGCGGCAGGCGGTGAATCTGATGCCTTCCGGCAGCACCTGGCACAGGCTTTGGGCAAGAGTATCGGGGTCGTAAGGTATGAGAGTATCTATCTCAAGATATTCGCTGTCGCTCTCGTACCCCAGGGACAGAGGCTGGACTATGTTCATGAGTTCGTGAGGGTTGTATCCGTTGGAGAATGCGATCTTCACGTTTGCCCTGCGCACGGCGCGCTTAAAAAGCCTTCCCAGGTCAAGGTGGGACAGGAAGCGCATGTTTCCGTACTTGCAGAATCTTAGCACATATCTGTTCATAGTATGCCTCCGCACGGGCAGTCCGTGTGAGCATTTATGCCGCA
This sequence comes from Bacillota bacterium, assembly GCA_017443515.1. Lineage (GTDB taxonomy): Bacteria > Bacillota > Clostridia > Peptostreptococcales > Anaerovoracaceae > RUG13409. Next base: position 12,360 of record JAFRXM010000061.1, on the reverse strand, counting down.
GCCGTTGCAGCCCAGCCTGCAGTCTGGTGTGGTGGCTGCTTTCTGCGATCTTTCGTATTCTGACATCAGGTAAGTATCGTCTATTCCGCTGTCTATGATGTTCCAGGGAAGCGCAGCGCCGGGAGCAAGGCCTTTCAGGGCATGGTAGTTCTCATCTATGCCGGTCTCGGAAAGAGCCTGCTTCCAGGCCTTTTCGTTGAAATGCTCTGTCCAGGAGTCGAAGCGGCAGCCCAGTTCAAAGGCTCTTTGAATCGCAACGCAAAGCCTTCTGTCGCCGCGGGCAAGTATGGCTTCAAGCGTGCTTACGAAGCTCTCGTGGTAATGAAGAGTTACGCCTTTGATCGGCCTTATGCGGTTCATGAGGTACATGTGCTTGCGCTCGAACTCTCTGGGGCTGTCCTGGGGCACCCACTGGAAAGGTGTAAACGGCTTGGGCACGAAATTGGCTACTGAAACAGATACCGAGAAGCGCCCCCTGTTTCCGCCGTTCTTTTCGCGGGCCAGGTCCATGATCTTCCTTGCAAGGTCGGCTATGCCGTCCAGGTCCTCGTCAGTTTCCGTGGGGTGGCCTATCATGAAGTAGAGTTTGACGGAGTTCCAGCCCAGGTCTATCGCTTTGTCCAGAGCTCCGAGGATGTCTTTTTCTGTTATGTTCTTGTTTATCACGTCGCGAAGGCGCTGCGTGCCGGCCTCAGGCGCAAATGTGAGCCCGGTCTTTCTTATGCCCTGTATCTCGTCCAGCACCTTGAAGCTGAAGTTGTCGAGCCGAAGAGATGGCAGAGAGATCGCTACGCTCCTGGACTTGCAGTAAGGCAGAAGCTTCTCGACGAGCGGTTCGAACTGAGTGTAATCCGAGGTGGAAAGCGAAAGCAGCGACAGCTCGCTGTGCCCGCTGTTTTCTATCTGTTCCCTGGCTATGCGCAGGTTCTCCTCCATACTGCGTTCGCGAACGGGTCTATAGAGCATGCCTGCCTGGCAGAACCTGCAGCCCCTCGTGCAGCCGCGGAAAAGCTCGCAGACTGCCCTGTCGTGTACAACTTCTATGAGTGGAACGATGTTGTTCGTGGGGTAATCCACGCTGTTCATGTCTTTCAGGAAAGCACGGAGAACGCGGTCCGGAGCATTTGGATCCAGCTTTTCGTATTTGATGAAGCTTCCATCTTCGTCGTAAACAGGACTGTAGCTCGAGGGTATATAGACGCCCTGAAGTCTCTGCAGCTTATCAAGCGTCTGTTTTTTCGTTAAGCCGGCTTTTTTGCACTCCGAAAAGACTCTGCAGAATTCTGGAAGAAGCTCCTCGCCGTCGCCTACCAGGACTGCGTCAAAAAAGTCCGCCAGAGGTTCCGCGTTGAAAGCGCAGGGGCCGCCTGCTATCACAAGAGGCCATTCTTCTCCCCTGTCTTTTGAAAGAAGCGGTATTCCCGCAAGATCCATCATGCTTAGCACGTTCGTATAGCACATCTCGTACTGCAGCGTAAAACCGACTATGTCTGCCTGCGCCACGGGAGTCTTGCTCTCAAGAGTATAAAGAGGAAGGCCTGCGGCTCTCATCTGCTCCTGCATGTCGACTCTGGGTGCGAAGACGCGTTCCATGAAAGTGTGGCAAGTACTGTTCACAAGGTGATAAAGAATAGGCATGCCGTTCCATGACATGCCTATCTCGTAAGTATCCGGGAAACAAAAAGCCAGGCGGACGGAAAAACTCCCATCCTCCTTGCATATCTGATTGGGCTCGCCGCCTATATATGCCGCCGGCTTTTCTACTTTGTTCAGGAGGCTGTCAAGTATCTCCTGAACTTTATATCTGTCAATCCTCATAGAATTCGAATTCGTAGTCGAAGACTTTTATTGTATCTCCGTCTTCAAGGCCCATTTCCATCAGTTCGTCCATGATGCCCTTGTTTTCTATGTATTTATACAGGTAGCGCAGGGATCCGGTATCGTTGAAGTTCGTTGAATCGAAGATCTTGCGCAGCTGTTTTCCTGTAAGGACGAAGGTGCCATTCTCGTCCTGGGAGATGTTGATGTCGCGGAAATCGGGTTCGTCCTCCGGGTCGGGCGCGTTGTAGAACACTATCTCCTCTTCTTCCTCTTCGGGAAGCGAGTTGAGCGTGCTGAGCGCGGCGCGAAGAAGCTCGTCTACGCCTTCGTGTATTGGCGCTGACATCGGGAAGACCTGGTACCCTTTTCCCTCTACGTAAGTTTTGAACCTTTCGTAGGTCTCCTCTTCTGCCATGTCCATCTTGTTCGCCGCTACGAGCATGGGCTTTTGAGCGAGTTTTTCGCTGTAGTTCTTAAGCTCGGCGTTGATCTTCTCGAAGTCCTCTACGGGGTCCCTTCCCTCTGAGCCGGACACGTCTACTATGTGGATAAGAACGCGTGTCCTTTCGATGTGCTTGAGGAAATCAAGGCCCAGCCCCATTCCTTCGGACGCTCCTTCTATAAGGCCGGGGATGTCTGCCATGATGAAGCTCTGGTCGTAAAGCGTTACGACACCCAGATTAGGCGTAAGCGTGGTGAAATGGTAGTTTGCGATCTTTGGGTTAGCTGAAGTGCTTACCGAAAGAAGCGTGGATTTGCCGACGTTCGGGTAGCCGACGAGGCCCACGTCCGCTATCAGTTTAAGCTCAAGTTCTATTGTTCTTTCAACGGAAAAACCTCCGGCTTCCGCGAAGTTAGGCGCCTGGCGCACGGAGTTCTTGAACCAGACGTTGCCTTTTCCGCCTTTTCCGCCTTTTGCCGCAACAAAACGCTGGCCGTCCTCCTTGAGGTCTGCCATTATGTTGCCGCTTGCTACATCGCGGACTACGGTGCCTACCGGGACCTTGATTATAAGGTCTTCAGCGTCTTTTCCGTACTGCTGCTTTCCGCGGCCGTTCTCACCGGGCTGGGCTTCGTATTTGCGCTTGTAACGGAAGTCCATGAGCGTGCGCAGGTTTCTGTCTGCGAGGAGCACTACGCTTCCGCCTCTGCCTCCGTTTCCGCCGTCAGGACCGCCCTGCGGGACGTATGGTTCGCGGCGGAATGATACTGCGCCGTCGCCGCCCTTGCCGGACTTGATCAATATTTGTGCTTTATCTACGAACATAGTTTAATAGACCATGAAAAGGCCCCCGTATTTGCGGGGGCCGTGTGTTTTAAGCTTCTTCGGGATAGACGCTGACCTGCTTGCGGGTCTTGTCTTTTCTCTCGAACTTGACGGTGCCATCAACCTTTGCGAACAGAGTATCGTCTCCGCCGATACCTACGTTGTTGCCGGGATGATACTTGGTTCCCCTCTGACGAACGAGTATGGAACCTGCGCTTACGAACTGACCGTCAGCTCTCTTGACTCCCAGTCGTTTGGATTCACTTTCGCGGCCGTTCTTGGAACTACCGACACCTTTTTTACTTGCCATATCTATACCTCCTAAGAACGATTATTCTGCTGCTTCAGCAGGCTCGTCGGCCTTTTTCTTTGAAGCTCTGACTGCTATGGACTTGATCTTCAGCTGGGTGTAAGGCTGTCTGTGGCCCTGCTTCTTCTTGCTGTCCTTCTTTGCCTTGTACTTGTAGATGACGACTTTCTTAGCCTTGCCGATCTCTACAACTTCTGCCTTTACGCTGGCGCCGGTGACGTAGGGAGCACCTACTACTGTCTCATCGTCCTTCTCAAGTATGAGGACTTCTTTGATGGTGAGAGTCTTGCCGACTTCTGCATCCAGCTTTTCGACGTTGATGACGTCGCCCTCGGTAACGCGATACTGCTTACCGCCGGTCTCGATTACTGCGTACATGTTTATTTTTTTACCTCCATCTTTCCGTCTCGCCTGTGCAGGCAGCCTGTAAAAGGCATTTAAAAACAAGCCTGATTAGAGCGGCAACGCATGTACTTTACCACAGGAACGCAGGCTTGTCAAACACTTTTTTTGATTAATTATACTATTTATTAGCAGCCGGTGTTTATTCGATGATAACGCCGTCTTCGTCCACTTTGATGTCCTCGGAATCGTCTACGAGCGTGTCATCTTTTTTGGGGATGAACTTGTCCTTGATGAGGACTTCCAGTTCGTCCATGAGCTGCGGGCGTTCTTCCAGGTAGTTTTTGACGTTTTCCCTGCCCTGGCCTATTCGCTCGCCCTTGTAGGAATACCACGCTCCGGACTTCTCTATGAGTTTGGCCTCTACTGCGCAGTCCAGAATATCTCCGGCGCGGGATATGCCTTTCCCGTACATGATGTCGAATTCTGTCATCTTGAACGGAGGTGCCACCTTGTTCTTGACTACTTTGACCCTTGTGCGGTTGCCTATGACTGCATCGCCCTGCTTTATGGATTCCACGCGGCGTACATCCAGGCGCACGGACGAGTAGAACTTCAGTGCCCTTCCGCCTGTGGTGGTTTCCGGGTTGCCGAACATGACGCCTATCTTTTCGCGGAGCTGGTTGATGAATACGACCATGGTGCCGGTCTTGTTGGCCACGCCTGTGATCTTTCTTAAAGCCTGGGACATGAGCCTTGCCTGGGCTCCTACGTGAGAATCTCCCATGTCGCCTTCTATTTCTGTCTTCGGGACGAGAGCAGCTACCGAATCTATTACGACTATGGAAAGCGCACCGCTCCTGATCAGCATCTCGCAGATCTCCAGAGCGTCTTCTCCGGTATCGGGCTGTGAGACGAGCAGCTCATCAATATCTACCCCGAGAGCTTTTGCGTAGACAGGATCCAGCGCGTGCTCTGCATCTATGAAGGCTGCCCTTCCGCCGGATTTCTGAGCTTCTGCTATAACGTGCAGCGCAAGCGTAGTCTTACCTGAAGATTCCGGACCGTAGATCTCTATGATCCTTCCTCTGGGAAGACCACCTATTCCGCATGCTATATCCAGGCTGACGGAACCTGTTGAAACTGCTTCTATATCCAGCCTTGCGTTGTCGTCTCCGAGCATCATTATGGAGCCTTTGCCGAATTTCTTGTCTATCTGCAGCAGTGCCGCTTCCAGAGCTTTGTCCTTGTCTGATTTAGGAATGTTAGTGTTAGTTGCCATGTAGACCTCCGTAAAAGAACATATGTTCTGTATATATAATACCCTGTCGGCAGCTAAAGGTCAAGTGTTATTTTGAAAAAAGTCCCGGAAAAATAATAACATTATCTGTAAATAATGTCAATCTTTATTTAAAGCTTCGTATATCATCCGGGCCATCTGTATGCACGCGAAATTCCTGATATCCGTGCGCGTCCTCTGATGCGAACGGAACTCCTTAACGGTCACCTTACCGCGGTACATAAGGCCTACGTAGAACAGCCCTACCGGCTTTCCTTCGTCCGGATCAGGTCCGGCAAGCCCTGTCACCGAGATGCAGCAGCTGCAGCCTGTGTAGAGGTACAGCCCTCTTACCATCTCCTCTGCGGTCTGTGCGCTGACGGCGCCGTATTTATCCAGTGTATCCGGCTTCACGCAAAGCTCCGCTGTCTTTGCGGGGTTGCAGTATGTGACTTTTCCGCCATAGAATACAGCTGACGCCCCGGGTATATCCGTTACGCTCTTGGCGAACTGTCCGCCCGTCATAGATTCCGCGCAGGCCAGCTTTTCGCCCCTTTCCTTAAGCATCCTGAGATCCACCTGAAGAAGCTCTTCGTCCTCTTCGCTGTATATGTACTTTCCGACTATGGGGCGGATCTTCTGCATCATCTCTTCAACGGCGGCTTTGGACTCTTCCAGCGTGGCGCGTTTCGATGTTACGCGGAAGGCGCAGGAGAACTGCTTGGCATAGGTGGCAATGGTCGGATCTGTCTGACCGTCTATAAGGTCTATCAGAGCCATCTCAAGATCGGACTCCCCTATTCCTATGGTGCGGATCATCTTATAATACAGATATCCGTCGCGGCTCTGCGCAAGCTTTGGCGTAACATAGTCCCTGAACATGGGGATGTTTTCCCGAGGCGGGCCAGGCATCACGTAGATGTGCCTTTTTCCGTCGGTATAATAAAACCCCGGCGCCGTGCCGTTGGGGTTTGGCAGAACTTCGCTTCCTTCGGGCAGCCATGCCTGTTTGATGTTGTTTTTGGCCATCACGCGGTTCTGCTTTGCGTACCAGCCTTTAAGTATTGCAAGCTGCTTGGGATCCTCTTTCAGTGTGGTACCGAAGTATTTTGCAATAGTTTCTTTTGTGAGGTCATCTTCTGTGGGCCCGAGGCCGCCTGTGGTAAGCACAAGGTCGCTGTCCTCGTAGGCGTATTCAAGAGCTTTCAGGAGCCTTCCTTCGTTGTCGCCTACGGTAATGTGCCGTAAGACGTCGACTCCGAGGTTCTGAAGCTGCTGGGAAAGATATACGGAATTGGTGTTTGTGATGCTGCCGAAAAGGATCTCGGTGCCTATGGTAAGAATAGTTGCTTTCATGATAAGTCGGGGCCTCTGCCCTGCGGATCACATTGAAAATACGTCTTTATTTTTGATTATATACTCCGCGCCGGACACTACTGTCATGACAAGGGAAGCCCAGAGCAGTATCTTTCCGGCTATCTCCAGGTATTGGTGGTATGGAGAAACGATGAGGAACAGAGTCGCGAACATCTGCAGGACCGTCTTAATTTTACCGGTCATTCCGGCAGCTATGACTTTGCCTTCTGACGCGGCAACAGTGCGCATCCCTGAGACAGCGAATTCCCTCGCGAGGATCACGATGAGCATCCAGCCCGGCATAATGCCTTTTTGTACGAACAGGCAGAAAGCGGCGTATACGAGAACTTTATCGGCCAGCGGATCCATGATCTTTCCGAAGTTGGTGACCATATTGCGGGCGCGGGCTATCCTGCCGTCGAACATGTCGGTAAGCGAGGCGATCACAAACACTATAAACGCCCAGATGTAAAGCTTAAACAGGAACAGTACCACGAAAATGGGCACGCATATGACTCTTGCTATAGTTAGTTTGTTGGGTAGATTCATCTAGAATACCGCCTCTCCGCTGATATCGTAATCGAAAGCGTCTGTAATACGGACCTGCGCGAAGCTGCCCGGCTGCAGAGCTTTTTTGCTTGTGAATATGACGCTGTTGTCTATTTCGGGGGCGTCCATGAAGGTGCGCCCGGTGTATGTGTTCTCGTCGTCCTGCGCTTCTACGAGAACTTTGAAAGTGCGCCCTACAAGCGCCTGATTGTGTCTTAAGGATATTTCGCGCTGAAGTTCCATTATGCGGTCCCTTCTGCGTTCCTTTACATCCTTGCGTACCTGGCCCGGCATTTCTGCGGCTTTAGTTCCTTCTTCCTTAGAATACGCAAAGGCGCCGAGCCTGTCGAATCCGGCTTCTTTCACGAAATCGTAAAGCTCCTTGAAGTCCTCCTTCGTTTCGCCTGGGAATCCTGTGATAAGTGTGGTCCTTATCGCGATATCCGGAATTTGTTTACGTAAATTAGTTATTGTAGACCAAATGCTTTCAGGTGTCGATTTCCTGTTCATGGCCTTCAGTATGCGGCCGCTGCAGTGTTGGATGGGTATGTCCAGGTAGTGGCATATCTTCGGCTCGTCTTTTATAGTCTGAATGAGGCCTTCGGTGATCTCGTCCTCGTAGCAGTACATGAGCCTGATCCATTCGATGCCTTCTATGCGGCAAAGATCTTTTAAAAGCTTTGGCAGCACCTCCTTAAGGCCTAGATCCCTTCCGTAGAAAGTTACGTCCTGAGCTATTATCACAATCTCTTTGCACCCTTCTTCGGCAAGCTTTTGGGCTTCATTTATTATTGCTTCAGGCTGCCTGCTGCGGTATTTGCCCCTTATGAAAGGTATGGCGCAGTAGCTGCATATGTTGCTGCAGCCTTCGGCTATCTTTATTGACCTGCTCCAGGGCACTGTGGAGAGCACCCTTCCTCCGAGTTCTTCGTAGGGCTTTCCAGCCAGGCTGCAGAGCGTGCGCTCTGTGCGGTTTCCAAGTACTATCTCGGGAAGCTTCAGATAGTCGTTGACGCCGAGGAACGCGTCCACTTCAGGCATTTCAGCCGACAGCTCCTTTGCGTAGCGCTGAGAAAGGCAGCCAGTTACTATTAGCTTCTTACCTTCTGTCTTGATCCTTGACAGGTCGAAAATGGCTTCGATGGACTGCTGTTTTGCGTCGTGGATAAAACCGCAGGTGTTTACTATGAAACAGTCCGCATCCTGCGGATCCTGAGCTATAGTGCATCCGGCGTCGGTAAGGATCTTAGCCGCGTTCTCAGAATCTACTGTATTCTTTTCGCATCCGAGGGTCTGTATAAATACTTTCATCAGAAGATCTCGTCCTCTACTGCGTCGGATATGCCTGCTGCCTGCTGCGTAAGCTGGTTGAACTGGTCGAGGGTCATGAGGACCTTCCTGGGCCTTGCACCGTCCGGCGGACCTACTATTCCCCTCTCCTCCATCAGATCTACGAGCCTTGCCGCGCGATTGTAACCTATGCGGAAGCGCCTCTGCAGCATGGAGACGGAGCACTGCTCTGCTCTTACAACAGTTTCTATGGCGTCTGTGAGGAGTTCGTCCTCGTCTGAACTGTCTTCGCCCTGGGAAGAGCCTCCGGAGCCTGCTTTGTTCATGGCCTGGAGAATGTCGTCGTTGTAGTTTGCCATCTGGACCTGGTCCTTGACGAAGGTTATGACATCCCGGACTTCGTTGTCGGATACGAAGCAGCCCTGTACGCGAAGAGGTTTGCTGATGCTCTGCGGTCCGTAGAGCATGTCGCCCTTGCCCAGGAGATGCTCGGCACCGCCCACATCCAGTATTACTCTGGAGTCCGTGAGCGAGGATACGGCGAACGCTATCCTGGAAGGTATATTAGCCTTGATGACGCCGGTGATGACGTCAGTTGACGGCCTTTGCGTAGCGACTATGAGGTGCATGCCTGCGGCGCGGGCTTTCTGCGCTATGCGGCAGATGGAGTCTTCTACGGTGTTCTTGGCTGTCATTATCAGCTCGGCAAGCTCGTCTATTATAATGACTACCTGCGGCATGACTTTTTCTTCCTCGCCGTTTGCCTTGACGGTCTCGTTGTAGGACTGAAGATCCCTTACGCCTTCTGCTGCGAACGTGTTGTAGCGCTCGTTCATCTCGGAAACAGCCCAGCCAAGAGCGGCGGCGGCCTTGCCTGAATCTGTTACGACAGGTATCAGAAGATGCGGCAGACCGTTGTAAATGCTGAGCTCTACGACCTTCGGGTCTATAAGTATGAGCTTAACCTCTTCCGGCGTTGCCTTGTAGAGAAGGCTTATTATCATGCTGTTGATGCAGACTGATTTACCGGAACCGGTAGAGCCTGCGACGAGCAGATGCGGCATGGACTTGAGATCCGCAACTATGGCCTCACCGCCTATGCTGCGGCCTATCGCAACAGAGATCTTGGATTTGCTCTTCTTAAAAGCTTCGGATTCTATGATCTCGCGCAGCGTTACGGTGGATATGGTATCGTTGGAAACTTCTATGCCTACGGCAGCCTTGCCGGGTATAGGTGCTTCTATTCGGAGGCTCTTGGCTCGCAGGTTGAGCGCAAGGTCGTTGTGCAGAGCAGCGATCTTGGATACTTTTACGCCGGCTGCCGGCTGCACCTCAAAACGTGTTACTGCAGGTCCTTTTATGACATCTACGACAGAAGCCTGAACGCCGAAACTTGCAAGAGTATCTTCAAGAAGTTCGGCCTGATCCTGCATGTTGGGGCCAGCCTGCGAACCTCGGAGTGTGGCGGAAGGTTTTGCAAGAAGATCCACAGGCGGGAACTTGTAATCTGGTTCGGGCTTTGCGGCTTCCTTCTTGTCCGCTATTTCGCTTGTAAGAGCGGCAGCAGCTGCGGCGACTGCAGCCTTTCCTGTCTTTTCAGGAACGGCTGGCTGTTCCGCTTTTTCTGTCTGTTCAGCTGCTTTGTCTATCACAGAAGGATCAGTAGATGCGGCAACTGCAGCTGCGGCAACGCCCAGGGGGCTTAATCCCTTGGTGCCGGAAGGATTCAGCGGAAGCGCGGATATGTCCTCCGTATTCTTTGCTCCGCCCTTGAAAAGATCCTGATCCATGACAAGATCGAGCACCTTCTGCTGGTTCTCGGTTATGCCTTCTATCTGGATGGAGGGCTTTTCGGGACTTTTAAGGCCTATATCCTCAGGGGTAAAGGCCGGTTTTGTTTCAGGAACATCCACTGCGAACTGAGGCAGGGTCTTTTCGGCTACATCTGTTGAAGAGACAGCCTTCTCCGGCCCTATGTTTTCCACAGCAGACATGTTGAGCTTTGGAAGAGCTTCAGCGTCTATCTCCTGCTGCTTTTCTACAGGAGTAAGGTTAGTTCTGGTCTTTGAACGTTCCAGAGCGCGCTCTTTTGCTGCATCGTCGGATTCCTTCTTTGCGGCAGCTTCGGCAAGGCGCTTTTCCTCGGCCTTCTTTTCCAGCTCAAGAGCTTCAAGCTCGAGCTGCTCCTCGCGGTCGTGCTCGCGCTGGGCTTTGCGGGCCTTGTGCCTCATGCGGGCGTTGTCGATAAGTGTAGAAAGCGGCGTGTTGAGTATGAGAAGAAGTGCGATTATGACGCCTGCTGCGCTAACTATATAAAGCCCTACATTACCTATAAGGTTCTTGATGAATCCGCCGATATAGACGCCTATGATTCCGCCTCCGTCGGTGCCCATGCCGTAGATCTCCTTGAGGCTCATCGAGAAGTCGTACGAGGGGCCCCTGTTGAGCGGCACCTTGAAGTTTGCGATAAGGCAGGTCAGAAGGACGAAGAGCGCAACGCATGAAATGACCGATTTAAATGTCACCAGCGAAGTCTTCTGCGCAAATACGAGCGCCCCGTAAACTATCAGGAAGAACGGCAGAATGAATGACACCCAGCCCAGAAGTCCGCCCAGGAACGATTTAATGGCGGCTCCGACAGCTCCTGTTGTGCCGGTAAACATGCTGATTATAAGGAAAAGCCCTACAGCTATGAATACCACAGCAAGGATCTCGTCTTTAACTCTTTTTCTTTTTCTGAGAGCTTCCTCCTTTTTCAGGGCGGCAAGCTTCTGTTTTTCTTTCTGTTCTTTTGTAAGTCTTGGCATTTCAGCCTCCTTTTATAACAATTAATTTTACCACATTTCCAAGAAAATTACAGTACATTTTATTCAAAAAGAAACATTTGTTTTTCTCAAAAAATTGTGATTTCCCTATTAACATTTCTTATGATTTTGTGTATAATTACACAAATAATTCAAAGGAGACGCATATCATGACTAGAAAACCAGATATCGCCGTTGTAGGCGCAACAGGATTGGTAGGTTCCACCTTCCTGAAAGTCCTCGAAGAAAGGGACTTCCCATTTGAGAACCTTTACATGATGGCCAGTGCAAAGTCCGCAGGAAAGGCCGTAGATTTCAAAGGAAAAGTTTATATCGTAGAAGAACTCAACGAACACTCTTTCGACAAGCACATCGATATCGCGCTGTTCTCCGCAGGCGGCGGCACATCCGAGAAGTTCTCCCCCATCGCCGCTGCACACGGCTGCACAGTAGTCGACAACAGCAGCGCCTGGAGAATGGATCCCGAGGTTCCGCTCGTAGTTCCTGAAGTAAACCCGGACGACATCTGGAAGAACAAGGGCATCATCGCTAACCCGAACTGCTCCACCATCCAGGCCATGCTTCCCATAAAGGCTCTGCACGACGTTTATAAAGTAAAGCGCATAGTTTACAGCACTTATCAGGCTGTATCCGGTGCCGGAATGAAGGGCCTTTCAGACCTCGCAGAAGGCCTCAAGGGCAACGATCAGTGCAAGGCTTTCGCCCACCCGATCGTAGGCAACGTACTTCCGCACATCGACGTCTTCCTCGATAACGGGTATACCAAGGAAGAGATGAAGATGATCAACGAGACCCACAAGATCCTCGGTGACGACAGCATCAGAGTTACAGCAACCACCGTACGCGTTCCTGTGCGCTGCAGCCACAGCGAATCCATCAACCTCGAGTTCGAAAAGCCCTGCGACGTCGATGAAGCTCGCGAAATACTCAGGAAGTTCCCTGGAATAGTCGTTCAGGACGATCCCAAGAACGCCGTATATCCCCTCGCCCGCGAAGCTGAAGGCAAGGACGAAGTATTCGTAGGCCGCATCAGGAGGGACTTCTCAGTTGACAGCGGACTCAACCTCTGGGTAGTTGCCGACAACATCCGCAAAGGCGCAGCCACCAATGCGGTCCAGATAGCGGAAAAGCTCCTCGAAAGACTGTAAATATTCATAAGTAACAAAAAAGACCTGCCAGCATTGAACTGACCCCAAAAGGTTAGACAAAAGACTGGTCACGCAATTAAGCGACTTTAGCGGACTGGACCCTGTATTGAACAGGGCTCAGTCCCTTTAGTTTGCCTTTGATACGATGATTGTTGTAATAGTCGATATATTTC
>JAFRXM010000060.1 GCA_017443515.1 Bacillota bacterium | reverse complement strand
GAAGTACATGAACGGGTCGTCAAGGCCCATTGCAAGGCAGTAGATGACCACGCCCAAAACGCCTGCCAAAAGCACGTAGACTGCAGGGTTCTTCTTGAACCTGCCGTACAGCTTTGCCGGAAGCTCCGTGGAGAGCAGCAGCGCCAGGATCAGCAGCCACCACGCGTGCGAAAGCTCGCCTGTCCAGTCCGCGCTGTTTACCGCAACCCCGCCTATTCCGACGAGCCTTCCATAAAGCGCTCCAAGGCCCTTAAGATCCGATACCGCAAACACCATCCACTGCAGCGGTATGAGTATTATCATGTACAGGTGGCCGATAACACGGTGGCTGTCCATGAAGTCCTTTATTCCAAGCTTTTCTATGGCGATTATGGCGAACAGCACGCCGCCCCAGATAATAAAGTTCCAGTCCGCGCCGTGCCATATGCCGGTGAGCATCCACACGATAAAAAGGTTCAGCGTAGTGCGGGCCTGCCCCTTGCGGCTTCCGCCAAGGGGTATGTACACGTATTCCCTGAACCAGCTGCCCAAAGTCATGTGCCAGCGGCGCCAGAACTCCGTCATGCTGGTGGAGACGTAGGGGCTGTTGAAGTTCGTTGGGAACTCGAAGCCCATTATGCGCCCCAGGCCTATAGCCATCAGCGAATAACCGTAGAAATCGAAGTAGAGCTGGAAGCTGTAGGCTATCATGGCGAGCCACGCCATTGGCACCGACACCGATTCGAAGCCTATGGTGTTTGCCTGGGTCCAGATGCTTCCAAGCTGGTTTGCAAGGATGACCTTAAAGCCGAGGCCTATCACAAAAGTCTTAAAGCCGTCTATCACCTGCTCCTTGTTTTCGCGGCGCTTGCGAAGGTCTTTTTGCACCTCTGAAAAGCGCACTATGGGCCCTGCGATAAGCTGCGGGAACATCATGATGTAGGCGCCCAGGTTAACGAAGCTCTTTTCCGAAAGCGACGGATCCCTGTACACGTCGATCAGATACGATGCGATCTGGAAAGTGTAGAAGCTTATTCCTATAGGAAGGATGAGGCCCAGCCCGGTGCCAAGCACGAAGTCCGAGTACTTGAACAGGAACAGAATGGCGAAATCCATCACCAGGCCTATAACAAAGGCAAGCTTTTTTCGCCCGGGGGTTTTGGCCCGCGGCATGTAGAGGCCTACCTCGTAGTTGAAGACGACCGAAAACAGTATTATCAGCAGGTACAGCGGAGTGCCCGAGGCGATGGCGCCGTATGCATAAAAGCCGATGGAGAACAGGAAAACCACCGTATTCCTGTACACGCGGGCAAAACGGCAAGTCAGATAATACGCCACCAGAAACAGCGGCAGAAATATTCCCAAAAACTGAAAACTGCTGAATACCATATCTGGTATTATATAACAAAGCCACCCACTAAGCAAGGTGCATGGAACAAAATACGACTTGTCCTTTATCGCGAGTCTTGTAATAAAAAGATCTCTGGAAAAGCTCTCCCGGAGATCTGAGTTTTTTTATTTACTGTTTTACTGTTTTGTGACTGGATAGAACATCAAAGACCCGATCCTCGGGCGAAGAATTAACACTTGCCACGCATATTGTAGCACATTACCCACTGATATATTTCCATACCAGTCCAACTAATCTTCACACTGGCGACACGCAAAAACCTTGCGGGAGTGTGTGAATAATGGTAGAATACTTTAATATGAGTAAAAGACTTATACGCACAATTGCATACACGCTGCTGGCAGCGGTGCTGCTGTCCGCGCTTTCGGGCTGCGCCTCCTGGGACAATTTCAGGAAAGCCTTCATAGATCCGCCGATAGACGACGGCACCGTAATAAAGGTCGGGGTCTACGAGCCCCTTACCGGCGAGCTGTCCAAGGAAGCCGCCGACGAGCTCGTAGGGATAGAGCTTGCGCACGAGATGTACGGAAGCATACTCGGTTCCAGGGTGGAGCTGGTCTACGTGGACAACAAGTCCGACATGGAGCACGCCGCCGAGACCGCCCAGGCTATGGCAGACGAACATGTCGCAGCGGTGATCGGAAGCTACGGCAACATGCTGTCGATGGCGGCAGGCGAGGTGTTCCGCGAGGCGCATCTTCCAGCCGTGGCTGCAAGCTGCACCAACCCGCTCCTCACGCAGACCAACGATTTCTACGCCAGGGCCTGCTACATAGACACCTTCGAGGCGCGCGGCGCCGCGGACTACATATACAGCAAGCTCGGCCAGACCAGCGCCGGCATCATGTACTACGACGACAACGACTTCGCCAAGATCAAGACGGAGGAGTTCTCCACCTACATGAAGTCGCTCATAGGCGAAGACCACATAAGCGCGGCGCCGATCCCAAGGGATCTGGAGGATTTCTCGGAGATCTTCCTGGCGTTCAGCGGGCGCGGCATCAAGTCCATATACCTTCCGGAAAAGGTGGACGCCGCGGTGCAGATCATGGCCAAAGCCAAAGAGCTGGGCTACGATTTCACCTGGATAGGCACCTCGGAGTGGAAAGGCATCACTGTGGAAGGCGCCGTCTACACTGTGGATTTCGACCCTGAAGAAACGCTCTCCGGCATGACGCAGAGCTTCCTTAGGGCCTATGCTGACAAGTTCGGAGCAGGCACCACGCCGTCTGAGGCCGTGGCGCTGGGCTTCGACGCCTACCTGATAGCTATCATCGGAATACGCGAGGCCGGGGGCACGGACAACGGCGATCTCATCGCCAGAAAAATATGCACGATCAAAGGGCTCGCCGGAGCCACCGGAAGTATAACCATGGACGACCACGGCGACCCGATCAAAAATATAATCATACGTAAGATCACAAACGGAAAGCCCGAAACGGTCTACACGGCCATACCGGGCAGAAATGAATAAGGAGAATATCATGAGAGAACAGATCATCAGCGTACTCGAACAGATCAGGCCCTTCCTCCAGAGGGACGGCGGCGACGTGGAATTCGTAGACTATACCGACGACGACAAGATCGTATTCGTAAAGCTTCAGGGACACTGTGCGGGATGCCCGCACGCACAGGCGACCGTAAAGGGCGGCATCGAGGCCATACTCAAGGAGCAGTTCCCCGACGCTATCGAAGCTGTAGAAGCAGTAAACTAAATGAGAGCAAAACACAAGAAGAAAGTCAGGATAAAGTGGGGCAGGTTCCTTCTGTCCATTTTTGTGGTAGTCGCGATAGTCTTCGGCGGACTGCTGTTCTGGCCCATAAGCGATAAAAAGCCTGCGGACAACAGTTCCAACGCGGCAAACAACGCAAACAACGTGCCGGAGCCCCCGGTGCAGACCGAGTTCTCGCTGCTGATACGCTGCGCGGGCGATATCATGGCGCACGGGCCGCAGCTGGATTCCGCTAAAAGAAAAGACGGAAGCTACGATTTCACGGAGAACTACGAATACGTAAAGAAGTACTTCGCCGAGGCCGATCTTGCCATGGGCAATTTCGAGACCACCTTCAGCGAGGACGGAAAGTACACCGGCTACCCGGCCTTCGACTCTCCCAACCAGCTGGCCTACGACGTGATGAGCGCCTCCGGCATCAGGACCGCGCTGTTCGCCAACAACCATATGCTGGACTCCAAGCTCAAAGGTGCCATCAACACCGTAAAGGTGCTTAAGGAAGCAGGCTTCGACCCGGTAGTAGGCGCAAGGCAGACCACGGAAGACCCGCGCTCCGCTGTAACTACGGTAAACGGCGTTAAGGTAGGCATAGTTTCCTTCACCTACGAGACCAGGCTCGTAAACGGCAAGCGTACGCTGAACGGCTCCTACATGGACGCCGACGCGCCGCAGCACATCAACACCTTCCGCTACACCACCGGCACAGACAAGAAGACCCACGTAAACAGCGAGGATCTTAAGGCCATAAAGACCGAGATGGACTGGTGCCGCGAGAACGGCGCGGAGATACTGATCTGCTACTTCCACTGGGGCACCGAGTACAGGCAGGCACCCGACAACGCGGACAAGGAGCTGGCGCAGTTCGTGGCTGAAAACGGCGCGGACATAGTGTTTGCAAGCCATCCGCACGTGCTGCAACCCATCCAGACCATAGACATAGAGGTGGACTACCCTGCCGCTGAAGAGCCGGAAAAGACTGAACCCGAACCCGAGAAAAAACCAGAACCTGTCAAAGAAAAGGAAAGCTGGATCATAAG
>JAFRXM010000059.1 GCA_017443515.1 Bacillota bacterium | reverse complement strand
CCTTTAAATTCGGGTTGTGAGGCTTCCTTAGCGACCTTGACCCTGAAGGCCTTCGTGTAACGATTTGACATGATGTACCTCCTGTCTGCATAAACATTATACCATGTTTCTTCAGACTCTACTTTTTGGGGTACACATCAATATTTTTGCTGTTTCTGGCCATTATATTGGCCGCACGCCTTCAAAGGCGATGAAAACAGCCGTAAAATGAGCACAAATTGAAGCTTTTTTCGAAAGTCTGGTCACACTACCCCCGGTTTTAGAGCAAACTGTAACCAAATCAGTCGACACGCCTTATTCCCGGCCCGCCCACAGGCGCATTGAAAACTTTTTCCGTGGGGTTTAGCGTTTACTCGTGTATAATAAGGCAGAAGGGGTTAAAATGATGGCAGAAATGAAACTACTCAACTGGTTCAAAAAGAATACATTTTACAAAGTGCTGGCGATCGCAGTGGTTCTGGCTCTGGCCGGCTACGCGCTCTGGTTTTTCCAGCCCATGCCGCTTATACCGGAAGGCGCGCAAAACATCCAGATAGACTTCACGACGTATTCCACCACAGGTTTGGATCCGACAGACGTACAGGTGATCTTCAGCAAATGGAACGAAAGTGACCGCGAGGACACTCACCTGATCGATCTCACAGACGAAGGCTGCCAGAAGATGATCGAGCTTTTGAAGACCCAAAAGATACGCGCGATGTGGAGCTCGCAGGGCGGCTATGGAAGGCCGCAAGGCAGTTTTTCCTTCGGCGTGCGCTTCGAATACAAGGGCGTAGGCTACCTCAAATGGATAGAAGCCACGAAGGATATCTACGTCACGAACAACTGGTACGAGATCGATAAGGGCGGCAGGCCCGAGCTCGGACCGGCAGCCCGCCACAACACAAAGATCACGGGGCAGACAGAAGCGGACGAATTCTACGCTGCCGTGCTTGATATAATCGAAAACTACGCCGCAACAGACAAGATAGTCACGCCGCAATGAAACTCAGAGCCTGGATAAAAAAGAATATCTTCTACGAAGTGCTGGTCTTGGTGCTTGTGCTGGCGATTGGCGGCTATCTGGTCTGGCTGATGCAACCCATGCCGCTCATCGATGAAGGCGCAACGGAAATCTACATAGCCATGAGCAGCAGCTGGGGCGAACCCTCGGAGCGTTTCATTGAAGTCGGAACGATCTTCCACACCCAGAAGTATGCCTTAAGCGCCGAAGGCGAGCATAAACTCATCGAGGAGCTGAAGACCTGCAGTTTTCACTACGGACACGGCTCCGAACTGGACAGGATGACGACCACAGAAAATGATCTGCTCGAGCTCCGCCTCGGAGTAGTATATAAAAAGAACGGCGTGATTTATCACCGCATTTTGCACTGCTATGAACACCTTGGGAACATAAATTCAGCAGTGTTTGTCCCGGAAGGCGCAGACACACCGTCGCCAAGACCCGACTACAGCAAACAGAACTCGTGGTTCAGGCTGAAAAGCGAGGACTGCAGCCGGCTGTGCAGATTTGCAGATGAACTGGTAAAGGGTTACGGAACGCTGGTCCCGCAAGGACCCACAGAATAACGGTGGACAAGAACCGTCCCTCTCCACGATGACAGAACGCGAACTGGTACAACTGATAAGGGAGAAAAACGCGCTCGGCGCGCAGGAATTCCTGCGGCGCTACGGAGCCCTGGTTCGCTATGTCGCAGAACCGATACTAGAGGACGCCGGCGCCTGCGAGGACTGCCTGCAGGAGGTGGCTCACAGGGTATGGGACAGGATCGGCAGCTTCGATGAGGAGCGCGGCAGCTTCAAGGCCTGGCTCACGACAATAACGCGCAACCTGGCGCTGAACATGAA
Organism: Bacillota bacterium; assembly: GCA_017443515.1. Lineage (GTDB taxonomy): Bacteria > Bacillota > Clostridia > Peptostreptococcales > Anaerovoracaceae > RUG13409. The sequence goes on along the minus strand of JAFRXM010000059.1, from coordinate 25,071 downwards.
GCGAAGCGCAAAGCCGGCCGAATCCTACGAGGCTTTGGATACCGAGCTTCCCTCGGACAGCCCCGGGCCGGAGGAAACAGCCGTTAAGAACGCTGCAGCAGCTGCTCTTAGGGCCGCCGTGGACAGCCTCCCCAAAAACGAGCGGATCCTTATATACAGACGCTTTTTCTACAACCAGTCTCTGGCGCAGATCGCCGCCGAGACCGGACTTTCCGAAAGGGCCGCTGAAGGCCGCATCTACCGCATTAAGGCCAAACTCGCCGAAATGCTCAAGGAGTACAGAGATGACAGATAGTGTTCTCACAAGTGAATATACAGGGCTTGGCGGGCCGGACGCCGCCGGGCTGGACGATCTCCTTGGCAGCGCGCTGTCGCAGGGTGTGCCCGAAGACGTGCTAAGAGGCGTCACCCCGTGGAAGAAGGCCATGAAGCTGGTCTTTGCGGGGCTGGTCCTGAGCCTGATAGGCATCGACATCTACAACATCGATCTGGCCGTCAACATCGCCGGAAACATCCTGTGCATACTCGGCTTCAGGAGGCTTCGCCGCGAGAACTGGAGCTTTATGGTCTGCAGCGTGCTCAGCAGCCTGGCCGCCGCCGTGAACATCTCAAGGCTCGTGATCAACTGCATGGGAAGACGCCTGGAACTTGTGCGTCTGGTCTACGACAGGCTGGCCGGAGGCGTGCTGATGGCGCTCATGATAGCCACGCTGGTGTTCTTCCTGGCGGCGCTGAAGCTGGTCGAAAAGAAGTCCGGCATTCCGCTCGGCATGGGCTTTGCCAAGAACGTGCTGATCTGGTACGTGGTGATACGCGCTATGATGTTCTGGTACGGCTACAGACAGGCCCAGGGCGTGCTGCCAGGCCACATGTTCGTGTTCTGCGTCTTCCTTTCCGCGGCCATCGCGCTGTGCCTGCACGCGCTCTACCGCCTTGCCAAAGAGCTTGAGGACCCGGGCTACGCCATCAAGGCTTCAGACCCGAAAGTGCCTGATATTGCTGTGATCGCGGCTTTAGTTGCAATTTCAGTTGCACTGTTTGCAGGCAGTTTCGCGACCCGCAATTATCCCGACAGCTGGAAAGAATACACCCCGGACGCAAACGCTTCCGCCATAACAGAAGAGTTGTCTAAAGCTCCGGTGCTTAAATTCGCGGATCCGGATAACTCCGGCGCGCAGACACCCCGAAAGTCCGGTGATACCCTAGAATTCGAGCCTGCGGACCCCGTCCCGGCTGAGCTTCTTTCGATGCTGACGGCAGACGAGCTGAAGCATCTTCAGGGCAGCAGCCGCATCTACCTGATCGCAGACCAGTACTCCGAAGAGCGGACCTACTCGGTTTACGCGTTCGTAAACGGCGACGAAGTCTGGCAGCTGATCAGCTTTGCGTGGAAAAACGCCCCCAAAGCCAGCGGCTCTGAGGCAATCGCGGTCACAACAACGGATAAGGAGGACGCATTCAGCGGCCGCATGTTCTGCAGCATCGACGGCAGGCCCAGCGTCAGCGAGTACTATATTCCCGCCGGCGGCAGGGCCAACTACACCGCGCAGGACCACAGCAAGTCCGGCCAGGAAGGCAGCACCGGCCATTCCGGCAGCACCGGCAGTTCGGACAGAACCAACAGCTCTGGCCGTTCGGACAGAACCGGCAATTCCAACACGCCCTCCGAAATCATCAACATCAACGAAATGCTGAACATCCATTACGGCGGCGCAGGCGTAGACCTGGCCGGCTTCACCATACCCAGGGGCGCCGAAGACCTCCGCGGCTACGTGCTGCAAAAGCGCGTCCTTGAAAAGGACAAATTATACAGCGGTCTGCTGATGTCCTACACGCACCGGACCACGGACTTCATGTTCCCGATGCACACCGCTGCCGAAGGCTATGTGTCCGGCACCGATCAGTTCTCCCTGGCAAAGCGCCCCTTTGAAACAGACCATTTTGGCACCATGGCCGCCTACTGGTACCTGCCGGACCTTCCGTGAGCTGCCTGATCTGCCATTAGCGCCGGCAGCCGATCTTAAACGCTTTTTTCATGTTTTTTCTCCCACAGCCCCCTCTTTTGCGTTATACTATAAGTGGACCGCAAAGGCAGCATGCCGCACGGCAAAGGCGGCAGGGAGGCTCTCATGTCAACTCAGGGAAAGTATGAAAAACTCAACAGGATCATAAACGAGTCAAAGAAGACAGTGTTCTTCGGCGGGGCCGGCGTGTCCACGGAAAGCGGCATCCCGGATTTTCGCAGCAAGGACGGCCTTTATAACGTGCGCGACGTGCAGTTCGAGCAGTACGAGCCGGAGTACCTGCTCTCCATAGACTGCCTCGAGCACGACACGGACGTGTTCTTCGAATTTTACCGCCAGAAACTCGAGACCAGCGGCATCCAGCCCAACAGGGCCCACTACAAGCTGGCCGAGCTAGAAAAAGCCGGAAAGCTGGCCGGCATCATCACCCAGAACATCGACGGCCTGCACCAGCGCGCAGGCTCGGTCAACGTTGCCGAGATCCACGGCACCACCCTCAAAAACTACTGCATGCGCTGCGGCAAGCGCTTCCCTGCGGACTACATCTTCAAGAGCCCCACGCCCATCCCGCACTGCGACAAATGCGGCGATATAGTGCGGCCTTACGTCACGCTCTACGGCGAGATGCTGCCCGAAGAAGAGCTGGCCAAGGCCGACCGGTATATGCTGGGCGCGGAGGTCCTGATAGTTGGCGGCACAAGCCTTACCGTGTGGCCCGCAGCCGGCTACGTCAGCCGCTTTTCCGGCAAGCACCTCATAATCATCAACCGCGACGCCACGGCCTACGACCACAACGCAGACCTGGTGTTCCACGAATCAATAGGCGAAGTCCTCAGCCACATAACAGTGTGACAGGGGGACGGTTCTCTGTCACACACACGAAAGGAGCAAGCAATGGCAAACATCACTATCACCCCTGAGATCGAAGAAGCATACGAAAGCGGCAAAAAGGAAGCCGAACAGATCTTAAACGACCCCGATAAAATGGAGGTCTTCCTGCAGCGCCTGGAGCAGAAACTGGACGAAGTACCCCTGGTGGGCGAGCAGCTGTCCATGGTTCCGGTAATGATCTCCATGATCAAATCCTACGTCAAGGGCGAATACCGCGAGTGCCCGGTAAGCACTATCGTGGCCATGATCGCTTCCCTGCTCTACCTGATCTCCCCCAAGGACATCATCAAGGACAGCATCCCCGTGCTGGGCCTTTTAGACGACATCGCCGTCATCTACCTGTCCTGGAAGTACGTCATCGGCGACGTGGACGCCTACCAGAAATGGCGCGCCGAAGCCGGCCGCGAGACCGTCTTCTTCAATGAGTCCGAGGAAGAGAAAGCCAAAAAAGAGGCCGAAATAGCCCGCACCAAGAAGATCCGCGACACAGTAAACGACAAAGTGGACGTGGTAAAAGACGTTGTAGACGAAAAGACAAAAGGCCTTCGCTCCAAAGTTAAGGAAAAAGTCGCAGAACTGAAAAAGTGACGGTGGAGGGTCGGTGGAGAGGGACGGTTCTCCTCCACCGCGTCACTTCACCTGCACGCCGTTTTCAGTGCAGTACTTGATGATGGTCTTGCGGGTGACGATGCCGATGAGCACGCCAAGGTCGTCCGTTACCGGTATGAAGTTCTGGTTCATGGCGCGGGTGAGGAGCTCCTCCATGGGCGCGGTGACAGGCACGGAAGGGTTGCGGTCCTTGCGCAGGATGTCCATGATGCTGATGTCCTCGAGCTCGCGGATGTCGATCTCGGTGGGGCCGGATTCCCCTTTGCGCAGCTTAACTATGCTCCAGAGAAAATCGCCCTCGCTGACGGTGCCGATGTAGACATTGTCGTCAGTAACAACAGGCACGGCTGTATAGCCGTGCTTTTTCATGGTCTCAAGCGCCTGGCGGACTGTAGAATTGACATTTATGCAAGTGACTTTCTGACGCAGTGTCAGAAAAAATGCTACGTTCATGATATCTCCTTTTCTGCCCGGATCTTCCGGACCCAACTACCCCCGGAGATATCTTACATGAAAATCGCTCCGATAGCAACCGCATCGGAGCTTTTTCATTGCGAAGTTTGCGTGAACTAAAAAGTTTGCCTGAACTTAAAAAGCGCAGCCCGGAAGAAGGACTGCGCCGCAAAAGACTTACTCGCCCTGGCAGAGAGCCTCCCACGCTATGTCGCAGGCGTGGATGAGGCAGTTATCGCAGTCGCAGAGGGGCTTTCCTGTTTCCTTGCCCCTGATCTCGCCGCAATTTGTGGCGCCGACTCTCTTCTTGAACTCCTCAAGGAAGTTCCTTGCGTCCCTTACGAGAGGCTTGCCGTTATACCTGGCAAGGCCCAGCACCATCTGCGCGCCGCAGAGCGCTCCGCAGGTGGACTCGAAGCAGCCCATGCCTATTCCGAATGCTGCGCCGACTTTTTTGAGTTCGTCGTCGGAAAGGCCGGTCTTATCCCCGAAGGCCAGAAGTATGGCCTGGCCGCAATTCATTCCGCTGTGCTTTAATTCTACTGCTCTTCTTGATCTTTTCATAATTTTGCCTCCGTATGAATAATTACCGGAGCAACCACTCCAATGACTATGTTAACTCATTATCGAACAGGATTCAATAAATTTTTTGGATTTTCTCCAAAAACTTGTTCGCTTTTTTGTCACTTTTAATAGTGCATAGCGGACCTTCCGGCGGAAAAGCCCGGGGGCGCAGCTTACCCAAACCAAACTAAATCTTGATTCCGCCGGGCTTTTACGTTACTATTATCGTGAAGAGATATTGCCGGCCGGGGGCTGTCCGGCCGAAAAGAGAAAGGCAGCAAATGAAGAAGCAAAGCGGCAGGACCGTACTTATAACCGCCGGGGGCACATCCGAGCCCATCGACAACATCAGGAGCATTTCCAACACCGGAACGGGCACGCTGGGAAGCATCATTGCGGACGCTTTCGCCGCCGACCCGCAGGTGGAGAGCATCATCTACGTGCACGGGCGCGGTTCAGTGCTGCCCAGGTCCGAAAGGGCCGAGTGCATCGAGGCCGCCTATACGCAGCGCCTGCAGGATACCATACGTAAGATCCTTACCGAGCGCCGGGTGGATGCCATCATCCACAGCATGGCAGTGAGCGACTACTGCGTAAAGTCCGTGGTAAGGTCGGAAGATCTGGTGAAAGTGATCGAAAAAGCGGGGAAAAGTTGCTGCGCGGCAGAAGATCAGGCTTGTTGTACGACGGAAGAACAGAGCAACGCGGCGGACTTCAACAGCGCCCTGCTGGAAGCTTCCTGCGGATTCGACCTTCGCGACATCTACAACAAGATCCCAAGCAGTGCCGGAACGCCGGTCATCTTCCTGCAGCCAACGCCAAAGATCATCCCCGAGCTCAGGCAGCTGGCGCCAGAGTCCGTCGTCGTGGGCTTTAAGCTTTTGGACGATGTCGCTCAGGAAGAGCTCTTCTCCGTGGCAAAGCGCCTGATGGAGAAGAACGACTGCGATTTCGTGCTGGCAAACGACTACACCACCGTCAAGGCCGGGAAGCACACAGGCTACCTGATGGCGCGCGGCGGCGGATACGAGACTTTCGTCGGAAAACCCGCGATAGCGGAAGGAATATACCAGGCTGTAAAGAAGGCATGGAGGCAGAAATGAAACACGTAATTCTCGGAATCACCGGCAGCATCGCGGCTTACAAGGCTGCGGACATCGCCAACATCCTCACGAAAAAGGGCATCTCAGTGCACACCATCATGACGGAATCGGCCTGCAAGCTGATAACGCCGCTTACGCTGCAGACGCTTACGAAAAACAAGGTCCACACGGACATGTTCGACGAGTACAAGCCCTCCGAGGTACAGCACATCTCGCTCGCCAAGCAGGCCGACCTGATGCTGATAGCCCCGGCGACGGCGAATATCATAGCCAAGGCAGCCGCCGGCATCGCCGACGACATGCTTACGACGGTGCTGACCGCGTTCATAAACAAGCCGGTCATCATCTGCCCGGCCATGAACACAAATATGTACATCAACCCGATAACTCAACGGAATATGGACACTTTAAAGGAGCTTGGATTTACCTTCGTGGAGCCGCGCGAAGCCCTTCTGGCCTGCGGCGACCTGGGCAAAGGCGCCCTCGCCGATGTGGACACCATAATAGAAGCTGCGATGGAATTCCTGAAATAAAAACTGAAATCTGGGACGGTCCCCGGTCTCACTTCTTCTCTTTCAGCAGGACGAACTTTTCAAGCGGGAACAGAATGACCATCTGGAGGGTCCCGGCGCACGCCATCGCTATGGTCGGGGCAAGATTCTGCAGCAACTGGCTGTCAGTTGCAAGCAAAGCGCCCGCCACGACGCCCTGCAGCCAGGTCGAAAACAGTATCAGGCAGAACAATATCACCAGATAAATAACGAAATTTCTTTTAGGCGCATCTGATTTGAAGGTGCGCTTTTTGTTTTGTATGTACGCGACGATGTTCGCGATAAGGTTCGAGAGGAAAAACGGCAGCACGTAGCCCCAGTTCGAGTGCCCGGCGCCCATGGTCTGCTCCGTGAATATCCCGGCCAGAAACGGCGGCAGCGGCGCAGTCCACCCGCGCATCGCAAAATACAGCGCGTTCACCAGGATCAGCTGGATCGCGGACGCCAGAAGGCTCACCAGTATGAATTTCAACGCCTGTTTAAGGCTCTTTTTGCCTTCGCTGCTGCTCATATAGAACCGTCCCCGGTTTTCATCCGATGTACCCGATCAGCAGGCGGAGGGTGTTCTCTACGCCGGATTTGTGGCTGCGCTCGTAGCCGTGCGAGGCGTAGACGCCAGCGCCGATAAGGCCATGCCTGATGTCGTAGCCGGATCGCAGCGTGGCTTCCACGTCGGAGCCGTAAAACGGGTAGATATCCACCGCGTAGTCAGCGCCGGTCTTTTTGCCCGCCTCGATCAGGGCCTTTACGATGTCGTAGCTGTAGGGGCCGCCGGAGTCTTTTGCGCAGATGGACACCTGCTTTTCGGTGCAGGAAAGCCCCTCGCCCACGCAGCCCATATCCACGGAAATAGCCTCGGTGACGCCCTCCGGCACCGGCCCGCAGCCTCCGTGGCCGACCTCTTCGTAGACCGTCACGTGCGCCCACACCGGGCGGCAGGCCTCAAGCCCGGTCTCCTTTATGTATTTTGCGAGCCCCAGCAGTATGCCTACGCTCAGCTTATCGTCCAGGAAGCGGCTCTTGATGTAACCGCTCTTCGTGACCCTCGTGCGCGGCTCAAAGCAGATGACGTCGCCCACGCCTATGCCCAGTTTTTCAACGCCTTTGGCGTCTTTGACGTCCTCATCCAGCACGATCTCCATGGCGTCCCACTCGCGCTTTGTGTCATCGTACTTGCCGTTGACGTGGGTGGACGCGTTGACCAGCTGGCAGGTGCCTTCGCAGATGCCGTTGAACTTGGTGACGACGCGCACGTTCTCGGCCTCAGCGTTGTTGGCGTTCATGCCGCCGAGCCGCGTGATCTGCAGCCTGCCGTTGGGCTTGACTGCGCTGACCATGCCGCCGAGGGTGTCGGTATGAGCCTCCAAAAGAAGGCCGCCGGTCTGTCCGCCGTCCGCCAGTTTCACCAGCACGCCGCCCTTTACCGTAAGCTGCGCCTCAAAACCCAGCTTTTCGAACTCGCCCAGCACCCACTGCGCCGCCTGCGCCGTGTAGCCGGTGGGCGAATCGATGCCCAGCAGCGCCACAGTCTCCTTTACTGCAAACTCCGTGTATTTCTTAAGATTCAGCTTTTTCATGACAGCCTCCGTTCAGTGATTATTTCAACGGTTCTAACTATTTCAGGAACATCCTCGTCATAAACATGTCGCCCGCGTAGCCCGACATCCAAACGCATTTGTATTATTATAGCATAGAAAGCCTTGAAAAACGCCGGTTTGTCATATTATTTGTCGACACAGCTGCATCAGAATGTTTTTTTCCGTGTTCTGTGCTATAATTTTCTCATGTCTGAAAAAACGCTGCTGAAACTCAATAGGTTGTTCAGGCGTCCGGAGCATCCGTTCAACACGGAGGCGGCCGGGGGGTTGAGCTACGCCGAGTGGGAGTTTCAGCGCGCGCCGAAGACTCTTGCGCTGTTTGAGCCGGAGTTTTCTCCCGGGGAGATCCTGGGGCCGGGACATGACCGGGTGCTGGATCTGGGCTGCGGCGCCGGCGGAAAGAGTGTCTACTACGCAATGCTGGGCGCGCAGGTGACGGGCGTCGATCTTGTGAAGGACTACCGCAGCAAGGCAGAGGCGCTCGCAGCTGAAAAAAGCGTCCGGGGCCTGGCAGGGCCAGGACAGGAGGCTGGTCCGGGCAGTTTCACCTTCGTCTGCGCGGACGCGGCAAACACCGGGCTGCCGGATGCAAGCTTCGACACCATCATCGCCAGCGACGCCATGGAGCACTTCCCGGATCCGGAGGGGGTCCTGCGGGAATGCGCAAGGCTGCTTCGGCCAGGCGGCAGGCTCTTCATCAGTTTTCCGCCGTACGGCCACCCCTACGGGGGCCACGTTTCGGACCTGATAGGCGCCCCATGGGTGCAACTGCTTTTCAGTGACAACGATATTGCTGCCGCTTACAGCGTTCTGGCAGCCGACCTGCCGGATGGCCAAAAGCGCGTAGATCTGCGATTTTCCAGGGATCCGGACGGCCGGTGGCAAAACACATACATCAACAGGATGACGCTGCGGCGCTTCGCGAAGATCCGGGCAACTGCGCCCGCATTTCGCTGCCTGCTCTACCGCGAGATCCCGCTGCGCAGGTGGCTCCTGCCGCTGGCCAGGCTGCCTCTCAGCAAAGAGTATTTCGTTCGCATGGCAGTCTGCGTGCTGGAACGCTGCTGAACTTCAAGTATTTCCCGGCAATTGCAACGCATCTTTCTTGCATTTGCAACTGCCGGTTGCGCAGTTTCCAAGGCCGCTTTGTAGTCTGCAACGGCCCAAAACGGTATCATAAGGCCGTAAACACGAGGCCGGCAGCCAAGGCCGCCTCAGAGCAAAGCCCCGGGCCGCCGCGCCCGAATAAAACAAAAGGAGAAAAACAATGATACTCGCAGACAAGATCATAGAACTCAGAAAGAAGAACGGCTGGTCGCAGGAAGACCTCGCGGAAAAGCTCGACGTCAGCCGCCAGTCCATATCTAAATGGGAGAGCGCCCAGTCCATCCCCGACATGAACCGCATCATCGCGATGTCGCAGATCTTCGGGGTCAGCACCGACGTGCTGCTCAAAGACGAGCTGGAGCTCAGCACCGCCGGCCAGCAGGGCCTCGCCGTGGACGAACCCGCAGCGCGCGTAGTTACGATAGAAGAGGCCAACGCCTTCCTGGACCACAAGAACAGCGCTTCCGGAAGGGTCGCGCTGGGCGTGCTGATGTGCATAATCTCGCCTGTGCTGCTTATAGTCCTCGGCGGCCTGCAGGAAGCGGGCAGGATAGCCCTCACCGAAAACCAGGCCTCTGGCCTTGGGCTGCTGGTGCTGATACTTCTCATCGGCGCGGCTGTGGCGCTGTTCGTCACCACCGGCCTTCGCGGCAGGCGCTTCGAATACATGGAACAGGAGATGCTTGAGACCGCCTACGGCGTCGCAGGCATGGCCAGAGAAAGGCGCGAAAGATACCGCTCCGTCAACGTAAGACAGCTCACTATAGGCATAGTGCTCTGCGTCATCGGCGTGATCCCCATCTTCCTCATCCAGCTCTTCGCGGAAAACAACACCGTCGCGCAGGTCCTTTCGGTAGGCGCGATGCTGGTCCTGATAGCTCTGGGCGTATTCCTGATCGTGCGCACCTGCATCATCTGGGGCGGATTCCAGGCACTGCTCGAAGAGGGCGACTACACCCGCGGCGAAAAGCTCGAAAATAAGAAGAACGCAACACTTTCCACCATCTATTGGCTCGCCGTTACCGCCGGCTACCTGGCCTGGAGCTTCATCACCATGCAGTGGTACCGCACCTGGATAGTCTGGCCGGTCGCGGGCGTGGCCTTCGGCATCGTGACCGCCATCGCCAAAGCCCTCCGCAGCAGAGGATGAAAAAAAGGGACGGTTCTGGTTTTCAAATTGCCAACAATTGCCAAAATGAAAATCAGAACCGTCCCCATTTTTCACAATGTAAAAACCGGAGCCCGAAAGCTCCGGTTTTTTGATGTTCTGTTCTAGTTGATGTCTGCGTCGAACGGCAGAAGAGCGACTGTCCTTGCCCTCTTGATAGCAGTGGTAACTGCCCTCTGGTGCATGGTGCAGGTGCCTGTGATCCTTCTGGGAAGGATCTTGCCTCTCTCAGTTATGTACTTCTTGAGAGTCTCGACATCCTTGTAGTCTACTGTGAGCGTCTTGTCAGCGCAGAACTGGCAGACTTTCTTTCTGCTGTGCCCGCTGAAGCTCCTTCTCTGTCTGTTATCTCTTTCCATTTTAAATGGCTTCCTCCTGTTTAGACTTCCTAGAAGGGAATGTCGTCGTCGGTGAGCTGCGAGAAGCCCTCCGGGATAGCCGGCCCGCTTGCCTTTTCAGGTGCAGGAGCGCTGTAACCCATAGAACTCTGGCTGCCGCCCTCGGCTCTGTCCCCTCTGTCCAAAAACTCTACGCGGTCCGCCACAACGTCTGTGGTGTAGACCTTGCGTCCGTCCTTTTCGTAGGAACCGGTCTGAATCCTTCCGGTAACTCCTACCAGACGGCCCTTGCCCATGTACTTCTCGACCAGCTCTGCGGTCTTTCCGAAGCACACGATGCTGATGAAGTCCGCTGTCTGCTCGCCCTCGCGGCCGCGCTGCCTGTCCACCGCTATGGTGAACCTTGCTACTGCGGTCTGAGTGGCTGCTCCGTAGCGCACTTCGGGATCTCTTGTCAGTCTTCCGATCAATGCTACCGAATTCATTCCAGCACCTCTACTTTTCGTCCTTGGATACGATGATGTGTCTCATAACATTATCCGAGATCCTCAGCCTTCTGTCCAGCTCCTTCGGAAGTTCCGGTGCAGCGGCAAACTGCATGACTACGTAGTAGCCCTCGGTCTTCTTCTGGATGGGATAAGCAAGCTTCTTGAGGCCCCAGACGTCTGTTTCGGCTACTTCGCCGGCTGCTGCGATGATACCCTTAACGGTCTCGATCACGGCGTCCTTCTTTTCGTCGTCTAAGACAGGATCGATAATGAACATCAGTTCGTACTTATTCATTTTTTCACCTCCCTGTGGTCTTTAATGGCCGCGGTCCTCCCCCGCGGCAGAGAGCAATCCATACGAATGCCCGATAATTATAGCAACAAACAATTGCGAATGCAAGCACTTTTTGCCCTAATAGACATGCGTCTTCGGAACTACCGTCTTAAATTAGATTTTTCGTAACTAGTGATGTCACTCTTTATTGTTTCGTAATAATTTATAACATCGTTAACGTTTCCATTCAAGGGTTTATCCACTTCTGAGGTGTTGAGTCGGTGAAGTTGAAAATTGACTCTTGCCTCATCATTTTTGAAGACTATTTGTTCATTAACAAATCTTCCTATTACGGCATCACCATCTTTATCAGGGTGAAAACTACCAACCATTTTTACAGGTGCATTATCCATAGTAGAGTAATAAACCGGCACTAAATCCAACAGCACAACATCGCCTGGATTTATATTATTACCGTTAATCAGAATCCTCGAAAAGTCTGGTACTGTACTGCTATCTCGATATACCATTTCAGAAGTTCTGATATAAGCCTCTTCATTATAGATATAGATACAGTCGCAATTTATTATAATACTGCTGATACTGTTGCCCAGTTGCGGCATAACTTGATCAATGCCTATAATTTTTACAATTGCAAATGTTTTAGACACATCATACTCATAATCAAAATCTATTTCTGCATCAAATGGCTGACCAGATTCACTGCTGGAACGATCGTTATTATTCTTGTTAATAACGAAAAAAAGAATTAGTACTAAAACAAAAAACGTTATAAACAATACTTTCTTTGCTTTGTGTGTTTTGTGTTTGATATTCATTTCTTAATCGAGTTGTACTATCTGCCACAACTGATAATCGCTCGAAGATGCCGCAGACCAATAAACATTACTCCCATTCGCCGACCTGCCGGTAGTAAGATAGTAGTTCCAATTAAACAGTAATACTTTATTTCTATATAGAAGGTATGATAAATATCCGTGCTGTCCTGTAAAACCATTATATCTGAAACTCTAACTTGCAACAACAGTATTATTAAAACGTATCAATTCCAATTGCTATTCCTTAGTCGATTAATAGCGCAATATGCAATACATTAGCACAACAAGTAATTGCGAATGCAAGCGCTTTTTGGTATACTTATGGGGTAATTTTATGTCTTTTGGAGGCGTCCGATGAAGTTAGGTTTTGATCCTGAAAAGTATCTCGAAGAACAGTCCCGTTACATCCTTCAGCGCATCGACAGCCGCAGCTGCGACAGGCTCTATCTGGAGTTCGGCGGCAAGCTGGTGCAGGACAAACACGCCAAGCGCGTACTGCCCGGATTCGACGAAAACGCAAAGATAAAACTGCTGGCTAAAATGAAAGACCAGGCGGAGATAATCATCTGCATCTACGCCGGGGACATCCTGACGAACAAGACCCGCCAGGACTTCGGCATCACTTACGACCTGGAGGTGATGCGCCTCATAGACATGTTCCGCAGCTGGGATCTTTCGGTCAACAGCGTGGTGATCACCAGGTATCAGGACCAGCCCGCCGTAAACGCTTTCATCACCAAGCTGGAGCGCCGCGGCATCAGGACATACAAGCACTACTTCACCAAGGGCTACCCCACGGACGTCGATACGATAGTCTCCGAAGAGGGCTACGGAGCCAATCCGTACATTGAAGTAACCAAACCGTTAGTTGTAGTAAATGCGCCCGGCCCTAACTCTGGAAAACTGGCTACCTGCCTGTCGCAGCTCTACCACGAGAGCAAGCGCGGCGTAAAGGCCCGCTACGCCAAGTTCGAGACCTTCCCGATCTGGAACCTGCCCTTAAAGCACCCCGTAAACATCGCCTACGAGGCCGCAACAGTAGACCTCAAGGACGTCAACATGATAGACAGCTTCCATCTGGAAGCCTACGGCGTACCTGCCGTAAACTACAACAGAGATCTTGAGACCTTCCCCGTGCTGCGCCGCATACTCGAAAAGATCAGCGGCACCGCCAGCGAGTACAGATCCCCCACTGACATGGGCGTAAACCGCGCCGGCTTTGCCATAGTGGACGATGAGGTCTGCCGCCAGGCCTCCATCCAGGAGATAATCCGCCGGTACCTTATCGCCAGCGTGGACTTCAAGCGCGGCGCCCTGGACGAGGCCTGCATGAAGCGCGCCAAGCTTCTGATGGACGAAGTAGGCGCCACCCCGCTCGACCGCGCTGTGGTAAAGCCCGCCCTGGACTACGCCGAGTACAAGCGCAGCCTTGACCCGGAGCGGTTCGAGAACGTAATAGCAATGGCCATAGAACTGCCAAACGGCCAGATCATAACAGGCCGCAGCTCGGAGATCATGGTGGCCGGCGCGTCAATGCTGCTAAACGCTGTCAAGGCTCTGTGCGGCATCCCGGACGAGATGCAGCTGATCTCGACCGACGTGCTCAATACGATCCAGCACCTCAAAACTGACGTGCTGTCAAAATCCCAGAAATCGCTGAACGTGGAGGAGGTCCTGACGGCGCTCACCATCTCCGCCACGGTAAACCCCATGGCTGGGCTTGCCGTAAACAAGCTGGTGGAGCTTCGGGACTGCAAGGCGCACTGCACGGCCATCCTGTCGGAGCGCGACCAGCAGACCTTCCACGACCTTGGCATAGACGCTACCTGCGAGCCGGAATTCTCCACCAACAACCTGTACATGGGATGACAGGGGGACGGTTCTCTGTCACATGTCAAGGTGACAGGGGGACGGTTCTCTGTCACATGTCAAGGTGACAGGGGGACGGTTCTCTGTCACATGTCAAAACGCCCCGGAAGGTCCGGTATCTTGCAACTGGATTTCAGTGCAGAAGGAGCCGAAACCATGGAAAACGTTGAAAAATACGGGATCCTCGCACTTGCGGAGAAGCTTTACGCCTCCGTTCCGGGGAACATCATAACCCCGGAAAACGCTATGGCGCCGGAGCTTATCGGCCTGCGCATTTTCGACGCTCCGTCCGTAGCTTTCGGATCCGCGGACGATCCCCTGTTCGAAGCATTCAAGGACCCGAAAGCCGTAGGGCCCTGGCACATGTCGCCCAAAGAGTGGCTGCCGCAGGCAAAAACTGTGGTGTCGCTCTTTTTTCCTTTTTCCGAGGAAGTGCGCACCGCCAACAAAAAGCAGACCGGCTGGCCGTCGCCTCAGTGGCTTCACGGCCGCATAGAAGGCCAGACCTGGCTCACGCTCTTTATGAAGACCTTTCGCGAGCGCCTGGAGGAACTTGGGCTGGCAGCCGTCGTTCCTCAGCAGGATCCAAGGTGGGGCCAGATACGCCGCGGCAAGGGCCTCGACGAATACCCCGGTCTGGACGAAAGCGTCTTTGGCAGCCGCTGGTCCGAAAGGCACGCCGCCTACGTCTGCGGCCTGGGCACCTTCGGGCTGTCCCGTGGGCTCATCACAAAGAGAGGCATCGCCGGACGCTTCGGAAGCCTTGTGACGGACCTTGACGTGCCGCCCACCCCGCGCGAGTACAGCGGCCTCTACGATTGGTGCATTCGCTGTGGAGCCTGTATAAAACGCTGCCCTGCCCGCGCCATCAGCTTCGAAAAAGGCAAGGAACACAGCCCCTGCCTCACGTTCTTAAACGAGACTGGAAAGCGTTTTGCCCCCCGCTACGGCTGCGGGCTCTGCCAGACAGCGGTCCCCTGCGAGACTTCTGCGCCGGGTCTGGAATAATAGCACGCCAGGCCAGAACAGCACGCGCTGTACCCAAAACGCTATTAAATTATATTTTATGTTCAATATATTATTTAAACCCGTACCATGAACTTCTACAAACTCAAAGACATCATCACACCCTGCGCCCCGGAGGAGATCCTCCCCAAAGGCGCTGAAAAAGCCTGCCAGTACGTGGCCATCCTCACGCCGCAGGAATGGGCCGAAAACCGCGCCGCCTTCAGCATTGACCTGGAGGACGCCGACCCGGCAGAGACCGATATCATCAGTACCAAAGCCGAGGTGAACTACAATTCACTTACCGGAAGCTTCCTGATACCCGACCGCAGCGCCCTGGGAAACAAAAGCTGGCGCTTCGCCTTCGCCCTGGACGATACCGGAATAGTCTTTATAGACGCAAGCGGCAAAGCCCGGGAAATGACCGAAGCCATCGCCAAAAGCAGCCACACCAAAAGGCCCTGCCTGGAGCGCTTCCTCTACGAGTTCCTCGAGCACATCGTCGACGGCGACCTGCAGCTGATGGAAGGCATGGAAAAGGAGCTCGACTCCTTCGAAGACCGCATCCTGGCCGAAGAAGACCGCCTGGACCTTGAGCGCATCAACCGCATACGCAGCCAGATGCGCGACCTTTGCATACACTACGAGCAGCTCATCGACATGACCCAGGAGCTAGAGGAGAACGAAAACGGATTCTTTAAGGAAAAGGACCTGCACTACCTGCACCTGTTCATGAACCGCATGCTGCGCCTTTCCGACATCGCGGCTTCAATCAGGGACCACACCGCACAGGTTCGCGACCTCTACCAGACCCAGCTCGACGTGCGCCAGAACCGCACCATGACGCTGCTGACCGTAATCACCACGATCTTCATGCCGCTGACTCTCATCACCGGCTGGTACGGCATGAACTTCCGCCACATGCCGGAGCTGGAATACCGCTGGTCTTATCCCGTGGTATTCCTGGTCTGCCTTGCGATAGCAATAGGCTGCCTGGTGTTCTTCAAGAAGAAAAAGTGGCTCTAATTAGCTGGAATGAGGAGTATAATGAACAGAATAACCAGAATATCGAACATGGAAGAAAAGCTGGACAGCGCGGTAAGCGCCATCCAGCAACTTGATAAAGCTATAGAAGATTATTCGGCCCAGCTCGGAAACATCACCGAGCTTGCCGCCTACCTCACCTCCGAGGACTGGAAAGAGGACTTTGCCGCCGACGAAGCCGGAAAGCTCCCCAGGGATCTCAAGCGAGGCGTGCTGTCCGAAGACGGCATCTACGACATGCTGCAGGACAACCGCCAGCTGGAAGTCCGCACCGCAGAGCTCCTCGCCGAGATAGTCCGCCGCGGCAGAATATGACAGTGGGACGGTTCTGGTGTCACGCTCAGGCGTGACACCAGAACCGTCCCCTCTGTCACACATTACAGCTCGTTCGTGGTGCGGGCGATGATCTCGTTCTGCACTGCCTTGGTCAGGATCGTGTAGTAGGTGGAATATCCGGCCACGCGCACTACCAGGTCCGCGTAGTCCTTCGGTCTTTCCTGCGCCGCTATAAGCGTCTTATTGTCCACTACATTGAACTGAATGTGCTTTCCGCCGTTCATCAGGTAGGTCTTTACCAGCGCACCAAGCTTATCCAGGTCCGCGTCGCTCTTAAGCGCCGACGGGCTCATTTTCATGTTCAGGAGCATCGCGTTGAACGGATCCTGGTTGATCTTCATCGCGGATTTGAGCGATACCGTGGGGCCGTTCTTATCGGTGCCCTGAGCCGGAGATACCACACCGTCGGGCAGAGTCTCGCCCTTGTGGCGTCCGTCAGGAGTAGCGCAGGTCAGTGCTCCGCCCGGCGCGTAAGCCGTGATGGAGATGCCTGTCGGGCGCGGCGGCGCTCCGAAGATATTTGTGAAGCTGTAGCAGTTCTTTACCCAGGTGTCGTAGAGATCCACAGCGAACCAGTCCACGGAATCGTCGTCGTTTCCGAACTTCGGCGCCGCCTTGAAGTCGGCCTGCATCTCTTCGTATCCTGCCCAGTCTGCCTCGATGGCGTTGTAGAGCTGCTCCATGGTGTACTTCTTTTCATCGAACACCAGCTTTTTAACTGCCGCCATGGAGTTGACCACGCATATCATGCCTACGGGGTTCATCATGGAGGTGTTGTCGTAGGGCAGCTGCCTGTCCATCATGTCTTTTCCGGACTTGATGCCGTTGTCGGCAAACGCGGAATGGATGACGTCCGGCTGCACGTACGCCGTCACCTTGGTGAGTATGTTGTGCTCCTCGTTGTAGAGGCTCATGAAGTGGTACAGCTGCTTCTTGAAGGCGTCGTAGAACTCGTCGAAGGTCGCAAAATCCTTCATTTCGCCTGTCTTAAGGCCCACCACCTCGTCGGAGAAGTAGTTGTAGCCGTTGTGCATGGTTATATCAAGCACCTTCGGGCAGATGAACATGCCCAGCGCGTTGATCTTGGACTTTCCGGGGATGTTGAGGTCCAGGCAGCCCGCCAGCGCGTAATTCCTGGCGTCGGTCTGGCTCACGCCCTGATCCATCAGGCCCTTGATGTAGCTCTTGTCGGAGATGAACGCCGGCATTCCAAGGCCCGTCTTTACTATCTCCATGCCGCGGTGTATCAGGCTGTTGGGGGTGTTCTCGTTGACCCTCATGGTTATGGTAAAGTGCGGGGTGCGTATCTCGTCCGCCGAATCCAGTATCAGGTAGGACAGTTCGTTTGTAGCGTCGTTGCCGTCTGCGTCCACGCCGCCTATAACGCAGTTGTTCCAGCGAGCCATGCCGGCCCACTTATCCCTCTGCCTGGCGTTTCCTGCCACGCAGTTGAACTGCATTATCTTAAGGCGCAGGCACTCGATGTATTCCAGCACCTCCGCGTCGGTCATGCCCTTTTCCTTGCTCTTTAAGTAGAAGGGGTACATGAACTGGTCGAAGCGCCCCAGAGGCACAGTTCCGTGGGTTATCATGACCCAGTAGAACCAGAAGGCCTGGATGGCATCCACAAAGTCGCGCGAGGGGTTTTCGGCTATCCAGTGGCAGACTTCTGCCATCTTCTCAAGCTCAGCCTTGCGCTTGGGATCCGCGCACTTGTCCGCGGCTTCCTGGCAGGTATCGCCGTAGCGGTGGTACATGCGCACCACGGATTCCAGCGCTATTATGACCGCCTGCAGGTAGCAGGCCTTGTCATAAGCCTCGCCGTCAGTGTAACGGACGTTGCGGAGCTCCTCTTTTGCCTCGTCGAGGGTCTTCTTGATGCCTTCAGTCACGATCTTGCCGTAGTCAGGCACGAAGAACGAAAGGCCGATGCCTAGGCCCCAGCCGTAGCCGGCGCCGCCGGATCCTCTGCCTTTTCTCTTGTCGGTCCACGGGGGGCACAGCACGCCGGACTTTATGAACGGCCAGAGGCGCTCGTCGTCGTAGAAGCGGCCCTGCCACTCGAACAGCTGCCTGTCCTGGCCCTCCCAGAAGGAATCGCAGTCGCGCAGAGCTTTGCGGTCCTCGTCGGAGATGGAGTAGAGCCCGTCGGAGACTATGGTATCCAGGTCCTCGTCGTCCCAGAACGGCCCGAACAGCGAAGCCTCCAGGCCGTTAGGCCTTGAAGCGACGTTGCCCACGATGATCTCGTCATCGTCCACGTACAGCGTGCGCTTGTCGAAATAATCCGCCGTGGCCATGGCTCTCTTAAGCCCCGGGGTGAGGCCCTCGTGCCTTCTCCACGAATCGACTACTATTTTGTGTTTTTCGGCGCAGAAGACGAATTTCTTTTCGCCTTTGACCTTGTCGTACATCCTTTGTATTCTGTCTGTCATAGCCAGTCTCCTTGCTTCAGCACAAAACGTTAAATAATTACTTTATTATTTTACTACCGAACGCATTTCAATATCCAGTACTTTTATACTTTGTGTTAAAATGGTCTTATGAAACTGATAATTGCTGAAAAACCTATGCTGGCGCGCGCCATCGCCGCCGCTATAGACGGAAACGCCGTCCAGAAGAACGGATACGCCGTAAAGGGCGAGTACACCATCGTGTCCGCCTTCGGTCACCTGCTGACACTTAAAGACCCTGAGGACTACGACCCCAAATACGCTAAGTGGGAGCTGTCCTCCCTGCCGATCTTTTTCGAAAACTGGGGCAAAAAACCCGGCGAGGGAAAGGAAGAGCGCCTGGCTCTTATTGGAGAGCTCCTAAAAGAGGCGGAATGCGTGATCCACGCCGGCGACCCCGACGACGAAGGCCAGTACCTGATAGACGAGATCCTGGACTGGTTCGGCTACAAGGGGCCTGTGCTGCGTCTTTCGACCGGCGACACCACCGAAGGCGCCCTGAAAAAGGCTCTGCAGCACATGAAAGACAACAGCGAATTCCGCAATTCAGGCTGGTCCGCCCACGCCAGGGCAGTTGCTGACATTATGTCAGGATACAATTTCAGCCGTTATTTCACCCTCATAAACCCGCATATACGAATGCTTACGGTGGGCCGCGTCCAGACTCCCACCCTGGGGCTTGTCGTAAACCGCGACATGGCCATAGAAGGCCACACCAAGCTCTGCTACTACGTGGTGCACGCCGATCTGGATATAGACGGCCGTAGGGTAAGCGCGGTCTATGAGCCCTCAAAGGACGACCCCAACCTGGAAGACGGGCGCATCACCGACAAGGACTACGCGCAGGAGATCGCAGCGCAGCTTGCCGGAACGGACGAGGATGAGGCGGACTGTGGAAAACGCGTGGACAACACAGGCCGCACCATAGATCCTGTCACGATCAGCTGCAAGGAGATCACTGAGCAGCCGCCGCTTCCCTTCAACCTCGTAAAGCTGCAGACCTACGCCTCCGGCAAGTTCGGCTACGACCCCTCGCAGGTCCTGGAGATAACGCAGTCCCTGCGCGACAGGCATAACGCCATCACCTACAACCGCTCCGACTGCCAGTATCTGTCCGAAGAGCAGTTCGCGGAAGCTCCGGCCACGGTGGCGCAGGTGATGAAGAACCTCAGTGCCGACCCCGCAGGCGCGGTGTTTGCCAGGCTCCCCATAGACACCTCTCTGCACAGCAAGGCCTTCAACGACGACAACATAACGGCGCACACCGCCATCATACCGCAGCGGCGCGCCCTGGACCTAAGCAAACTGACCGAGGAAGAGCGCAACATCTACCTCGCCATCGTAAAGTACTACATGGCGCAGTTCCTTCCGCCCGCCAAAAAGAGCCGCACCACGCTGGAGGCAAAACTGCCCGAGGCTCTGATCCCTGCGGAAGATGCGGAAGGCTCCGCGGATCTTGCGGCTGAGGCCGAAGACCTGCCATCCGGCACGCTAAAAGCGGCCTCCACCAAGGTGCTCTTCCCGGGCTATATGCAGCTGATCCGCGCCGAAAAGAACGACGATTCCGAGGATGAGAGCGAGCTCAGCCTGCTGGCTCCCGGCGAGTACAGCGCCTTTTGCACCGGCGCTGAAGTAGAGGAAAAGGAGACCAAGGCTCCACCGCGCTACACCAAGGCGTCGCTGAACGAAGACATGACCCGCATAGCCCGCTACGTCACCGACCCGCGCGCAAAAGCGCTGCTTTTGGCAAAGGACAAGGACAAGAAGGGCGAAAACGGCAGCATCGGCACCTCCGCCACGCGTTCTGGCATCATCGACACGCTTGAGGAAAGAGGCTACATAGAAAGCAAAGGCAAGCAGATCCAGTCCACCATGCTAGGCCGCGAGCTCTACCGCATCCTTCCTGAAGAGCTGAAAAAACCGGACATGACCGGCCTTTGGTGGGCCGTCCAGGAGGAGATCAAGGACGGCGAAGTCCCCTGGACCGCCCTTACGGACAGCGTCCTGGAGATGATAAAAAAGGTCATCAAGACCGACTACCCCAAGGTGGACGCCTACCACATCCCGGAAAGCATGCGCCGCGGCAAGCTGCTTCTTGGCACCTGCCCGCGCTGCGGAAAAGATATAATAGAAGGAAAAAACGGCTTCGGATGCAGCGGTTACAAAAACGGTTGCAAGTTCGTGATATGGAAAACGGCCAAAAGCGGCATGATGAGCCGCACCGAGGTGACCGCCGACATGGTGCACACCCTGCTGGCCAGCCCCTGGGTCGAGGACGACCGCGCCCAGAGCAGCCAGGCATACGCGGCAGCTCAGCAGCCCAGCGGCCAGGCAAACGGCCCCCGCCGGATGCGGACTGCCGCCACCGTACCGGTAAAGAAACTTTGGTCCGAAAAGAACAAGCACGAATACTCCGGCAACATCTACCTCACCGACGAGGGTCCCGGCAGCCAGTACGGAGCCGGATTCGGCCTCGACTCGCTCATCGTCGTGCCGCCCAAACCCCTCGGCAAGTGCCCCCGCTGCGGACGCGACGTAGTGGAAGGCCGCGACAGCTACGGGTGCACCGGGCGCGCCGAAGGCTGCAGGTTTATAATATGGAAGAAAGCCAAGAGCGGCATGATGAGCAAGACCAAGGTCACCAAGGGGCTCGTGCGCACCCTGCTGGCCAGCCCCTGGACCGACGAGCTGCGCCCAGCAGGCCGCGATGACGGGTCTGCAGCAAACACGCCCGGCAGCCAGGAGCTCGTTCCTACCGGCAGGCGCCGCACCGAAAAGACCGTCCATATTAAAAAGCTCTGGTCCTCCGCCAAGGAAAAGAGCTATTCCGGTGACGTCTACCTTGTGGACGAAGGCCCCGGGAGCCAGTACGGAGCCTCGTTTGCCGTGGACAAAGTGACCGACGACGGCCCGGAAGTGCTGGGAAAGTGCCCCCGCTGCGGCTGCGACGTCACGGAAAGCAAGGCAGGCTACGGCTGCACCGGCTTCCTGAACGGCTGCCGCTTCATGATCTGGAAAAAACAGAAGCAGAAGATGCTCTCCAAAATAGAATTCACCAAGACCGACGCCAAGCGCTTCCTTGCAGGCAAGCCCACAAAAAAGAGCCGCCTCGTCGATAAAAAAGGCCGGCTCTTCAAGGCCGACCTGATAATGGAAGAGACCCCCGACAATCCCTTCGGCCCGGTTTTCCGCGTGGTCCCCGGGACCATCGAAGTAAAAGACGGAGATCCCTCCGAGATAAAGATCTGATCACCAGTCCAAAAGGACTTCCCTGGAGTATCTGTACACCTCGTCATCGAAGGCAGGAGTGGCGCGCCTTGCGGCAGAAGAGCTTAGCATGGCAGGCTTTCCGGGCTTCATGAAGCGGTCCACCATCCTGCGGGCTGCTGCGCGCTGTTCTTTCTCGCTGCGCTCGGCAAGATCCTTTTCCGGCGGGAACACGCCAAGCAGGATCTGATCGCCGTACCTGTCGTAAAGCATCTCTATGTCGTTCATGTCCTGCGGAGCCCAGTAATCGAAGCCTCCGTCTATGTAGCACTGAATTCTGGTTGCATTGTGTCCGCACGAATGCAGCAGCACGTGGCGCCCCCATTTGTGTATGTGGTCGGTGATCTTCTTCATGTACGGCACGAAGAGCTCCTCCGCCACGTCCATGGAGAAGAACGGCGCCTGCTGAGAGCCCCAGTCGTCGTGGATCTCGATAAAATCCATTTGCGGCCAGTACTGACAGTACTTGTCCACGATGCGGCAGCCAAGGTCAGTCATGGCCCCAAACAACCCCTTGATGTCCTCAGTATAATCTTCATCTATTAATACCATGGCCGCCGGCATGAATTCCATGAAAGAGATCAGCCGTTCGAACCAGAAGCCGTTCACGAACGAGAACTGACACGAGACGCTCGGATCTATGGTAAATTCTTTCGTGCACCCTTCCCAGTCCCAGGCGTCTATGTCCGGGATCTTTACTTTTTCGGCCCATTCGGAGATGTCCTCGATGAGCGGATTTCCGGCAACGGATATGGATCCGCCCGCCACGGGTTCGTAATGCCACTTGACGCCGAAAGTATCGGTTATGTCTTTTCTGCGCCCTCGCCCCAGGTTGTTGTTGTACAGCGACGGCGTGTGGTCGTTGATCTCGCGTATGCTGGGCATCCAGTAGGGATGCTTTTCCTCGAACAGCGCGTGGAAGTTCTCTCGCAGCGTTACCGGTGTGTTGTAGACCGGGTATTCTCTTCCGAACATACCTATCCTTGTGCCAATGACCTGTCTTTCGGCTTCAACGAACGGGATTTTTCTGTACATAAAAACTGCCTCCATGCCTTGATACATATTTATCATAGCACAGAGGCAGGCGATGTCAAATCAAATCAGTTGTTTTATGATAACCGAAGCTTATCAGGAACCGGCAGATTCATCTGTCGCTATTACAGAGTATATTGCTCCTTCCCACTCACGGCACTTTTCCAGATAGCTGAAGGATGTAATATATGCGACCTTCTTATTCTCACAAAGCTCCATCGCCCTTTCATAGCTAAGCTCTGCAACAAAATCCCACATGTGACTCCGTATCTCAACGAGCTCACCGTCTTCAAGCAGCGGCTCCACAGTATCGGGACGAACCCAATAAGTATAGTAGCGCAGCGTTTCGAGATATTTCTCGACCTGGGCATCAGTCAGATCGTTTGATTCGGTAAACTGCTTCTCCGTCATGCCAACAGAGGCATATGCATACACGTGCGGATCTGTCCATTCGCCTACCCAACCCATCTTAACTACCACCTTGACCGGGGCCCCGCCGTTCTCAGCGTATTCTGCACGCAGTTCGTCGGTGAGCTTGGTATCTTCCTGCAGGTGCACTATTGACTGATCGTATTCCTCAGGCGCATGTCTGATAATGCTGGTGCCGAGCAGAAATGCGCTTATATTGTTCTCTTCCAGGCTTTTATCTACAAGATCGCGGATCATATCCGGAGTCCCTGCGCACACAGCGATTCCGGAACCCCACCTGAGATACTCTTTATAGCGCTCGTCCTCATATGTGCACAATATGACAAAACCTTTTTCCTTCAGCAGATCCAGCTTATCCTCGTGGCCGCTGTATGTGATGCGATTACTGTATGCCGCATATGCTTTCCTGTTTTCATTAAGCTCCTTTTTTGCCTCAAGCACTTCAGGATATGAGGACACACGTGCATTTGCTTCCGTATCAGATATGCCGTTTTCCTTTATCAGCTTTTCCGCCAGGCTGCGCTGCAGCTCTCCAAGACTTATCTCAGCGGAATGGCACTTTTCATAAAGCTCCTGCAAATGCTGATCCACCTTATATTCAACTTTCGGCGAATACACAAATGCCAGATAGTCATCGGGAGACGCCGCTTCAAGAGCTTCTTTCAGCCTGCTGTCCATTCCGATTTTGCCCATCAGCGGCTCTGATTCCACGTTTGACAGATCAGAATACGATGGTGACGACCAGACAATTATTATGGATGGATCCAATGATGCTTTCGGCGATATCTTCTTCGCTGACAATTTCGGTATTGCAAACACTGCAAGAGCACAGGCCACGACACCACAAGCTGCACCAATTAATACTTTGCATCTCTTGCGTATCTTTATTACTTCTTCATCGCGGCGTACAAGCACGTCGCGAAACATCTCATCATAACCTTTCATTCCCTTATTCCCCCAAGCATCTCTTTCATCTTCTGACGAGCCCGGCTGATCAGGGCCTCTGCTGCGTGTGCGCTCTTCCCCATGATCTGCGCGGCTTCTTTGACCTGATATCCTTCGAAATACACCAGCCACAGTATCTGCTGATAGTCCGTCGGCAGAGCCCGCATTGCTCTGTGCACCGCTATCCTCTCCTCCTGACGTATGTATTCCGCTTCCAAAGACCGCTCATCCGCGCTCAGTTCTGCGCAGGCATCAAGAGGCACCCACTCCGCATTCTTTTTCCGCAGCTTATCTATTGCCATATTTCTGCCTATGGTATAGAGCCAGGTCTTAAATGACGCTTTTCCGTTGTAATGCGGTTTTTTTACGGCGATCTTAACAAAGACATCCTCTGCAAGATCTTCCGCGGTGTGGATATCCCCCGTGAAAGTACACAGGAACATAATAAGGCCGTCCATGTGGTCCCGTATAATACGGGCCAGCCCCTCGTCATCCCCTTTTCGATAATCTTCGTAATCCTTACAGGTATACATATGATCGATCAGTTGAATGCAAAACTAACTTCGGGTCGAATCCCGGTAAACCAGTCTTTGCAGAACTAACTTCCGGTTCAAATCTTTTTTAGAGGTTTTTCATTGCCATCCGGACCATTTTTGCCGTATAATCCACTCAGATACAGCTGGT
>JAFRXM010000058.1 GCA_017443515.1 Bacillota bacterium | reverse complement strand
TCTGTATCTCAACCGCAAAAGGAAAGACGATAGGGTCGTGCAGCTTAAAGAGGATATTCCCGAGCAAAACAGCCTTGAAAACACTATCAGCGACAAAGTGCAGGCAGAACAGATACACAGGATACTGCACGAGCTGCCAGAACCCTTCAAGGAAGTTTTCATGCTGAGAATATTCGGAGAGCTTGGATTTAAGGAGATCGCGAAGCTCTTCGGGAAGAGCGAGAGCTGGGCGAAAATGACCTATTACAGGGCAAAGGCTAAAATAGCAGAAAAACTGGAGGCATCAAAATGAAAACAGCACAATGTGATATAGTACAGGATCTTCTGCCTCTTTATGCAGACGGCAGCCTCAGCCAGGCCAGCGTGGAATTCGTGGACGAGCATCTCGCCGAATGCGAAGAATGCAAAACCTTGCTGAGCCAGATGCAAATGGAAACTAAGATCGAAGTGCCTGATGCAAATGTCTCAGCTCCGGTCAACAACATAAAAAAACGGTTCATTAATATAATTATGGGGATCGTTGCCATTCTCCTGCCTCTTTTGATCGTCTTCTTAACGCTGTTCGTAAAATACGGCCTGCCGGTAAAGCGGGGATTTGCACCAAGAGGTGCAGAGGCTTTGTCTGTTTCAACCGAAGCAGGAAAGGTCGTAATCACCCCGAAGGAATCCGATTTCAATAATTATCTCTACTACATTTACAGGATCAACGATGACGATACTATAAGCATGTTCGTGACTTACGGCGAAGCCAGGACCCAGTATATGATAGCGGGGGAGAGCGGCACAAAATACGCATGGACCTGGAGTCCATTCAGTTTACATCAGGAGATGATACAGGAACACAGCGCTCTGCGTGTGCAATGGAGCATTTTTGGAGGTGCATTCACCGAAAATGGCAGCGCAGCGGGGGACAACCTGTTCTCCTGGCCTACCAGAATAGTATTGGATGGAAACATCAGAGAAATATTCTATGCGCCTGAAATGAGCACCGAACTGATCGCAAAGTGGAACAGCGGATTGGTCAAGAACAGAAAGGCATTGATTGAAAAGACACAAAAAGACCCGTATGACCCATCACTGCAGGGGCTTATCCCGACAGAGGGTTTTGGTTTTGATTCACTTGGAGAAACGGTATTGATCTGGAGAGCCGAATAACATCGGAGTTTTAATACTTGACAGTTTTATGTCAGTTTATTATTATCATTCAGTACGATATTTTTCTGCGTAAAAAAAGGTGGATCTATGAACAGAAAAACAAGAATACTGTGCCTGCTGCTCACGGCTGTCATGTGCCTGGCCGTGCTGGCAGGATGCGGTACCCCCGCAAACAACTGATGATGAAACAGCCAAGACCTACGAGAACTGCATAGACAGGAACACCCCGGGCATGATACGCGTAAGCTTCGGTATTTACAATAACGAAGAAGAAGTGGATCAGTTCCTTAGGATCCTTGAGTCGGTGCTCGACGCTTCCAGGCTGGCCACAAAGGCGGATTCTCTGGCTATCCCCGGATTCTGATCAGAAGAGCGGACGAACTAAAACGCATAAAAATACCGGTCTTTGCCGCATGGCAGAGACCGGTTTTAGTCTGGCGTACTGAGGCTTTTAGTCGAAGCTGTAGATGTTAAGGCCGGTAGTAGGATCCTGCATGCGTCCGACGTGCCCGTCGAGGCGGCGCAGGAACATCTCGCAGGCGCCGGAGATGCGGCACTCGTTGAGATGGCCTCCGCGCGCGATGCCGTCGGCGCCGGCCACGCAGATGTGCATGTGAAGGTAAGGCTTGCCGTCCTTTTCCGAAACGTTGCCAAGGATGGAGCAGACCTCGAATTCCTCGCCGGAAAGTGTCGTCTTATGATAGAGTTTTTCTTCGACGCTGTAGAGCCCCATAACGACGTAGTCCGCCGCGCCCAGGCCTTCTATGCTGGCGAGCTTTATGCCTTCTGCTTCGCAGATCGAGGTGAGTTTGGATACGACTTCCTCTCCGCGCTCTATGCGCACAACGTATGTGTCGTTGAATCTTCTGTAATCCATTTCCGGTACCTCCGCTAAAACTGTGCTTACTTTGCGAACCACTCGTCGTATACTTCTTTTGCGATCCCTTCATAGCGCGTCACCATGAAGATCATTATCCCGCCCAGAACGAAGATGTTGAACAGGAAGAACCACGGATGCAGCCTCAGCAGTATCAGCAGGAAGAGCGCGTACGCCCTGAGGTTGAAGGTCAGGACATTGGTCAGCTGGACATACTTTCTGCTCTTTGAGGTGAATGCCTCCGAAAGCTCTTCGGATATCTCGCCGCCGTTTTCTTCGATAGAATTGAGGAGCTTCTGGGTGTTGGGGCTCATCATTTCCTGCGCCTTTGTGTACAGGTAGTAGACCGCAAGATATATCCTGTTGTAAAGAGGCGTGTTCCTGCTTTCGGAAAGCTCTTTTCTGATCTTGTCCGAGGTGGTGAAGAACGCCGTGTTGTACTGGTTGAGGAAGTGCAGGTGAAGGCTCCTGAAGTAGTCAGCCATCCTCGCCTGCTCCGCGTGGCAGTACCCGGAAATGAATATCACTATCCATATCCCCCAGGACCATTTGAGCCCGGTGAAGGGGATGCGCTCGTTCATCATTCGCAGACCCAGGGCGATGTAGATCGCGGCGAAGTTCACCGAATCGACCAGCCCGTCGAGGAATCTTCCGAGCTGGCTGCTGGTGTGGGTGAGCCTTGCTACCTGCCCGTCGGCGCAGTCCAGAAGCACCGCGAAGAACTCTATGAGTATCCCGATAAAGTTGATCAGCAGGTTCTGGGAGTAAAAGAAGAAGCTTCCGAAGACGCCAAACACCAGCGACAGAAGAGTCACTGTATTGGCGCTGAAGCGTATGCGTATGAAAAAGTGTGCGAGTATCATCGAGAGATGCCCGTAGACCAGAGTCTCGAAGCGGTCCTCGGTGTCGTTAGACTTCTGGGACGCTTCCAGATCCTTTTCGATCTGGTCGTGCAGCTCTTTTGTATGCGAGTTGTTCATGAAATATCGGTCGTAACGTTTACTTTATGCTTCTTAAGTATGCTGTTGTTGCGGCTGCGTTTTCCTTGGGCATGAGCCTGCTGACGGAGAACCATACGTTCTTGCCCTTGTACTTCTCGTAGTACTCCTTAAGAGCTGCTACGGACTGTTCCGGGGTGGCGCCGGGAGCGTTGGGAACTCTTACGCCGAACTTGAATACGTCGTGGTACTTGTTTACCAGCATCTCCTTGTCGCAGCATTCCTGGCCTACCCAGGTGTCCGCGCCGGAATCTATGATGTTGGGTATGGTGTCGTGGATGAAGCCGCAGGAGTGCTGCTCATAAAGGCAGCCCATTTCGTGTATAGCATCCACCAGGCGCTTTACATGGGGGAGTATCATCTCTCTTTGGGTGTCCGGAGCGATCATCGGAGCCCTCTGGGTGCCCCAGTCGTCGTGGACGAGGAAGTATTCCACGTTGTACCACTCGTGCATGCGCCTTGCGTAATCGATATAAAGATCGGTGAGCCTTGTGAAGATCTCGGTAACGTCCTCTTCGTAGTCAGGGTCGATGAGCGCTATGGCTGCGTCCTCGAACTCCACGAAGGAGATGAGCCTTTCAAGATATCCGGTGTAAATGGTGGTGGAGATGAGCTTGTCGGTGTTGAGGTAGTCCTTGTTGCGCTCCTTGATGCCTGCCCAGTCGCACGCGTCAAGATCGGGCCACTGAAGAACGTCCCTCCAGTCCGAAAGATCATCCATGATCCTGCCTACGGTGATAGAGCCGCGCACCTGTGGAACATACTGCCACTTAAGGCCGAACCAGCCTTCTCCGCCGTAGTCCTTCGGGTCGAACGGGACCTGCTGGTTGATCATGCCGCGGGCCTTGTAATCGTGCAGTTCTTCGGGTTCGAATACCAGCACGTCTCCGCTGCTGGGGAACCATTCGTAGTCCTTGTTTTTGAAGAAATTATAGATATTATCTCTGGGTGTCATATAGTACCTCCTATGTAGTAATATAATAACATACTTTTACAGTATATTTCATCCTTTTCTGCCCCATAAAATGATTTGGCTCTTGATTTTTTTGATGAAGTAAGGCACAATATAGGTTGTTAAGTTATCATTTGTGTTTTGAAAGGTGGTTTATGAAGACTTCAAACAAAAAGGATCGTATCCTTGGCATTTGCAGTGTGCTGTTATCCGCATGGATAATATACATCACTTCAAGTCTGGACTTCCCCACCAGCAAAGGGGACCCGGGTCCGAAGCTGTTCCCGTATATCGGTGCCGGCCTCATCCTGGTGTGCGGTATCATCCTGCTCATCAAGCCGGGCAAAGACGGAAAGACCTTCCTGACCAAATCGCAGTGGAAGTCGGCAGCGCTCATCTTCGGCGTTTATCTGCTGTTCGTACTTCTGCTCTGGCTGGTCGGATTCATGATAGCAGTTCCTATCATGCTCTTTATCCTCACGCTGATGTTCCAGGCCCAGAGCCGTCCGGAAGACCCTGTAAAGAAGAGGGTGATCAGGAGCCTCATCTACGCGATAATCGCGGGCGCCCTGATCTATGTAGCGTACGTTATCGGCCTGCAGGCTAAGCTGCCGACCGGCCTGCTGTTCAAGTTATTCAAGTAAGGAGGTAAAGATATGGTAGCAGAATATTTGCTTCAGGCATTTAAAGACGTCTTTACCGTCCAGGGCCTCATCTTTGTTATCGCAGGTTCTCTCGCAGGTGTTATACTCGGCGCCATCCCCGGCCTGGGCAGCAGCACCCTGCTGGTAGTACTTCTTCCCATAGCTTACAAGATGGACCCGAAGATGTGCATGGCTCTGTTCATCTCCATAGTAATCGGAGGCATGAGCGGAGGCTGCATAGGCTCCATTCTTCTCGGTATACCGGGAACATCATCATCGCTGACGACCGTCTGGGACGGTTACGAATTCACAAAACAAGGCGACCCGGTGAGGGCGCTGTCAGCCGCGGTAACGTCCAGCTTCCTCGGAACGCTGCCCTCCATCATCCTGGCTATCTTCGCCTGCAGAGCCATAGCTATGTGGGCTGTAAACCTCGGATCCTGGGAATACGCGGCACTGTGCTACTGCGCTATACTCATGGTAGTTGGTCTGTCCAAGGCCAACATGGCTAAGAGTATGATAGGCGTAGGCCTGGCCATCTTCATGGCAACTATAGGCACTGACCCGATCAGCGGACGTCCAAGGTTCATGTTCGGCGGAAACGTCGAATTCCTCGGCGGACTCAACCTGATCAGCGTCATGCTCGGTCTCTTCGCTTCGAAGATCATACTTCTGGAGTACGCAAGGCACGAAAAGGCAAACGCCAGCCTCAACATCAAGGTCGGCAAGTTCAAGTGGCCCGGAAAAGACCTTTCCCACAACATACTCGGATTCCTCCGCGCATGGATACTGGGTCTGGTCATCGGATTCCTGCCCGGCCTCGGCGGCCCGGTGGCATCCATCATGTCCTACTCCATGGAGAACATGCTTGCCAAGGATAAGTCCAAGTGGGGCAAGGGCGAGATCATGGGAGTCATCTCAGGCGAGACGGCAAAGAACTCCGCTATCGGCGGCGCTCTCATCCCGCTCATCGCTCTGGGTATCCCCGGCGACGCTTCCTGCGTACAGTTCATCTCCGCTCTGCAGTCTCAGGGCGTAAACCCGAACCCGCTGCTCATCAAGGACCGTCCGGATGTCGTTTACATGATATTCGTTGCAGCCCTCGTGTCCGCGGTAGTAATACTGCTCTACGAGACACTCGGAATGCCCACATTCCCCGCGCTGCTGAAGATACCTTATCACTATCTGTACAGCTTCATCGTAGTCATCGCTCTTACCGGTGCGTACATGTCCACGCAGACCTTCTTCGGACTGTGGGTAGCGCTCGGAAGCTGCGTGCTCGGTATCCTGATGGATCTGTTCGGTATCAACAGCCTGCCGTTCCTGATGGCGTTCATCCTCTCGCCGCAGCTTGAGATGTACACCAGAAGAGGATTTACCGGTTCCACCACCGGCGGCGCGGAATTCATCACCAGACCGATCTCCGCCACATTCATCATTGCCGGTACGCTCGTTCTCATCTACGGATTCGTCTCCCCGCTCATCAAGAAGGGCAGAAAGTCCAAGAACGACGCAGCAAGAGAAGCAGCGGCAGAGCTCGAGGATTAATTCGATCCAGACCCTTTAGTTCAGGGTTTGAATATATCAGCATAGTTATGATTTAGGAGGAACTAAAACATGAAGAAAGTTATTGCAATTCTTCTGGTTCTCGGAATGGTATTTGCTCTTGCAGCATGCGGCGGAAACACTCCCGCAAACAATACCCCTGCGAACAACACCACACCGGCAAACAACACCACACCGGCAAACAACACTCAGCCTGCCGCAAAGTGGCCCAATGGAGAAGTAACTCTCCTGTCCGGATATCAGGCAGGCTCCCTGACTGATAACAACATCCAGACCATCAAGGACTGGATCATCAAGCAGACAGGCGCAAAGGTCACAGTTACCAACGATGAAAAGGGCGGCGGCGCTAACCTCGCAGTTAAGCTCTCCCAGGCTAAGGGCGACGGCCAGACCCTCATGCTCTTCGGTCTGAACAACCTGTCCAACTACATCCAGGGTATCTGGACTGTGGACCCGACCGACGCTAAGCTGTTCAAGCCCGTTTGCGGAATCGCTCAGCCGAATCCGTACTCCGGATGCGTACTGCTCACCAACACCGCTAATCCCTACAACAACTGGGAAGAGCTCGAGAAGTACATCAACGAGAACCCTGGCAAGGTCACTGTAATGGACATCAAGGGTAAGGTAATGGATTCCAAGACCAAGTCTCTGTTCTATCAGAGAAACCTCCAGGATAAGGTCGTTTGGGCTGCTACCGACTCCAAGGCTTGCACCAACGAGCTTCTCGGAAACAACATCAACATCGTAATGCTCGATGAGAACACCGCAGCTGCACTGATGGCTGACAAAGAGACCGGCGCAAAGGTCAAGGCCATCATCAACTGCAGGCCCGACAAGGACTTCAGCTACTACACACCGACTGACGCTCCGAACCTCGACCTCATCAAGAGCATCCCGACTCTTGAGGATGTATTCGGCGCAGAGAAGGCTAAGCAGTACAACCTTGCTAACTTCAGCTTCTTCGTAGTTCCGGCTTCTACTCCGGACGAAGTTGTTGCACAGATCAAGGCTTGCATCGACGCTATCGACAAGGAAGCTCCGGACTCTGACTTCGGTAAGAGATGCCGCGCTAACACCGGTTCCAAGTACTATTCTGTAGACTGGACATCTGAATCCCTCATGAAGGAATGGCAGGCCGCTATGGAAAAGGTTAAGCTGTTCCTTAAGTAATTTAAAATCAGCGATCATCCCCCTTGCATCCGCAGGGGGGATTTTTCTTGTGCATTTTCCTGCTAAATGATATTATATTCTTAAAGAAACGTATCACACCGGCGGCGCCCGCTGCCAGAAAGGATCATAGAATGAAAGACCGACTCACTTTCCTTGCTACAGGCGACGTAGGCCTGTACCGCGACAATTTCTTCGAGTACTTTGTGAATGTCAGGGACTATTTCCGCAGCGCAGACCTGGTGTTCGGCCAGCTGGAATCCGTGCTGTCCGACAGGCTGGAGCTTTCGAGCTGCACACGCATGGGCTGCTCTTCAAGGCCTGAATGCCTTGAGGCTATAAAGGACGCGGGCTTCGACGTCCTGTCTTTTGCCAGCAACCACGCTCTGGACTACGGCCGTACCGCTTTTAAGGATACGCTTAAATATATACGCGAAGCAGGGCTCTATCTTACCGGCGCCGGCGAGAACGAGGAGATCGCCCGCCAGTACCCGGTAATAGATGTGGAGGGCACGAAGGTCGCTGTCTTAGGCTACGGTTCCATACTTCCGCAGGGGTTCTGGGCTGAGGAGGCAAGGCCCGGTGTCAACCCCGCAAGGGGAATAACCGCTTACGTTCCTGTAGAACACGACCAGCCGGGCACTCCTTGCAGGATCTACACCTTCCCGCATCCGGACGATCTCAAGCGCATGCAGGCACAGGTAAAGGAAGCCCGCACCAAAGCGGACATAGTCATCTGCTCCTTCCACTGGGGCATACACTTCAAGGAAGCTGTCATCACCGATTACGAGCGCTACTACGCGCACTTCGCGATAGACGCAGGCGCGGACCTTGTCATAGGCCATCACCAGCACATACTCAAGCCGATAGAAGTCTACAACGGAAAGGTCATTTTCTACGGACTGGGCAATTTCTGCATGGAAGAGGTAATGAATTTCAAGAGAGACCAGGAGCTTAAGGGCCAGGACATGCGCACATCCAAGAGCCACCGCGAGATGACCGCCATCTCCGATGCCTTTAAGACCACCACGAGGTCCTTCCCGATGGATTCGTACCTGACCATGGTGGCCAAGGCAGTCATCAAGGACAAGAAGATCGTTGGTGTTTCGTACCTGCCGGCTTATCTGCCCGTGGGCAGCCAGACCTATCTCTGCAAGCCCGGAGACGAGCGCTTCGACGAGGTGATCCAGTACGTAAACAAGATCACAGCGGCTATGGACCTCGACCCCGGCATCTTCAAGGTCGAAGGCGACGAAGTCCGTATAATCTGAAATCGGGGACGGTCCCGGATCTCAATGAAAAACAGGGACGGTTCTGGTTTTCATTTTGGTAAATAATGGTATGGCAATACAAGGCGGCTCCACATGCACAAAGGAGTCGCCTTTTTCTGTATACAGCGCTGAATGTTGCTCTGCGCGAGCCCGCTTTTCGATCTCGCTGAGGCTTCCTTTCGTCAGCCTCCTCTCAATCGAGCGCTAGCGAAGTCTCGCTTAAGAGCAAGCATTCAGTGCCATACATAAAAAGGACGGCAGGCTTTATAGCCCGGCCGCCTTTAAATTACCACTATTTGTAAAAGCGAAATCAGGGACCGTCCCCGATCTCATGAAAACTTAGGACCGTCCCGGGTTTTTACAGCATTGCTGCAAGGTCTTTCATGTCGTTTATGGCTTCGAGGGCCTTGACGTGGGCGAGGACCGCTGCCTGCTCTTCGTGGGTCTTGGGGCAGGCCGCCTTGCTCATGCAGGAGAAGAACTTGGCCTCGAAAGCTTCTTCCGTCATGGGGTTCTCGGGGTTTCCGAGGGTCTTCGAGACTTTCGAGGTGAATGTTCTTCCATCCTTTGTGGTGATGGTGAGCTGGCCGCCGGTCTTCATACCTAGGCTCTTGTCCCACTCGTCGTTGAGCTTGTGGGTGAACCTGCCCGCCAGAGCCAGCACATCGGGTCTGGTGAGGTTTTCTTCCTTGAAGCTGTCCAGTGTCACGTTGCCGTCTATGATGGCTGTGGATACCGTGAACGGCATGCTGTACTTGGCGTTTATAGCGTTCTTCGGGCGCTTCTTGTCCTCAGCGGGCTCCAGAACGACCCTCGCGACGGTAGGAGCCTCCGCTTCCATCGCTGCTATATCTTCGGGTCTGATCCCGCTGTCTTTCATGATGTTGAGAGCCGCGTTGATGCAGCCGTGGTTGCCCATGCAGCAGGGCCAGGGCTTGAAGATGAGCTTTGCTGCTTCGAAGTCCTCCCCGAGGCCTTTGAGCACCGGTTCGGGATCGTAGTCGCCCTGGAAGTAGGCGGTGTAGAACCCCTGCTGGCCTTCGAACGGGTCCTTGAAACCCTTAATGCATTTGGCGGCGAGCAGGGCGGAGGACATGGCGGCTTTGGCGCCGAAAGCCTCGCGTATGGACCTTATAGGGGTCTCCTTGTTCTTCGTGAGTTCGGAGCTGCAGGTGTACTGCGAAAGGTTGAGGCTCCAGGCGTCTATGATCTGGTCGGCGGAAAGCCCCAGAAGCTTGCATGCGGCAGCTGTAGCGCCAAACGATGTGAACACCGGCGGCAGGTAGAAGCCGTACATAGAGAACCTGGACGAGACTGCGGCGCGGGCAAGCCTGCAGGCTACCTCGGAACCAGCAACCATAGCAGTTATGAAGTCCGTTCCGGATACGCCGCCGAGCTTTTCGGCAAGCGCCAGGCTTACCGTAAATGTGGAGGTGTTCGGGTGAATGGTGGCGGTGGCGGAAGTGTCTGAAAAGTCAAGAGCCATCACCATCGAGGCGTTGGCGAACGCTGCCCAGATGGCAGGCAGCTTCTTGTTGAAGCCCAGAACTGTGGCCTCACCGCGGCCTCCGGCGGAAGCTTCTTCAGCGTATTCCACGAACTCACGGCAGCCGTCGCCGTCTGCGCCGCCGCTGATTATTGCGATATTGTCAAGTATGGACTGCTTTTCGACCTCCACGACGTGGCGCGGGATGTCTTCAAACTTAAGTCCTTCAACGAATTCTGCAAGCCTGCGTGATATTTCCATTGGTTTCTCCTTTAAAACGCGATGAATACCGTATATAATTTATAATAACATATTTGGTGCGCCGTGTTAAGGCGCAAAAGAGAGGAACTGCAAAGTGAGCAGTAAGGACAGTACAATGGACGCCTCCGGTTTCGTGCTGATGGCTGACTATGTGCCGCACGTGATCCAGGAGATCCGCTACCACTCAACATACAATTTCATAGGGGACCGCATCGACGGCTACGAAGAGCCCTGCGCGATAGTAACGCTCGAGGCAGCAAGGGCGCTCAGGTCCGCCGCCAACGAGCTTTTTGTGATGGGCTACCAGATCAAGGTGTTCGACGCCTACCGCCCTGCGAGAGCCGTAAAGCACTTCATCTTCTGGGGCATAGAGGACCAGGACCTGCGCATGAAGCCCTACTTCTACCCGGACCTGGAAAAGCAGGAGCTGTTCGCAAAAGGCTACATCGCAAAGCAGTCCAGCCACAGCCGCGGCAGCGCAGTGGATATCACTCTTTTGGACATGAAGACCGGAAAAGAGCTGGACATGGGCAGCCCGTTCGATTTCTTCGGGCCGGTGTCGCACCCGGACTGCAGGGACATAAGTGAAGCGCAGTACGACAACCGCATGCTGCTGCAGAAAGTCATGGTCCGCAACGGTTTTAACACCCTGGACTGCGAGTGGTGGCACTTCGTGCTGGCGGACGAACCGTACCCCGACACCTATTTCGATTTCCCGAACTGCGCCGCAGCGCTCAGAAAGTGAACCCCGGCCCTGCAAAAAACAAGGAGTTTTACGCATGAAGATAGTTTTTCTTGACCGCAAAAGCATAGGAAGCGACCTTGATCTTTCCGAATTCGACGCGCTGGGCGAAGTCGTAATGTACGATTTTTCCACGCCGGCAGAGGCGCTGGAGCGCACCCGCGACGCGGACATAATCGTCCTGAACAAGACGCCGATCAACAAGGACACGATAGGGCAGGCAGAGCGCCTGAAGCTCGTATGCGTCACCGCTACCGGAACCAACAACCTTGACAAAGACTACCTTGCGCAGCGCGGCATAGAGTGGCGCAACGTTGCCGGCTACTCCACAAAGACCGTGGCGCAGCACACCTTCGCGCTGCTGTTCTACGTATGGGAGCACCTGCGCTACTACGACGATTACGTAAAGGAAGGGCGCTACGCGGACGACAGGCTGTTTACTCATTACGATAATACCTTCTGCGAGCTGGCCGGAAAGACCTGGGGCATCATAGGCCTGGGAACAATAGGCCGCGAGGTGGCGGGAATAGCCAGCGCGTTTGGCTGCAAGGTCCAGTACTATTCCACCTCTGGCAGGAACCACACGGAGGACTACAAAGAGGTCAGTTTCGACGAGCTGCTGGCAAGCTCGGATATAGTCTCCATCCACGCGCAGCTGAACGCTCAGACCGAAGGCCTCATAAACGCTGCCGCGCTTTCCAGGATGAAAAAGACCGCAGTCCTCATTAACGTGGGACGCGGTCCGATAATCGTTGAAAAAGATCTTATGGAAGCCCTCAAAGAGGGCGTGATAGCCGCTGCGGGGCTTGACGTGCTCTGCGAGGAGCCGATGAGCAAGGCCAGTCCGTTCCTTGGTTACCAGGACAGCGACCGTCTGTTCATAACTCCGCACATAGCCTGGGCGTCCATCGAGGCCCGCACCAGGCTGATGCACATCATAGCAGATCAGATAAGGGAGTTTATCTGCTGATATCTTTTGTAAACCATCCGATGATAGTTCTTATGAGCCTCTGGAACCAGTTGAGCTGCTGGTCTTCAGAGGCCTCTGTGTTTTCAGGGGAAGGCTGCTGGCCGTCCTGAGGTGCTTCGGGAGGCTCCTGGCCGTCCTGAGGAGGCTCGGGAGGCTGCTGGCCGTCCTGGGGCATCTGTCCCTGGCGGGTTCCGTTGTCCGGGGTGGCTTCACTCTGGCCATCAGGAGTCTGGCCGTTCATTCCGGGGCGCTGGCCTTTCTGGCTGCCCATTCCGTCCTGACCTTTCTGACCGGACCACGGCTGCTGGCCGCTCTGCCTCGAATCTGTGCTTCCGTCGCCCTGTTCGGTCCTTCCGGGGCGCTGGCCTCCCATTCCTCCCATTCCGCCTTTACCGGAGTCCATCGTGGTGCCGAAGGGGTTCACCAGGCAGCCGTCCTTTACGTAGCCGCTGCCGTCATAGTCCAGGCCGCCGTTGCCGCCGTTGTTCGCGGACTTAAGGATCGTGGTGAGGCCTCCGATGATATTCACGTTGCCGTTGGAATCGATCCCGTCGGATCCGGCGCTGATATTTATGGTGCCGCCCATGATGTTCAGCGAGTAGGTGTAGCCTGTTAGGTCGCTGTTCGCGGCGTTGATGCCGTCGTCGGATGCGGTAACATCTATGGTTCCGCTGTAGATATTGATGGTCGCGCCTTCGATGCCTTCCTTGGACTTCGCGACGTTTATGGTCGGGCCGGCGGTCCCTTCCTCTCCTATGGTGAGGATGTAGTCGGCTTTGACTCCGTCATCGGCAGCCGAGACTGTGATGTTTCCGGATTTTATGGTAAGGTCCGTGCCGGAGTTGATGCCGTCGTTGGCGGCTGTAACTTTTATGGTTAGGTCCTCGCCGTCGATTATGAAGCTTGCCTCGGTGTAGCCTGCAGCTTTGTCATCGTCCTCCAGGTCGGAGACCTTGATGCCGTTCTTACAGTTTCCGTTGACGATAAGAGTCCCGTCGCCTGTAAGCACCACAGAAGAGCCTGCCTTGGCCTTAAGAGCCGCACCGTCGAAATCGTCGGATTCTTCATCGGCCAGGCTCTCATTGTCCGTAAGTTTAACGGTACCCTGGATGATGACCTTCACCTCGGTGCCTTTGTTGAGTGAAACAGTGGCGCCGACCGTGCTCGTAAGATCCAGATCTTTTAGGATCAGGACCACTCCGGTGGTGCCTTTCTTTACAGCCAGGTTGCCGTTGCTGCAGGTGCCGGTGACTATGTATGTACCGGCCTTGCTGATCTTGACGCTGTTGTTGGAATCGCTCATCACTATGGTCTCGGCGCTTGCGAGGTCTGCGCTGAGCTCTTCCGCGCTGTTTGATGTGAGGGTGCTGGTGACTATCTCCGAGGGCTCGCTGGCGTAGCTTGCGCTACCGCCCATCCTGCCGGGCATCGTTCCCTGCTGGCCGCCGAACCATCCGCCGAACGCGGTCTGAAGCGCGCCATCCTCGGATCCTGTGCTGTCCGCGAAGACAAAACCTGTGGCGGATACCGCCAGAGCCATCACCAGCGCTATTGCTGTAATTAACCTTATATTTTTACGTTTCATTGTGTTGTCCTCCATTAGTATTATATCATAAACAGGCATTTCCGCCTCTGTCACGCATATTATAAATGATACCGCAGGTAGAAAAGGTAAAAGATAAATGTAAATCATGAGTAGCAATTATGTATTTTTCGTGTAGAGCCGCTGCACTTGACAGGTCTGCCGTATTTGTTTACAATTTTATTTTAAGGATAACAAAAACATGGCGCAGAATAATACAGCAAAAAAGGATAAAACAGAGCTTTTCGAGCGGATGCCGGTGGCATCGGCCATCATTTCGCTTGCGATCCCTACAATAATAAGTCAGATAATCCACGTAGTATACAGCATCGCGGACACGTTCTTCATAGGGCAGCTGAACGACCCGAACCAGGTGGCGGCAGCCACGCTGATAATGCCGCCGTTCCTGCTGCTCGCGGCCATCTCGAACCTTTTCGGGATAGGCGGAGCCAGCCTCATCTCGAGGAGCCTTGGTGCCGGCGACCGCGACAAAGCCAGGCGCTGCGCAGCTTTCTGCATGTGGTCCGCTGCGGGGGTAGCCTTCATATACGGCCTTGCGATGTTCCTGTTCCGCTCCACGGTCTTTCCCATCCTTGGCTCTGACGAATACACCTACGGGTACTGCACGGCCTACGCGCTGTGGACCCTGGCTATAGGTGCCGTCCCCACAGTCCTCAATCCCTGCCTGGCACACATGGTCAGGGCAGAAGGGTACTCAAAAGAGGCCAGCTTTGGCGTCGCGATGGGTGGCATACTGAACATGGCGTTAGACCCGCTGTTCATCTTCCCGCTGGGCATGGGCGTTGCCGGCGCCGCGATCGCCACCATGCTGTCGAACCTGGTCGCTACGATATATTTCATCATACTCATAATGAAGAAGCACGACGTAATGACCATACGCTTTTCGCCCAGGAACTACACGCTCAAAGGCGGCATCCCAAGAGAAGTGCTACTGGTGGGGCTTCCAAGCTGCCTTCTTATGCTTATGAGCACGCTTTCCAACACCATTCTCAACAAGCTCGTGGTCTCGTATTCCAACCAGACCATCGCGGGCATGGGAATAGGCAAGAAGATAGATACTTTCGCGTTCGCCTTTACCAACGGCATGACTCAGGGCGTGCTGCCTCTTATAGGGTATAACTATGCTTCCGGGGATCACGAGCGCATGAGGAAAGCAGCGAGGCTTTCGTTCCTGTTCGCGTTCGGGCTGGCTGCGGCAAGCGCTGTCTTCCTGTTTACCTGCGCGGTGCCCCTGGTGAGGGCTTTCATAGACGACGCAGCCACGGTGGCCTACGGCCAGCACGTACTTAAGATAATTTGCGTCACCGTTCCATGCACTTCGGTGACTATGATGATAATAACCATGTTCCAGGCTACGGGCCAGAAGGTAAAGCCCATGCTGGTCTCGCTGATGCGCAAAGGCTGCCTGGACATACCTTTCATGTTCCTGATGGACCACCTGTACGGCGCCGACGGAATACCGTTCGCAACACCCATAGCGGACGTACTGGCTATGATCATAGCCGCCGCGGTATTTATCCCGTACTGGAGAAAGATCGGGAAGACGCTGTAAACGGAGGGGCGATATGAACAAACATGTCACAAAAAGGTACGAGCTTCTGGCGGACAAGATCATAAAAGGCCTTGAGAGCCGCAACATGACCGGATACTATGCCGCGACAAGGGAAGAGGCTCTGGCAAAGGCGCTGGAGATCATACCCGAGGGCAGCACCATAGGCATGGGCGGCAGCGTTAGCGCCGCGGAGATAGGACTGGTGGATGCGGTAAAGAACGGCAATTACAACTTCATTGACCGCAGCCAGTATGCTGACCAGAGGGAAGCCTACCTTAAGACCTGCGATGCGGACTTCTTTCTTGCCAGCGTCAACGCCATGACCGAGGACGGCGTGCTGATCAACATCGACGGCAATTCCAACAGGGTCTCGGCCATAGCCCACGGCCCGAAACACGTGCTGTTCATCGTGGGGATCAACAAGGTCTGCAAGGATGTTGACAGCGCCATGAAGCGCGCCAGGAACGTTGCCGCACCTATAAACGCGCAGCGCTTCGGACTTTCCACGCCCTGCGCCCAGACCGGATCCTGCTTCAACTGCAAGTCGCCGGACACCATATGCTGCCAGTTCCTGATCACAAGGTTTTCCAGGCATCCGGGCAGGATACACGTTATAATTGTAAACGACAGCCTTGGATTCTGATCTTCAGGCAGTTGATTGGAGAGAAGTTTGAGTACAGTAAAAAAGATAGTTCAGTACATCGGCGGAATGCTGCTGGTGGCTATAGGTATAAATATTTCAAAGCTTACGAGACTGGGAATATCGCCGGTAAGCTCTGTCCCGCGCGCGGGAGAGCTGATCTGGGGATTCACACTTGGAACTGCTACTATCGCGGTGCACCTGATATGCATTCTGCTGCAGTTTCTGATCCTTAGGAAACGCTTCAGGCCGGTGAACGTCCTTCAGATACTGGTGGGCGTGGCTTTCGGCTACATCATAGACCTTACCGGAACGGACCCGAACGCCTTCGGGCATCTGCTCATGGGCTTTCCCGTGCCGCAGACCTACGTGATGCGCATGGTCTACATGCTAATAAGCGTGGTTCTGATAGGCCTTGGGGTATATACCTACATGAAACCGGGCTGGGTGCCCATGGCTGCAGACGGGCTGTCCAAGGCAGTGTCCGAGGTCACGGAAAAGCCCTTCGGGAATTGCAAGACGGTTGTGGATACCTGCCTGGTGCTTATAGCGGCAGCGCTGCAGGTGGTATTCCTGGGCGGGCTGTCGTCCTTTACCGGGGAAAAGGTGGTGGTCCGCGAGGGCACCTTCATAGCCGCGATATTCGTGGGGCAGGTAGTAAGGCTCTGCGGCAAAATATTTGATAATAAGAAATAGCATGGAGATAAGGACCGTATCAACAGCAGGAACAGTGGATCTGAGCGCAGCCAGGGCGGTTTTTTCGCGTCTGGGGCTGGGCGCTTTTGTGTTTCTGCTGGTGACGTACGCGATCCAGATCGTCATAGGTGCGGTGCTGGGCTATGTAGATCCGTACGTCCTGGACGAACCGCTCCTTCTGCTGCTTATGTCCTACATACCCATGTACTGCATAGCGCTTCCGATAGGCTGTGCCATCATGCGCAAGGTGCCGGCGCACCCGCTCGAACAGAACAGCCTGAGGCGGGGGCAGCTTCTTAAGATCGTCCCGATATGCTTCTTCCTGATGTACGGAGGAAACATTCTCGGATCCATCATCAACGAGTCCATCTCCGACGCCATGGGGATATACATTTCGGACCCGGTGGAGGACTTCGTGATGAGCGGCATTCCTATGCCTGCGCTGTTCATCCTTACGGTCATACTGGCGCCGGTGTTCGAGGAGCTGGTATTCAGAAAACTTCTGATAGACCGCATGAACGTCTACGGGCAGGGGACCGCGATAGTTACCTCAGCCCTGATGTTCGGCCTTTTCCACGGGAACCTGTCGCAGTTCTTCTACGCAGCCGCCCTGGGGCTGGCCTTCGGCTACGTCTACACCAAGACCGGCAAACTGCGCTATTCCATAGGCCTGCACATGTTCGTCAACTTTTGGGGCGGTATAGTATCCGGCGCGCTGATGATGGACGACAGCGTCTACAGGATCGCCAGCGAGGGGCTGGATCTTGCGGATCTTACGGAAGCGCAGCTTCAGGAGATCATCACGGTCCCGGTGGTTCTCTTCGTGCTGTACACCCTGGTGACTATTGTCCTGGCAATTGCTGGCTGCGTACTTATGATAAAGAGCGCAAAGCATGCTTCGCTTCAGGCCGCGCCGCTGCAGCTTCCAAGAGGGACTGGCTTTGCCACCGTCTGGCTTAACGCGGGGATGATACTGCTGACAGTTCTTTGCATCGTACTGATGGCGACCACCATACTGGGGGGAGCATGGTTATAGATACTGAAAAAACATATACTTCGCCGGAGCAGGGGCTAAATAGCCGGCAGGTGGAGGAGCGCATCGCTTCTGGCCTTGCGAACACCGCGGTAAGAGCGGAGAGCAAGACTGTGGCCGGGATAATCAGGGACAACGTCTTCACGTACTTCAACCTGATCTTCGCGGTACTGGCGGTACTTCTTATCATAGCCGGCTCCTACAAGAGCCTCACTTTCCTTCCGGTAGTCATAGCCAATACCGTTATAGGCATAGTTCAGGAGATCCGCGCCAAGCAGGTGCTGGACAAGCTGACGGTGCTGAGCGCGCCAAAAGCCCTGGTTGTAAGGGACGGCGCTGTTTCCGAGATCGCTTCGGAATTGCTGGTCAGGGATGATATCGTCATCTTCCGTGCCGGCGACCAGATCTGCGCGGACGCCGAGGTGGTATGCGGCGACGCGTACGTAAATGAATCACTTCTTACAGGGGAATCCGTAGAGATACACAAAGAACCGGGCAGCAGTCTGCTTTCCGGCAGTTTTGTGGTGTCCGGGGAGTGCCGCGCAAGGCTTGTAAAGGTAGGCGCGGAGTCCTACGCGGCGCAGCTGACGCTTCAGGCCAAGAAAATGGACCGCAAGGAACGCTCCGAGATGATAAGGGTCCT
This sequence comes from Bacillota bacterium, assembly GCA_017443515.1. Classification (GTDB taxonomy): domain Bacteria; phylum Bacillota; class Clostridia; order Peptostreptococcales; family Anaerovoracaceae; genus RUG13409. The sequence continues at coordinate 12,846 of JAFRXM010000058.1, read as the reverse complement.
GGGGCGCATAGTGGGCGCGGCAGGAATCATAATAATTCCCGTGGGGTTGGCGCTTTTCGCGCAGCAGTTCTGGCTTGGGCACAGGAGCTTTTCCGAGAGCATTGTGTCCATGGTGGCCGCCGTGATAGGCATGATCCCGGAGGGACTGTACCTCCTTACCAGCGTGGCGCTTGCCGTAAGCATGATAAGGCTGGCGCAGAAAAAGGTCATGCTGCACGACATGAAGTGCATCGAGACCCTGGCTCGCGTGGATGTGCTCTGTGTGGACAAGACCGGAACAATAACAGAAGGGCGGATGAAGGTCGCCGACGCCTTAGGATTAGGCGGCGAAGAGGGTGCCTGCGGAGATGCAGTGCGCAGCGGATCCCTTGGAAAACTGATCGGAAGGCTCCTTTCTGCGCTTCCCGAAGGCAATATAACCAACACTGCGCTGAGGGAGTACTTCGGTACAGGCGCTGAAAGCACGGAAATTGTGGCCGGTGTGGCCGGCAGTCCTGCCGACGCGGTGCTGCCTTTCGCCTCCGCATACAAGTATTCCGCGGCCAGGTTCGGAAGCGAGGTCTACGCTCTTGGCGCACCGGAATTCATACTTAAAGATGATTACACGAAATACAAAGACCGCATAGAAGGATACAGCGCGCAGGGTTTCCGCGTGCTGCTGTTTGCAGCCGCGTCCGCCGCGGGGCAGGACGCAGAAGCGCTTAAAGATCTTAAGGACATAGAGCCTCTGGCGCTGGTCCTTCTGGAGAACACCATAAGAGAGAACGCCGCAAAGACCTTCGGTTACTTTGCGGACCAGGACGTTCAGATAAAGGTCATATCAGGGGATAACCCGATCACAGTTTCAAGGGTGGCGCAGTCCGCCGGTATAAAGGGCGCCGAAAACTACGTGGACGCCGGCACTCTCAAAACAGAAGATGAGATCACTTCCGCTGCGGAGCGCTACACGGTATTCGGCAGGGTCACTCCGGACCAGAAGCGGAGCCTCATCAAGGCTCTTAAGGCTGCGGGCCACACCGTGGGCATGACCGGTGACGGCGTAAACGACGTGCTGGCGCTTAAGGATGCGGACTGTTCCGTAGCCATGGCTTCGGGATGCGAGGCTGCTGTGGATGCCGCGCAGATGGTCCTTTTAGACTCCGATTTCGCGCACATGCCGGACGCTGTGCTGGAAGGGCGCAGGGTCGTCAACAACATACAGCGCTCGGCCAGCCTCTTCCTCGTAAAGAACATTTTCTCGCTGATAGCGGCGCTGTTCTCCATACTGTTCGCCATGCGCTACCCGCTGATACCTTCGCAGGTGACGCTGGTGGCGGCCTTTACGATAGGCGCCCCGGGCTTCTTCCTGGCGCTTGCCCCGTGCAAGGACCGCATAAGAGGCAGCTTCCTTAAAAACATCCTGGCAAGGGCCATTCCCGCAGGGATCACGGACGCCGTGATCATAATCCTTCTTGCGCAGATCGGGCCTCGCCTTGGAATTCCCATGAATGAAATAACCACGGCCTGTACCGTGATACTTGCCGTGGTAGGTCTGATGATACTTATCAACATCTGCTGGCCGCTGAACAGGATGCGCGCGCTGCTTATAGCAGGCTGCGCAGCAGGCCTTGCGGCGGCAGGCCTGATCTTAAGAGGCATCTTCGAGATAGTCCCCCTGTCAGGAAAATGCGTGCTTCTGCTGCTTGCTGCGGCAGCCGCGGGCGCGGTGCTTCTCAACTTGCTGATCCTTGCCGTCAGGAATATTGTTTCATGTGATCCTTGATGGCAGAAAAAGTAGTCTCGCTTATATAGTGCTCTATGCGGCAGGCATCGTCTGCCGCTGTTTTTTCGTCTACGCCAAGGCTTATCAGCGCCCTGGTGAGGACCTGGTGTCTGTCGTAGATGTTTTCCGCCAGTTTTTTCCCGGAGGCGGTAAGGGTGATGTATCCGCTGTGGTCTATATCGATATAGCCGTTGTTTTTCAGTATGCCCACAGCCCTGCTTACGGAGGGCTTGGAGTATTGCATTTCATCTGCTATATCTATCGACCTCACCTGTGGAAGCTTTTTGGAAAGCACCAGTATGGTCTCGAGATACATCTCGCCGGATTCAAGTAGTGCCATGGCTTGCTCCTTTCTGTGCAAGTTCATTATATCAACATCCGGGCGGTATTGCAATCGCAACGGCGGCTGCAGAACGCAGAAAAAAGATTGCAGAATTCAAAAAACCTCTTGCAAAGTTAGCATAAGATAACTATAATATATTACTGAGTTAGCAAAGTCTAACTTTTTAAGGGCCTGCTGGTTAGCTGATGCTAATCGCGGCCGGGAAGGAGTATACGCAAATGATGCCTCTTGCGCTCGCCGTAGCAGGCGAGGAAAACATTATCAAGAAGGTCGGCGGCAGTCCCGAGGTGCGCCAGCACCTCGAAGAACTGGGCTTTGTGGCCGGCGGAAACGTCACCGTGATAACCCAGATGGGCGGCAACGTAATAGTGAAGGTCAAGGAGTCGCGCATAGCTATAAGCAAAGAGATGGCGCGCAAAATAATGATATGATCAAAGGAGGAGTATATAAATGAAAACACTCAGAGACGCCAGGATTGGCGATACCGTAAAGGTCGTAAAGCTTCACGGCGAAGGCGCGGTAAAGCGCCGCATCATGGACATGGGCATCACCAAGGGGATTGAAGTCTACGTAAGAAAAGTCGCCCCGCTGGGAGATCCTGTCGAGGTGAACGTCCGCGGCTACGAATTGTCACTGCGCAAGGCTGACGCGGAAATGATAGAAGTAGAGTAAACATCGAAAGGAGTTATTATATATGGATCTTCGAATAGCCCTCGCAGGCAACCCGAACAGCGGAAAAACGACCCTGTTCAACGCGCTCACCGGTTCCAACCAGTTCGTAGGAAACTGGCCCGGCGTAACAGTCGAAAAGAAGGAAGGTAAGCTAAAAAAGCACGATGGAGTCACCATTACGGACCTTCCCGGCATCTATTCGCTCTCGCCTTACACCCTCGAAGAGGTCGTGGCAAGAAACTACCTCATCAAGGAGCGCCCGGACGCTATACTCAACATCGTGGACGGCACCAACCTTGAAAGGAACCTTTACCTCACCACCCAGCTCACAGAGCTCGGCATACCTGTAGTCATGGCCATCAACATGATGGACCTGGTGCAGAAGAACAACGACAAGATAGACCTTGAAGAGCTCGGAAGGCAGATGGGCTGCAAGGTAGTTCCCATCTCCGCGCTAAAGGGGACCGGAGTCATGGAGGCAGCCGAGGCCGCTATAGAGGCAGCCAGAAGCACAAAGACCATACCGACCCACAAGTATTCCGGCCCGGTGGAGCATGCGCTTGCGCACATAGAAGAGGCAGTTGTCCACAACATGCCCGAAGAGCAGCAGCGCTGGTACGCAGTAAAGGTCTTCGAAAGGGACGATAAGGTGCTTGAGCAGCTGAAGCTGGACGAGGCTACGCTGGCGCACGTCGAAGAGGACATCAAGGCTGCGGAAGCCGAGCTCGACGACGACGCGGAAAGCATCATCACCAACGACCGTTACGTCTACATAGCCGAAGTCATCAAAGCCTGCTACAGGAAGAAAGCCGCCGGAACTCTCACCGCTTCTGACAAGATAGACAAAGTCGTCACCAACCGCTGGCTGGGACTTCCGATCTTCGCGGTCGTGATGTTCATAGTTTACTGGGTGGCCATGGTAGGCGTGGGCGCCCCCGCGACCGACTGGGCCAACGACGGTCTGTTCGGCGACGGCTGGCACCTGTTTGGCATAGGTTCAAAACAGTTCGAAAAGGCTGAAGAGACTTACGGAGATACCGACCTCATACTTGAAAGATATATAGAAGAATACGGCAGCGACGAGACCGCCGACGCAATCGACATCGAAAGCGAGGAGTTCGACGCGACCGCCGCTAAGGCTGCTCTTGAAGCTCTCATCGCAGCTACACCGGCTGACGCCAAGCTCGAATATGTCATAGTGGACGAGGAGACGCTGGATGAAGAGACCGCGGTGGCTGCCAGGGCGGACCTTGAGGACGCGGTCGCTAACTTCCTGAACACTGAGTACAAGGAGGGCTGCGGCGCCCCGGACACTTCCATATACGGTAAGTGGGTACCCGGTATCCCCGTGCTTGTAGAAGGCCTTCTTGACAAGATCAACTGCGCGGAATGGCTCAGGAGCCTGATCCTGGACGGCATCGTTGCAGGCGTAGGCGCGGTAATAGGTTTCGTACCCCAGATGCTGGTGCTGTTCCTTATGCTGGCCTTCCTTGAGGCCTGCGGCTACATGGCGCGAATAGCTTTCGTGCTCGACCGTATATTCAGAAAATTCGGACTTTCCGGAAAGTCCTTCATACCGATGCTGATCAGTGCCGGCTGCGGCATCCCGGGCATCATGGCGTCGCGAACTATTGAGAACGAGCGCGACCGCCGCATGACCATCATGACCACGACCTTCATTCCCTGCGGAGCCAAGCTTCCGTTCATAGGACTGATTGCGGGCGCCCTGTTCGGAAGAGCGGCATGGGTAGCGACCTCTGCTTACTTCATCGGTGCGGCATCCATCATAGTATCCGGCATCATGCTCAAGAAGACGAAGATGTTCGCCGGAGACCCGGCTCCGTTCGTTATGGAGCTTCCTGCATACCACTGGCCGACTCTGGGCAACGTGCTCAGGTCCATGTGGGAGCGCGGCTGGTCCTTCATAAAGAAGGCCGGCACCATAATCCTGCTCTCCACTATAGTTATCTGGTTCCTTTCCAGGTTCGGCTGGGTGGACGGCGCCTTCGGAATGATAGAAGAAGAAATGATAGATTCCTCCATACTCGCGAAGGTCGGCAGCGCCATCGCCTGGATCTTCGCTCCCCTTGGATGGGGCAACTGGCAGGCCGCAGTGGCGTCCATCACGGGACTGGTTGCAAAAGAGAACATCGTTGCTACCATGGGCGTCCTCTACGGCAGCCAGGCGGGATTCGCGGCTCAGTTCACCATGCTGACAGGATTCTCGTTCCTGCTGTTCAACCTGCTGTGCGCACCGTGCTTCGCGGCTATGGGCGCCATCAGGCGCGAGATGAACAACGCGAAGTGGACCTGGTTCGCCATAGGCTACGAGTGCGTGTTCGCCTACGCGATAGCGCTGATGGTCAACCAGTTCGGCGGGCTGTTCACCGGCAAAGTAAATATTATAGGATTGATATTTGCAATCGCTGTCCTTGTTGGTATAATATATATGCTCTTTGTAAAGAAATACAAGGAGGCTACGACGCTCAACGCCAGAGCTGTCGCGCAGATGAAGTGACCGGCGGAAAAGTGATGCAAAATGCTTGAATGGCTCAAACTTAACATCGGTACAATAGTTGCGCTCCTGATCCTGGTTGCTGTCGTAGCTCTTATCATCAGGAAGCTCGTCCTCGACAAGCGCGCGGGCAAGTCCTGCTGCGGCGGAGACTGCGGGTCCTGCCATTCCTGCAGTTGCGGGTTTCCAAAGGACATAAAGATATCAAAACCATAGATCTTGCAGTGCTTACATCCGGGTCTTTGCGGTCTTCCGCGAGGGCCCGGTATTTATTCACAGGAGGTACCGGTATGCCGAGTGCGGAAGCAAAAGCTTTTAACGAGATGCTTAAAAAGGCCATCGGAGGAGGGCCGGGTCTGGCTGAGGACCCGCAGGCTATAAGGGAGCGCAACGCCGCGCGCAAGGCGCCTCCGCTTCCGGAGGGCGTGAGCCTGGAATACCTGAACCTTGACGGAGTCCGCGCGGAGCGCTTCGTAAAAGATGGAAACACTAAGGGCTGGGTGTTCTACATCCACGGCGGAGGCTTTGCCGCCGGATCCGCAAAAGAAAGGCGCGGCATCACCCAGTATATAACAGCTAACTTCGGGTACAACTGCGTCAGCATAGACTACAGGCTGGCTCCGGAGAACAGGTGGCCTGCCCAGATAGACGACTGCTTTGCGGCCTACAGAGCTTTTACCGCGCAGTGCCAGGACCCGGAAAATATAGTGCTCATGGGCGAGAGCGCAGGCGGCATGCTGTCGCTGTCGCTGGCCCTGCTGCTGAAAAAGAGGGCTGAAGAGCTGCCCTGTGCGGAAAAGATACCCATGCCTAAGGCCATAGTGTCGCTGTCTTCCTGCGTTACTCACGCAGAGCACTTCCCATCGCACAGCGCAAATATTGGAAAGGATATCATACTCGGAGATCTGATACTCAAAGGCATGTGGCAGATGCTGTTCGGAGAGGACATAGATCCTGATATCCTGTGCGACCCAATAGTTTCTCCGCTGTACGGCGACTATACCGGCCTGCCGCCGGTGTTCATATCCTGTACGGATGCGGAGACGCTTTACGACGACTCTGTGGAACTGTACAAAAAACTCAAGGAAGCCGGCCATGCGGCAGCATTCGACATGCAGGAAGGCTGCTGCCACGCCTACCAGATCAACCCCGGGATGATCCCCGAGGCTGCGGAAACGCTGAAAAAGGCCTTTGCCTTTATAGACAGCCCTGCAGTGTGATTTTTAGTCTAATCGCTTGACTAAGATATTTAAAGTGATAAAATTGTCAGGTGAGGTGCAGAGCACATGCACCCAATATAGGAGGAAACCATGAAGAAAGTATTAGTTATCATGCTGGCTCTGGCCATGGTGATCGGACTTGCTGCCTGCGGCGGCTCCACACCTGCCAATAACACACCGGCAAACAACACACCGGCAAACAATACACCGGCGGAAGTAAAGCCGAATGCGGACTACGTCATTCGTATTTACTCCAATTCCAACGACACTCCGCGTGTTGAGTGGTTCACCAAGTACGCGGCAGATCACGGATTCAAGATCTCCCTGGACGACAGCACCGTCTACAAGGGAGACGATAAGGCAGTCCAGATGGCCAACGAAAAGAAGGACGGAGACATCCTCTTCGGTCTTAACGAGACCCGCTGGGGCCAGGTCATCAAGGGCAACTACGAAAACCTCAAGCTCGCGGACTGGACTCCGACATGGGCAGGCAAAGTCGGCGATTTCAAGTATGACGGCAAGGCATACGGACTGGTCATCCAGAACGTCCTGATGCTCTACAGAAACGATGAAGTCGGCACCAACGGCACAGCTCTGAAGTTCAACCATTGGGCAGACATCGTTGACTGCGGATACAAGTGGTATCGCCAGGGCAAGGTCGGCGGAACCACCAACTCCAACATCAACAACGCTATGCTCTACGCGTTCACCGATCCCAGCTCCCCGGCAGGCGGAATCTCCATCGACGGATGGAAGACCCTGTGGAAGTACTGCGCAGGCGGTAACTTCACCGGCGACAGCTACGGCTTCGATCCTCTCAACAAGGGCGACGTACAGGTATCCACCTTCTACTCCAGCGCTTACTACGGTAAGCTGGATGAGGCTTCTACCAAGTCCGAAAAGCCCGTTACTCCGGACACCTGCAAACTCGTAGAGGTAGCTGACGGCACCTACTACATCGCAGAGTACGTAGGCATCCTGGACAAGGCAGGCCGTTCCGAGGCTGATACCCTCCAGGTAAAGGCGTTCGCAGAGTGGTTCGGCGGCGCTGAGACTCAGGCTGCATGGGCAGAGCAGTGGGATACCTATCCCTGCAACGAAGAGGCTGCAAAGGCTGTATATCCCACAGTTCCTGAGATCTACACCTTAAAGAACTTCGCTCTGAACAAGGTAGCAGGCACCGACATGAACTACGCAGAGTACGTCGGAGCACACAGTGCAGAGTGGACAAACATCATGACCAACCTCGGATTCTACTGGGCAGACCAGAAGGATGCTCCCGCAGAACCGGATTGGGCTAACCTCGACTGGGCTACACTCACCCAGAAGAAGGCAGAGTAATATTTGGCGAACCAGTGGCGGGCCTTTTAAAGGCTCGCCATTTTTTTGAAAGGTCTGACTATCATGATCAAACTGAACGATATAGTAGTAAAATTCGGCGATTTTACCGCTCTCCACGACATTAACGTACACGTAAAAGAGGGCGAATTCTTCACGTTCCTGGGGCCGTCCGGCTGCGGCAAGACGACCACGCTGCGCACCATCACCGGCTTTATTCAGCCGGCCAGCGGAACAGTCTTCATGAAGGACAAGGACATCACGCGCGTTCCCATAGAGAAGAGGAACATAGGCATAGTGTTCCAGAGCTATGCTCTGTTCCCGACCATGACGGTCTACGACAACATCGCCTTCGGTCTCAAGCTCAAGAAGCTGGGCAAGAAGGAGATAGACGAAAAAGTCAGGGATATAGCAAGGAAGGTCGATCTTTCCGATGAGCAGCTCGCCAAAGCTGTGTCGCAGCTTTCCGGAGGACAGCAGCAGAGGGTAGCTATAGCAAGGGCTCTCGTGACCAGTCCCAGCATCATATGCCTGGATGAGCCGCTTTCCAACCTGGACGCCAAACTCAGGGTCCAGCTGCGCAACGAGCTTAAGAAGATGCAGAAAGAGTTCGGTATCACCTCAATTTACGTAACGCACGACCAGGAAGAGGCGCTGACGCTTTCCGACAGGATAGCGGTGTTCAACAAGGGCTATATTGAGCAGATCGGCACGCCGAACGAGATCTACAACCATTCCGCGACCGAGTTCGTCTGCAACTTCATAGGCGATATAAACAGGCTCGGTGATGAGATGGTGGCGGAGCTCAACGCGAGGGGCGCCGGCCTCGATCCCGCGTGGCATCACTACATACGTCTGGAGAGGCTGCACATCAACAAGAAGGACGACGGAAAGCACTTCATGTTCGAGGGCAAAGTCGTAGCATCAGAGTATTACGGCCTTTACATCAAGTACACGGTCGAGTCTTTCGGCCAGACTCTCCGCGTCATAGAAAAGAACGACGGCACGAATCCGTTCGTGGAAGGCGAAGTCGTCGGCCTGAGCTTCAACGTCCGCAACATCATGAGCTACGAGCCGAAGGGGGAAGAAGATGCTTAACGAAAAGCGCATCGATTCGACCTTTATCTTCAGGATAATAGGCATAGTTTTCTTTGCCTATCTGTTCCTGGGCTTTATGGTCGTGCCATGCTGGAACACTCTTACCAGCATATTCAAGGAGAAGACCGCTTCCGGCGAAGCCGATCCTTTCGCCGTCATCCGCTTCTTCCTTGCCGGCAACATGAAGAATTACGTGTGGAACTCGCTTAAGCTGGCTATCATCCTCGTGATAACCGTCAACATAGTGGGTATCTCGATAGTTCTTCTTACGGAATATTTCGATATCAAGGGAGCCAGGATACTGCGCCTCGGCTACATGACCACCATGATATACTCCGGCGTCGCGCTGGTAACAGGGTACATGTTCCTCTACGCAAACGACGGTATACTTACTCCGCTTCTTACGAACGCTTTCCCGGGGCTTTCCAAGACCTGGTTCACGGGTTTTGGAGCGGTCGTGTTCACGATGACCTTCGCGTGTACGAGCAACCACATGCTGTTCCTTAGGAACGCTATCCGAGGGATAGATTACAACACAGTGGAGGCGGCGCGCAACATGGGCGCCAACCCGTTCAAGGTTCTGTGGAAGGTAGTAATGCCTACCCTCATCCCGACGCTGTTCTCGCTTACGGTAATGACCTTCATCACAGGTCTTTGCGCTATGTCTTCACCGACCTTGCTGGGTTATGACTCCATAAACCCCGAGATCGTAAGGCTGGCGGGCAGCTCCTCTGCGGACGAGTCCTTCCCGCAGGCAAGGGCGGCGCTTCTTTCCATCATACTGGCGCTGTTCACCATCATCCTGCTGACGGTGCTTACCGCTTACGAGCGCAAGGGCCACTACCTTTCGGTATCCAAGACCAAGGCCAGGCTTCAGAAGCAGAAGATCAATAACCCCGTGGCCAACGTGATAGCTCACATCTACGCTTACGTGCTGTTCATCATCTACATGACTCCGGTCGTTATGATAATACTGTTCAGCTTCCAGAGCTACACAGCCATCAGGATGAAGAGGCTGGATCTTTCCGGCTGGACCCTTATAAACTTCTTCGGCAAGGAAGACTACGAGTTCCTTACCTCAAGAGGAACCTACAAGACCAGGGAAGGCGCCATCTCCGGCGTATTCTCCAACGAGGACGCTTTAGGCGGTATCAAGATGAGCTTCGTGCTTGCTGCCGTAGCCGCGGCTCTTGCATGCGTCATAGTCGTGGTAGCCTGCAACTATATCTCAAAGCATAAGAAGAGCGGAGTATTCCTGGAATACGCGCTGCTCTTCCCGTGGCTGCTGCCTACCATACTGATCTGCTACTCCTACAGGAGCTACTTCAACAGCACTGATGTATGGTACGTGGCAAATACCAACCTCTACTACGCGGACAATGTAAAACTGCTGATAATCATGGCGTACGTGGTGACCAAATTGCCATTCAGCCTCAGGATGATAAAGGCGGCTTTCTACTCGATAGATTCGGAGCTGGAGGACGCGGCCCGGAACATGGGCTCCAGCGGCCTGAGGACCTTCCTGAAAGTAAAGCTTCCCATCATCCTTCCGAGCGTACTTGCCGTATTCGCGCTGAACTTCAACGCGCTGTTCACCGAATACGATATGTCAGCCACATTCGCCAGCAAGTACGGAAAGACCTACGCTATGGTCATCCAGTCCATGACCATGGACGAAGGCCTCTACGGCTATAACGTCAACGCTTCCGGGCGAAGATGCGCTTCGACTGTATTCATAATGATAGTTTCCGGCATCATACTGTGGCTCGTCTACGGCGTGGGCGCCAGGGATCTTTCGGAAAGGCTCGAGATCAGAAAGCGCCGCAGGGAGCGCCTTAGCAGGCTCTTTGGCGGAAATAAGAAGAAACTCAGGTCGGAGCCATAGGAGGATCGATTGATAAAAAATATAGTTTTTGATATGGGCCAGGTCCTGGTGGATTTCGATATCCGGGCCTTTGCGGACAGGTACGATATTTCCGAGGAGGACAAGGAACTGCTTTTAGACGTGGTCTTCATCGGCAACGCCAACTGGTCGCTGAACGACTGGGGATATATAACCGAGCAGGACGTGGCGGAAAGGGCAAAGCCGCTGCTTCCCGGAAGGCTTCACAAAATAGCCGAAGAACTTGCTACCCGCTGGTGGGATCCCATAATCCCTGTAGAGGGCATGGAGGACGTCGTAAGGCGCCTCAAGGAAAAAGGCTACGGTATTTATCTGCTGTCCAACGCCGGGTATACCCACCGCGACTACTGGAGCAGCGTCCCCGGAAGCCAGTATTTCGACGGGATAGTGGTATCGGCCTACGAAAGGCTCGTAAAACCGCAGCCCGAGATCTACACCAGGCTGCTTACTCGCTTCGGCCTTAAGGGCAAGGAGTGCCTGTTCGTGGACGACCGCGAGCTTAATCTGGCAGGGGCGGAGATCGCCGGAATGCATTCTATGATATTCAAGGGCCGGGAGGATTTCCTTAGGCGTCTTGAAAAGGCAGGCATAAAGATATGAAGGACATACTCACAGCACCGTTCATGGTGGAAATGATACGCACCGCATCCAACATGTACGCGCACGGCTGGGACGAGCGGAACGGCGGTAACATAAGCCTGCTGCTAGGCGAAGACAATCTGGCTGAATATCTGGACACGGGCAGGGTCTTAAGGACCATGCCCACGGGCTTTGAAGTTCCGGAGCTTTGCGGAAAATACTTCCTCGTCACCGGTACCGGCAGGTATTTCAAAAACATGCAGTACCAGCCGGAAAAGGACCTGGGGATAATACGCCTGGCGGACGGCGGTAAGACAGCGGAGCTGCTCTGGGGTTTTGATGATGGCGGAACGTTCACGAGCGAGCTTCCGGCTCATCTGATGAGCCACGCGGCGCGCCTTAAGGCTGACCCGCTGCACAGGGTCGTCACGCACTGCCACCCCACTAATATCCTGGCCATGACCCATGTGCACAGCCTCGATGAGCGTGAGTTCACGCATACGCTGTGGCAGATGATGACCGAGTGCGTCTTCGTATTTCCGGACGGGATCGGCGTGCTGCCCTGGATGCTCTGCGGTACCAACGAGATAGGGCAGGCCACCGCCGAAAAGATGAAAGAGTTCCGCCTCGTGGTGTGGGGCCTGCACGGCATCTATGGCACGGGAAGGACTCTGGACGAGGCCTTCGGGTTGATCGAGACTGCGGAAAAAGCTGCGGAAATATACATAAAAACAGCGCACCTGCCGCAGTTAAATACCATAACAGACGAGCAGCTGCGCGTAACGGCGGACTATTTCAAGGCAAAAATAAAAGAAGGCTGGCTCCGATAAGAGCCGGCCTTCGGGCTTACTGTGTACTGAGCTGTGGCTTAATTGGATCGGTGAGCTTTATCACCTGGTCCGGCTCCGCGCTCAGAACTTTGCTTTCTTTTGTGAGGGCTGACAGCAGCGCTGCCAGCTCTTTTTCGTTCATGTCGCGGTCTGTCGTGAGCGCGTAGATCTTCATGCTGCTGTAATCGTACTTAACAGTAAGGCTGTGCTTTTTGAGAAGAGCCTTCAGGTCTTCTTCTGTAAAATCGTCGGACACCGTGATAAGCACCGTGCGAGGCGACACCTCCTGGCCGTTCAGGGTGATGCTTTTGTCTGTGGGTGCGGTAACTTCACTGTCTGCCGGCGCGTTGTTGTTTGCTGCGTTGTTTTGCGGCGCCTTGTTGTCCTCCGGCACATTCCCGCAGGCTGCGGCGGCAAACAGCAGCACAGCGGCCATCGTTATCAGTATAAGATTCTTTGTTGCTTTTTTCATTGTTGTTCTCCATCGGCAAAACCATGCGTCGCTGCATGTTCGCGGGTCTATTATACCATTACGGACGGGAAAAAGTCCTGAAGGTTACACAAAAATAGTGCGAACATTTGTGCG